>JAZJZQ010000332.1:4346-21796 GCA_040389625.1 Pseudomonadota bacterium | reverse complement strand
TTTGCCAAAAGCTGGAAGGCCAGCAGCGGCGATACGGTCAAGATCCGCCAGTCGCACGGCGGTTCGGGCAAGCAGGCGCGGGCCGTGATCGACGGACTGGAAGCCGATGTGGTCACGCTGGCGCTGGCCTACGATATCGACGCCATCGCCGCCCACAATCTGTTGCCGCCGGACTGGCAGAAACGCCTGCCCCATAACAGCGCCCCCTACACCTCCACCATCGTATTCCTGGTACGCAAGGGCAATCCCAAGGGCATCAAGGACTGGAACGACCTGGTCCGCCCGGGCGTGGCCGTCATCACGCCCAACCCGAAGACGTCCGGCGGCGCCCGCTGGAACCACCTGGCCGCCTACGGCTACGCCTTGCGCCAGCCGGGCGGCAATGAGGCCGGCGCCCGCGCCTTCCTGAAAAAACTGTACCAGAACGTGCCCGTGCTCGATTCCGGCGCCCGTGGCGCCACCACCACGTTCGTCGAACGGGGCATAGGCGACGTGCTGATCGCATGGGAAAACGAGGCCTTGCTGGCGATCAAGGAACTGGGACCGGACAAGGTGGAACTGGTGGCGCCGTCGTCGTCCATCCTGGCCGAGCCGCCCGTGGCCGTGGTGGACAAGGTGGCCGAGCGGCACGGCACGCGCAAGGTGGCGCAAGCTTATGTGCAATTTCTCTACACGGACGAGGGGCAGGAGCTGATCGCGAAGCATTACTACCGTCCCGTGCAGGAGCGGGCGGCGAAGAAATTCGGCGCCCAGTTCCCGGCCGTCAAGCTGTTCACGCTGGCGCAGGTGGCCGGCGACTGGGCAACGGCGCAGCGGACGCACTTTGCGGACGGCGGCCTGTTCGACCAGATCTACCAGCCCGGCAAGTGAGCGGCACGGGCAGCTGCCGGACAGGCCTGGCCGCATCGCGCTTTTCTTTGCTTTCAATCAACTCAAAACGGGCCGGAATGGCCGCTTGCGGGATGCAATTTTATTGCAATTTTGAATAGAACGGGCGCAAAATGTGCTGCTGGCGGACTAGTCCGTCATACCGCGGCGGCACATCATGACCATACTCAGCCGGAGCGGCCTGCCACCGCTTCGCACCTCACAGGAGACGAACATGACCATACGACTGGGCGATACCGCGCCTGACTTCACGCAGGATTCCACCATCGGCCCCATCCGCTTCCATGAGTGGGCGGGCAATTCCTGGGTGGTGCTGTTTTCCCATCCGGCCGACTTCACCCCCGTGTGCACCACGGAACTGGGCCTGACGGCCAAGCTCAAGCCGGAATTTGACAAGCGCAACGTGAAAGCCATCGCGCTGTCGGTGGACCCGGCCGATGCCCACCGCGAATGGATCAAGGATATCGAGGAGACCCAGCACGCGGTGGTGGGCTTCCCCATCATCGCCGACGTGGACCGCAAGGTGGCCGAACTGTACGACATGATCCATCCCAACGCGTCGGCCACGGCCACCGTGCGCACCCTGTTCGTGATCGACCCGGCCAAGAAGGTGCGCCTGTCGATCACCTATCCGATGAGCACGGGGCGCAACTTCGACGAAGTATTGCGCGTGATCGACGCCCTGCAGCTGACCGACAGCCACACCGTGGCCACGCCGGGCAACTGGAAGGATGGCGATGATGTCATCATTCCGCTGACGGTGCAGGACCCCGAGCAGATCCGGCAAAAATATCCCAAGGGTTACAAGGCGGAGCGGCCGTACCTGCGCGTCACGCCGCAGCCGAACAAATAGCGTCCAGCCCCGGACGCGGGCCAGCCTAGCTTGCACCTACGTCGATATGGCATAAGCAAATAGGAACTTCGTCCTTTGTATTTTCGGCTGGAGTCATTACCCTGACGCTTACTCTAGGGGGATGGTATGACCTTGTCGTTTGTAGTTTCGGGATTTGCGGTGGGCCTGCTGGTCGGGATGACGGGCGTGGGCGGCGGTTCGTTGATGACGCCGCTGTTGACGCTGATGTTCGGCGTCTCGCCGTCGATCGCGGTGGGCACCGATCTGGCGTTCGCGTCGCTGACCAAGGGCGTGGGCACGCTCACGCACCGCATGCGCGGCACCGTGCGCTGGCCCATCGTGCGCCGCCTGTGCATAGGCGCCTTGCCGGCGGCCCTGCTGGCCAGCCTGGCGCTCAAGCAGTTTGGCGTGCTGGACAAGGAAATCGGCCAGGTCATCCGTTACGTGATCGCCATCTCCGTCCTGCTGACCGTGGTCGCGCTGCTGTTCAAGCGCAAGATGCTGGCCTGGATCAACGCCCGTCCCGAGCGCCAGCTGCAGGGCGGGGCGCTGACGGCGGCCACCATCGCGTCCGGCGCCTTGCTGGGCACGCTGGTTACCATTTCCTCCATCGGCGCCGGCGCCATCGGCGCCACCCTGCTGGTGATGCTGTATCCGCGCCTGACGGCGGCCGAAGTGGCCGGCACCGACATCGCCTACGCCGTGCCGCTGACGGCCATCGCCGCCGTCGGCCACTGGTGGCTGGGTTCGATCAACTGGGAGCTGCTGCTGACCTTGCTGGTCGGTTCCGTGCCTGGCATCACGCTCGGTGCCTACGCGGCGCGCGCCGTGCCGGAACGCGTGTTGCGCGGCTTGCTGGCCTTTACCTTGGTCAGCGTGGCCGCCAAACTGATTTCCTGAACTTGTACACATCGCCGGCCCACCGGCCCGGCCCGCTGCGCGCGGCGCCGGGCCGGTGTCGTTTTTGCCCTGCACGCTGGCGCCGGCTTATAGCGGAAACAACTATCGACATGCCAAATGCTTCGTTTGGTATATGTCCACCAGATGAGATTATTGTGGCTCTTTAGATGAATTCGTAATTAAGGGGCCTCATCATGTCAGCAACACTTACGGCCACGGCCGGCACACCCGGCCGCCAGGCGTCACCTGCACCCGCAAGACCAAGGCCGGCGTCGCACCCGCCATACCGCGTGCTGCCCGGCTTCCGGCTGTCACTGGGCTTCACGATTTTCTATCTGGCGCTGATCGTGCTGATCCCCTTGTCGGCCGTGTTCCTCAAGACGTTCACGCTGAGCTGGGCCGGCTTCTGGGACGCCGTCAGCTCGCCGCGGGTGCTGGCGTCCTACCGGCTCACGTTCGGCGCGGCGCTGGCCGCCGGCGGGCTCAACGTGGTGTTTGGCGGCATCGTGGCCTGGGTGCTGGTGCGCTACGAATTTCCCGGCAAGCGCTTGGTGGACGCCCTGGTCGACTTGCCGTTCGCCCTGCCCACGGCCGTGGCCGGCATTACCTTGACGGCCCTGTACTCGGCCAACGGCTGGTACGGCCGCGTGCTGGAAGGCATGCTGGGCCTGAAAGTGGCGTTCACGCCCCTGGGCGTGGTGGTGGCGTTGACGTTCATCGGCCTGCCGTTCGTGGTGCGCACCGTGCAACCGGTGCTGGAAGAGGCGGAACGGGAGCTGGAAGAGGCCGCCGCCAGCCTGGGCGCCAGCGCGTTGCAGACCTTTTTTCGTGTGGTGTTGCCCGCCATGCTGCCGTCGCTGATGACCGGTTTCGCGCTGGCGTTTGCCCGCGCCACCGGCGAATACGGTTCCGTGATTTTCATCGCCGGCAATATGCCCATGGTGTCGGAGATTACGCCGCTGTTCATCATCACCAAGCTCGAGCAGTACGACTATGCGGGCGCCACCGCCATTGCCGTCGTGATGCTGGTGGCGTCGTTCCTGATGCTGCTGTCGATTAACCTGCTGCAAGCCTGGGCCCGCGGCAATGGAGGGAAACTGCGATGAGCGCCATCCTGTCCGGCCTGCCGGCCGCCGCACCATCCGCACCATCCGTTCCATCGGCGCCAACCTGGCACCGCGGCGAGCTGCCGTGCGCTGCCGGCTTGCTGGAACCGCGCTGGGTGCGCGGCCTGCTGCTGGCCGTGGCATTGACCTTCCTGACCTTGTTCCTGTTCGTGCCGCTGGCGGCCGTGTTCGCCGAAGCGTTCAGCAAGGGCTGGCACGCCTACCGCGATGCCATCGTCGAGGACGACGCGCTGGCGGCCATCCGCCTGACCTTGCTCACGGCCGCCATTGCCGTGCCGCTCAATGTGGTGTTCGGCGTGGCCGCGTCGTGGTGCATCGCCAAGTTCACGTTCCGCGGCAAGAGCATCCTGCTGACGCTGATCGACCTGCCATTTTCCGTCTCGCCCGTCATTTCCGGCCTGATCTACGTGCTGCTGTTCGGCGCCCAGGGCTGGTTGGGGCCGTGGCTGCAGGCGCACGACATCAAGCTGCTGTTCGCCGTGCCGGGCATCGTGCTGGCCACCATCTTCGTCACCTTCCCGTTCGTGGCGCGCGAACTGATCCCGCTGATGCAGGCCCAGGGCAACGAGGAGGAGGAGGCCGCCATCGTGCTGGGCGCGTCGGGCTGGCAAACCTTCCGCCGCGTGACCTTGCCCAACAATAAGTGGGGCCTGCTGTACGGCGTGATCCTGTGCAATGCGCGCGCCATGGGCGAATTCGGCGCCGTCTCCGTCGTGTCCGGCCATATCCGGGGCGAAACCAACACCATGCCGCTGCAGGTGGAGATTCTGTACAACGAATACAACTTCGCCGCCGCCTTCGCCGTGGCGTCGCTGCTGGCCTTGCTGGCCCTGGTGACGCTGGCCCTGAAATCGTGCATTGCCTGGCGCCGGGATGCCAGCGTCGCCGATGCCGCCGCCACCTCTTTCCTGGAGCACTGATCATGACCATCGCAGTCAAACACATCCACAAGCGTTTCGGCGAATTCGCCGCCCTGAACGATGTCACGCTCGATTTTGCCGCCGGCGAACTGACGGCCTTGCTGGGGCCGTCCGGCTGCGGCAAGACCACGCTGCTGCGCATCATCGCCGGCCTGGAGCACCCCGACAGCGGCCAGGTGCTGCTGGACGGTGAGGACGCCTCGGCCCGCCACGTGCGCGAGCGCCAGGTCGGTTTCGTCTTCCAGCATTACGCGCTGTTCAAGCACATGACGGTGTTCGAGAACGTGGCCTTCGGCCTGCGCGTCAAGCCGCGCGCCGAGCGGCCGTCCGAGCAGCAGATCCGCGCCAAGGTCAAGGAATTGCTGGAGCTGGTGCAACTGGACTGGCTGGCTGACCGTTATCCGCCCCAGCTGTCGGGCGGGCAGCGCCAGCGCATCGCGCTGGCCCGCGCACTGGCCGTGGAGCCGCGCGTGCTGCTGCTCGATGAACCGTTCGGCGCGCTCGACGCCAAGGTGCGCAAGGAGTTGCGGCGCTGGCTGCGCCGCCTGCACGACGAGCTGCACGTGACCAGCATCTTCGTCACCCACGACCAGGAGGAGGCGCTGGAGGTGGCCGACCAGGTGGTGCTGATGAACCAGGGCCAGGTGGCGCAGACGGGCGCGCCGGAACATGTGTACCACCATCCGGCCTCGCCGTTCGTGTTCAGCTTCCTGGGCAACGTGAACGTGTTCCACGGCCGGGTGCAAGACGGTGTGCTGGCCACGGGCGACACCAGCCTGGCCGTGGCCGGCCACGGCGGCGTGGCCGACGGCCACGGCACGGCCTACGTGCGCCCGCATGAGCTCGACATCGAACGCTACACGCCGGGTGCGCAAGGCATCGTCGTCAGGCTGCGCCGGGCGCACGCGATCGGTCCGCTGGCCCAGCTGGACCTGGAACGGGATGACAACGCCGAAATGATAGAAGCCGTGTTGCCGCACGAGCGTTTTCGCCAGCTGCAGTTGCAGCAAGGCGAGACGCTGGTGCTGCGGCCCCGGCGCCTGCAAGTGTTTGTGAATCAAGGAGTCTGACGATGAATTTCCAACAACTGCGCTCCGTGCGCGAAGCGGCCCGCCGCGGCTACAACCTGACGGAAGTGGCGAACGCGCTGTTTACGTCGCAACCGGGCGTGAGCCGCCAGATCCGCGAGCTGGAGGATGAGCTGGGCGTGGTCATCTTCGAGCGCAACGGCAAGCGCCTGACGGGCATGACGGAGCCGGGCAAGGGCATCCTGAAGATCATCGAGCGCTTGCTGGTGGAGGCGGAAAACCTGCAGCAGGCCAGCCAGGAATACGCCGGCCAGCGTAGCGGCACGCTCAACGTGGCGGCCACCCACACCCAGGCCCGCTACGCGCTGCCGCGGGTGGTGCAGGCGTTCCGGAGCGCCTATCCGGAGGTGCGCATCGGCCTGCAGCAAAGCGCGCCGGACCATATCGCCGAATGGGTGTTGTCGGGCAAGACGGACATCGGCATCGCCACCGAAGGCCTGTCCCAGTATCCGGAACTGGTGTCTTTCCCCTGCTACCGCTGGAGCCACCTGATCGTGGTGCCGGAAGGCCATCCGCTGCTGACGCGCACCCCGATCCGGCTGGAAGACCTGGCCGACGTGCCCTTGATTACCTACGACAAGGGCTTCACGGGCCGCGGCCACATCGACGCCGCCTTCAGCCAGGCCGGCCTGCAACCGGACATCGTGCTGACGGCCATGGATTCCGACGTGATCAAGCAATATGTGTCGCTGGGACTGGGCGTGGGCATCGTCGCCTCGATGGCCTTCGACCATGGGCGCGACCAAGGCTTGCGGGCCGTGGAAGCGTCCCATTTGTTCGCCACCAACACCACCCGGCTGGCCGTGCGGCGCGGCGCCTATCTGCGTTGCTATGCCTATGCCTTCATCCAGCAGTTCGCGCCCGGGCTGACCCGGGCCGAGATCGACGCCGCCCTGGGCGTGGCCGCCGCCTGACTGGCCTTACCAGCTGTAGCCGGCCTTGGCGTAGTAGTAGCGGCCGTTGAAGCCGTTCGGCGAGAAGCCGCTGTAGGGAGTGATGCCGTTGTTGTTGAGGTTGCCCGCCGACGTCACCTGGTCCGGATAGCGGTTGCTGGCGTTGTCGATGCCGGCCGTCAGCTTCCAGTTGTTGCCCAGCTTGACGCTGGCGGCCAGGTCCAGCACCCATTGCGGGTCGAACACCTGGTCCAGCGCCGGATTGTTCTGCGGTACCGTGAAGCTGCCGTAGCGGGTGACGGTGGCGCGGCCATTCCAGATGCCGGCCGTGTAGTCGGCGGCCAGGCTGAACTTGTCGCGCGGCGAACCGACCGTCATCCGGTTGACGGTCTGGCGGTCGATCAGGGTCAGGCCGTTGGCCGTCAGCAGGGCAGGGTTGGGGGCCACCCGCTCCAGCGAGCTGCGGTTGTGGTTGTAGGCCAGCGTGAAGTCCACCCGGCGCGCCGGCGCCATGAACCAGCGGTAGGTGCTGACCACATCCACGCCCGTGGTACGGGTGTCGATGGCGTTGGTGAAATAGCGGCCCGCGCCCACCAGGATGCCTTGCGCGGCCAGCGCCTGCTTGAGCGTGTCCGACAGCGTCATGTTGGCCGACAGGGCGATACGGTCGTCCACGTCGATGCGGTAGGCGTCGATGGTGGCGTTCCAGTTATTGGTCGGCTGCACCTGCAGGCCCAGGCTGTAGTTGCGGGCCTTTTCGGCCTTGAGCGGGGTGGCGCCCAGTGCGCCGGCGGCGGCGCTGCCGACGGCGAAGGTACCCGTTTCGATCGGCGTGTTGACGCCGTTGACCACGGAAAAATTGGTGGTGGTGATGGTGTAGAACTGCTGCGCCAGCGATGGCGCCCGGAAGCCCGACGAGGCCGTGCCGCGCAGCGACAACGCGTCGCTGAAGGCATAGCGGGCCGAGCCCTTGGCCGATGTGGTGCTGCCGAAATCGCTGTAGCGTTCATGGCGCAGCGCCGCCGAGCCGGAGAACTGGCGGCTGATTTCCGCCTCCAGGTTCAGGTAGAGCGACGTGTTGTGGCGGCTGTTGCTGCCCGCGTTGACGGGGCGGAAGCCGGAAAAGCCCTGCGAACCCGAGCCCTGGTAGGAGGCGGCATCGCCGGCGCCTATCGTGTATTTTTCATGACGCGCCTCCGCGCCCAGCGCCACCGTCAGGGGACCGCTGAAGGCGGCCACGGGAAAGTCGCGCGCCACGTCCACATTGAGCAGCGTCTGCGTGTTCTCCAGCTTGCCGGCATGGAAGTGGGTGGGGCTGTTGGCACCCAGGTCCTGGTTGACCGTGTGGTCCAGGTCGAGCTGGAAGGCATTGCTGCCGTAGTTGACGCTGGCGTCCCAACGCCAGCCGCCCGCTTCACCCCGCAGGCCCGTCACCAGCGCCTGGTCGGTGGAGCTGCTGTTTTCCAGCGGCAGGAAGCCGTCCGGATACACCGGGGTACGTTGCACAAATACGGTTTGGGCGGGCTCGGTCGGCGTGGGCGGCTTGTTGACGGCGACCAGGGCCGTGCGCCAGGTGGCGGCGGCCGACGTATCGCGCTGGCCGTAGTTGGCGAAGGCATACCATTCCAGGTCGTCGTTGATGGCGTACTGGCTGTTGACGAACACGGTGCGGGGCCGCGTCTCCGGGTCGCCGAAGCGCTGGTTGACCTGGCCGTAGCGCGGTTCCCTGGCGTTGCGCAGGTCGGGGCCGGCGCGGTTGGTGGGGTCGCGGTCGGCCGCCTCGACGGCGACCCGCAACCAGCCATTGTCGCCCAGCGCGAAGCCGCCCGAGCCCCGCAGCGACACTTGCTTGCCGTCGCGCTGCTGATATTCGCCCACGCCCAGTTCCGCCTCGCCGCCGTTGGGCCCTTTTTTCAGGATGATGTTGATGACGCCGGCGATGGCGTCCGAACCGTACTGGGCGGCGGCGCCGTCGCGCAGCACTTCGATGTGGTCGATGGCGGCCAGCGGGATGGCGTTCAAGTCCACGGGCGCCGAGCCGCGGCCCTGGGTGCCGTTGACGTTGACCACGGCCGACGTGTGGCGCCGCTTGCCGTTCACCAGCACCAGGGTCTGGTCGGGCGACAGGCCGCGCAGCTGGGCGGGCCGGACGGCGTCGCTGGCGTCGGCCCCGGATGGCCGGGGGAAGTTGACCGAGGGCAGCAGCCGGCCCAGCACTGTGGCCAGTTCGGTCGTGCCTGTCGCCTGCAGTTCGCGCGCGCCGATGATGTCGATCGGCGATTCGGAGTCGACCGTGCGGCGGTTCTTGGCGTAGGTGCCCGTCACCACCACCACGGACGGCAACTCACCTTCCAGCGGCGCAGTTTCCTGCGCGGCGGCGGGCAAGCCCAGGGTGGCGATGAGGGTGGTGGCCAGGATGGCCGGCGGCGTAGCGGTGGCGCGGGGATGGAAACGCATGCAATTCTCTCCAGTGAGGTCAGTGGAAGCAAGAGGAACAGCGAGCTTAACTCTGGGCAAAATTGTCGCCCAAGAATCGTTTCAAGTAATGATATACAGTAATAAAATAAGCTGCAGGCAGGGGCGGCGCGCACGGCAGTTGTGCGGCGGACAGGCGGGATTTTGTGGTGGAAACGAAACAGTGGAGAGTCGCCGCGGCAGGGCGGCAGCCCATCCGGCCGGGCCAGGCCGGGCGGATGGGCGGGCGGCGAAGGTTTAGCGGCCCCGCAGCGCGTCGGCGCAGTCGCGCACCAGGGACGGGCCGGCGTAGATCAGGCCGCTGTACAGCTGGACCAGCTGGGCGCCCGCCTCGAACTTGGCGCGCGCGTCCGTGCCGCGCATGATGCCGCCCACGCCGATGATGGGCAGGGCCTCGCCCAGTTCCGCCTTGAGCAGGCGGATCACCTGGTTGGACAGCTCGAACACGGGCGCGCCCGACAGGCCGCCCGCTTCCTCGCCGTGCTGCATGCCCTGCACGGCCGTGCGGCTGAGCGTGGTGTTGGTGGCGATCACGCCGTCGATCTTGTGGCGCAGCAGGGCGTCGGCGATGTTCTTGACCTGTTCGCCGTCCATATCGGGCGCGATCTTCAGGGCCAGCGGCACGTAGCGTTTGTGCTGGTCGGCCAGGCGCGACTGAGCCTCCTTGAGCTGGGCCAGCAGGCCGTCGAGCTCGGAGCCGCCCTGCAGCTGGCGCAAGTTCTTGGTGTTGGGCGAGGAAATATTGACCGTCACATAACTAGCGTACGGATAGACTTTCTGCAGGCACAGCAGGTAGTCGTCCACGGCCCGCTCGATGGGCGTGTCGGCGTTCTTGCCGATGTTCAGGCCCAGCACGCCGGCCTTGTCCTGGTAGAAGCGCGACGCTTGCACATTGGCCACGAAGGCGTCCACGCCGCCGTTGTTAAAGCCCATGCGGTTGATGATGGCGTGCGCGGCCGGCAGGCGGAACATGCGCGGCTTGGGGTTGCCGGGCTGGGCGCGCGGGGTCACGGTGCCTACTTCGATCGAACCGAAGCCCAGGTCGGCCAGCGCGTCGATGTAGGCGCCGTCCTTGTCCAGGCCGGCGGCCAGGCCGACCGGGTTCTTGAACGTCAGCCCCATCACGGTACGGGGATCGGGCAGCGGCTGCTTGACGCACCTGGTCAGGCCCAGCGCGGCGGCCCGCTTCAGGGCCGGCAGGGTGAAATGGTGGGCCGCTTCGGCGTCCATCGAGAACAGCAGGGGACGGGCCAGGGAATACAGGAAATTGTCGGACATGGAGGGCACTCAGAATGGGATGCCGCATTTTACCGTGTCCGACCGGCAAGCCCTAATGCTGGCGCGGCGGCTGCAACACGCCCCACTGGCCCTTGATGCGCGCTTCCAGCGGCCGGAAGTTGATCTTGTAGCTCATCTTGGGGCTCTCGGCGATCCAGTAACCCAGGTAGACGTAGGGCAGGCCCAGCTCGCGCGCCTGCTCGATCTGCCACAGCACGTTGAAGGTGCCGTAGGATGCCCCTTCCACGTCCGGGTCGAAGAAGGTGTAGACGGACGACAGGCCGTCCGACAGCATGTCGATGATGCTGATCATGCGCAGCGTGCCGTCCGGGTCGCGGAACTCGACCAGCCGCGTGTTGACCCGGCTTTGCAGCAGGAACTGGGCGTACTGGTCGCGGCTGTCCTGGTCCATGCCGCCGCCCGCGTGGCGCGCGCTCTGGTAGCGCAGGTAGAGCGCGTAGTGCTCGTCGGAGAACGACAGCGTGGCCACGGCCGCCCGCAGCTGGCCGTGGCGCACCCAGGCGCGGCGCTGGGTACGGCTGGGGGTGAACAGGTCGGCCACCACCCGCACCGGGATGCAGGCCTGGCAGCCGTCGCAATAGGGGCGGTAGGTGAAGATGCCGCTGCGCCGGAAGCCGTTCTTGACCAGCTCGGAATAGACGTCGGCGTTGATCAGGTGCGATGGGGTGGCTACCTGCGAGCGGGCCTGGCGGCCATCGAGGTAGCTGCAGGGGTAGGGCGCCGTCGTGTAAAACTGCAGCGTCGCGAAGGGCAGGTCGTTCAGGTGCGTCATGGACGTCCTATCGATACGGTGGCAAGACAGGTGCGATATTCAGGCATATCTTAGCGCGTTGCGGGCGCCGTGGCGTGCGCGCGCATGCAGGATCAGCTTAACCGGGCGCCGGCAAGGGCGCAATTGGTTCCCATGTGGAAATCTGCGGCAAAGCAATATTGTTGCGCAGATGCGCCAGGAAGCGGGCGCGGGGAATGGGCGCCGCGCCCAGCGAAGCCAGGTGGGCCGTCTCCTGCTGGCAGTCGATCATGGCCACGCCGTGGCTGCGCAGGAACTGCACCAGGTAGGCCAGCGCCACCTTGGAGCCGTCGCTGACGCGGGCGAACATGGATTCGCCGTAGAACATGCGGCCGATGCACACGCCGTAGGCGCCGCCCACCAGCTTGCCATCGAGCCACAGCTCGGACGAATGGGCATAACCCAGCTTGTGCAAGCCCGTGTAGCCGTCGATGATGTCCTGCGAAATCCAGGTGCCGGGACCGTCCTTGCGGGGTGCGGCGCAGGCCCGCATCACGGCCTCGAAGGCGCTGTCGAAGCGCACCTGCCAGCGGCCGTCCGTGTGGCGGCTGCGTTCGACCTTGCGCAACGTCTTTTTCAGGCTGTCGCTGATGCGGAACTGGTCCGTCATCAGCACCATGCGCGGATCCGTACTCCACCACAGGATGGGCTGGCCTTCGGAAAACCAGGGGAAGATGCCGCGCTGGTAAGCGGCCAGCAAGCGTTGGGGCGACAGGTCGGCGCCGGCCGCCAGCAGGCCGGGGGCATCCGTCGTGAGCGCGCTGGCCACGTCCGGAAAAGGGCTGTGGGCTTCGAGCCAGGGAATCATGGCCGCCTCAGAGGTCGGTGCGCATGGGGCGATCGATGTCCTGGGTGTAAAAGCCGTGGCAACCGCCCTCGCGCATGCGGGCCCGGTCGGCGAAATACAGCTCCAGCGTGGTGCGGATAGTGGGGAAGGCCAGCTCGTCCCACGGGATCTCCGCTTCCGTGAACATCTTCACTTCCAGGCTTTCCTCGCCTGGTGCGAAATCGAGGTCGCGCAGCGTGGCCAGGTAGAACATGTGGACCTGGTGTACGCGCGCCACGTTAAGCAGGGTAAACAGCTGGCCCAGCTCGATGTTGGCGCCCGCTTCCTCCACCGTCTCGCGCACGGCGGCCTGGGCCGTCGTTTCATTGTTCTCCATGAAACCGGCCGGCAGGGTCCAGTAGCCGTAGCGCGGTTCGATGGCGCGCCGGCACAGCAGCACCTGGGTCTGGCCGTCGCGCTCCCACACGGGGATCGAGCCCAGCACCATCTTCGGGTTCTGGTAATGGATGGTGGCGCAGTGGGTGCACACGTAGCGCGGACGGTTGTCGCCGGCCGGCACGGACAGGGACACGGGATGGGCGCATTCGGAACAGAATTTCATAGGGGGTAGCTCGAGTCGTTATGTGCTTACTTTACACCGATTGCGCCCGTCGCGGAGTGCCCGCGGCCGCTGCGGGGGACGGAAAATGGCGGAAAACGGGGCGCCGCCGGCCCCCGCTTGGGATTTATACGGCCTATCGCCAGCGATTTCAGGATTAATATTGCCTAAATCAACGAACTGCCCTATAATGATTGCATCAGACGCGGGGTGGAGCAGTCTGGCAGCTCGTCGGGCTCATAACCCGAAGGTCACAGGTTCAAATCCTGTCCCCGCAACCAAATTCCAAAAAAACCGTCATCCGTGCTAAGCTGGTGACGGTTTTTTTATTGCTGCGACCGTGCAACAGCGTCCGGCGATGATTTGACCCAGATCATGGAAATGGAACTCCGCAATTGATGCAGCGCAAGAAGCGTGGTTGCCGCGGAAGTTCAATGTTACTCTCCAAGCATATGCGTCGAGCTGGCAATCCCCCTCCGTCCCGCGGGTTGTCGCTCCCCCAACGCCAGTCTGCGCCCCCAAGCACCGTGCCAGCCGCCTGAACCCATCCGGAACTTTCCGGAGCCGCCGTCCCGCCATCGGCCGGACGTCACCTGGATGCTCTGCACGCCGCTACCTGTTAGGGGGATTGAATGGCACCATCGCGCAGTCGCTTCATCGCTGTGGTCACCGTCAGCTACACGGTGCTGGCCCTGGCCTGGATCTTCCTGTCCGACCAAATGCTGCTGGGCCTGGTCACCGTTCGTGACGCGGCCTGGCTGTCGACGGCCAAGGGCGTGTTCTTCGTCGTTTGCACGGCGGTCGGCTATTTCCTCGCCTTGCGCTCGCTGGCAGCGGACGAATCGCGCCCGCAATCGCTGCTGTCCATGATGGCCGGCGGCCTGGCGCCCGCGCGCAACAATGGCCCGCTGGCCTACGTGCTGGCGGCCGCCCTGGCCGGCGCCACCCTGTTCGCCCGGCTGCACATGGCGGTGCCCGACCAGCACCATCCCTGGCTGATCCTGTTCATGCTACCCATCATTCTCAGCGCCATGCTGGGCGGACTGGGGCCGGGACTGCTGGCCACGGCCGTGGCATCGGTGGGCGACAAGCTGCTGGCGATCGAACCGCTGTACAGCATGCGATTCGCCCATGGCGCCGATTTGCTGGTCTGGAGCCTGCTTGTGCTCAACGGCATCGTCGTCAGCGTGCTGAGCGAGGTGCTGCGCGGCGCCCTGCACCGGCGCGAGGTGGACCGCAATCTGCTCACCAGCGTGATCAGCGGCACGTCGGACGCCATCTACGTCAAGGATCTGCACGGCCGCTACCTGATGGCCAACGGCGCCGCCGCCGCCTTCCTGGGCCGCACGCAGGCCGAGGTGGTGGGGCGCGACGACCTGGCCATGCTGCCGGCCGAATCGGCGCTGGCCTTGCTGCAAAAGGACCGCGAGCTCATCGCGTCGGGCCGTACCCAGACCATGGAAGAGCATATTGTCAACCAGGAGGGCGAGCGTATCCTGTTCCAGTCCACCAAGGGCCCCGTCTATGACCCGTCCGGCAACGTGATCGGCTTGTTCGGCGTGTCGCGCGACATCACCAAGAGCAAGCTGGCCGAGGAGCGCATCCAGTACCTGGCCCATTACGATGTGCTGACGGGCCTGCCCAACCGGGTGCAGCTGGACGAGCGCATCCAGTTTGCCATCGGCCAGGCCGCGAGCAGCGGCCAGCAGCTGGCCCTGCTGTTCCTGGATCTCGACCATTTCAAGGACATCAACGACAGCCTGGGGCACAGCGTGGGCGACGCGCTGCTGGTGGCGCTGGCGCGCCGGCTGCGTGCCATCATGCGCGCCGGCGACATGGTGGCACGGCTGGGCGGCGATGAATTCGTGTTCCTGCTGCACGGGGTGGACGTGGCCGGCCTGGCGCAGACCGCCCAGCGCATCCTGGACGTGGTGGAGGAACCCTTCTCCATCGAGCAGCACGAACTGACCGTCAGCGGCTCGGTCGGCATCGCCCTGTATCCGGACGACAGCGGCGACCTGGAAGGCCTGGTCAAGTGTGCCGACGCGGCCATGTACCGGGCCAAGCAGAACGGGCGCAACCGCTATTGCTTCTTCACGGCCGAGATCGAGGCGATGACCGTGCGCCGCATGCAGGTGGTGGGCGCGCTGCGCCACGCGCTCGAGCAGCACCAGCTGACCATCCACTACCAGCCCCAGTGCAGCGCCCGCGACGGCCGCATCATCGGCGCCGAAGCGCTGCTGCGCTGGCACCATCCCGTGCTGGGGCAGGTGTCGCCGGAAGAGTTCATCCCGGCCGCCGAGGACAGCGGCCTGATCGTGCCGATCGGGGAGTGGGTGCTGCGGCGCGCCGTGCGCCAGATGAAGGCGTGGCTGGACGAGGGCATGGCGCCGTTCGTGATGGCCGTCAACCTGTCGACCATGCAGTTCCGCCATCCCAACCTGCCGGCCATGGTGGCCGCCATCCTGGCCGAGGAACAGTTGCCGGCCCAGTACCTGGAGCTGGAACTGACGGAAAGCGGCGCCATGCACGACCCGCCGTCCGCCATCGCCGTGATGGACCAGCTGCATGAGCGGGGCGTGCGGATGGCGATCGACGATTTCGGCATCGCCTATTCCTCGCTCAGCTATCTGAAGAAGTTCAAGGTCTACAAGCTGAAAATCGATCAGTCCTTCGTGCGCGACATCAGTGCCGATCCGGAGGACCGGGCCATCGTCACGGCCATCATCGCCATGGCGCGCGGGCTGGGCTTGCGCACCATTGCCGAAGGGGTGGAGACGGCGGCCCAGCTGGACTTCCTGCGCGAGCACGGCTGCGAGGAAATCCAGGGCTATTACTTCAGCAAGCCGCTCACGGCCGAACAGTTCGGCCGCTTTGCCCGCCAGGTGGAACCATGCGCGGCATAAGGGCCCACCGCGTGCTGCGGCGCCGCGAACGCCGTCCGGCCCCGTGCGAGCGGGGGCGCAGCCACGCTATTTACCGGCGGCGGGCAGCGTGGCAATGGACTGACGGATGAAGGCCATCATCTGGTCCGTCATCCAGGTGCCCAGCATCAGCTGCGGCTCCTGCGCCAGCGCCAGCCGCATCTTCTCGCGCGTCTCGGGACGGTCGCCCGCGTAGCTGCGGAACAGGGCCAGCCACTGGTGCGCCAGCGCCTGCACGGGCCCATCGCCGGGCGCCGCGCCAGCGTCCATTTGCTGCTGCACGGCCGCGATCAGGACCAGCCAGTCCTGGGTGCGCTGGCCACTGTGGGCGCGCACGTGTTCCAGCGCATCGGCGTCCAGGTAGCGGGCGTAGATGGCCAGCTTGTGGGCCGAAAATGCCGTCGTCACATAGCGCAGCAGCTCGGGCGTGATGCCTGTGCTGTGCTGGGCCGCCGGCTCTTGCGCCATCACCAGGTTGATGCGGCGGGCCAGGTCGGGATCGGCCCGGGTGTCCCGCTCCAGCATCGTCATCCAGTGGCAGGCCAGCTGCTGCACCTGCTCGCTGTCGGCCGGCGCGCCGCCGTCCATCAGGGCGCGCACCTGCGCCACCAGCGTGGCCCATTCCGCGGCCCGTTGCGGCTCGTGGTGGAAGGCCAGCTGTTCCAGTTCTTCCTTGCTAAAGTATTTGTCGTACATGGTCATCAACTCCAACGTGGTTAGCCAATCGGCCAGCGCGGGTGGTTCACCGTGATCGAGTTGGCGCTGTAGCTGCGTCAGTTGCGTGCGCAGCCGCGTGGCCTGGGCGATCTGCCGTTCCAGCGCCGCGATCTGCTGCGCGACGATGGCGGAAAACGGTGTATCCGGCCGGTCCAGGAAGGCTCCGATGTCGGCCAGCGACATGCCAAAGCGGCGCAGCGCCTGGATCTGGTGCAGGCGGGCGATGTCGTCGCGGTGGTAGAGCCGGTAGCCGCTCTCGGAGCGGGCCGAGGGCCGCAGCAGGCCGATGCCGTCGTAGTGATGCAGGGTGCGCACGGTCAGGCCCGTGCGCTTGGCCAGTTCTCCCACTTTCAGCGACATGCTTGCTCCTTTCCTCAGGCGTGCAGCCAGACTAAGACCTGACGTTGGGTGAGGGTCAAGCGGTTTTGATGTCGCCGCCGGCGGGCGCGGGCGGATGCAGGCTGGCCCACAGGTGGGCGGCGGCCATGGTGCGGTGGGGGCGGTAGCGGGCCAGGAATTGCTCGGTGCGGGCCATGTCGGGCTTGACCGGCTCGCCCAGTAGCTGCTGCAGGGCGGCGCGCACGGCCACGTCGCCGTGCAGCGAACAGTCGGCATGGCCATAGCCGCGCAGCAGGCCGTAGTTGACGGTCCACGGGCCGATGCCCTTGACGGCCAGCAGGGCGGCCGACACCTGCTCGATGCCGTAGTCCGGTCCCAGGTCCAGCCGCAGTTCGCCGCTGGCCACCAGCTGGGCCAGGCGCAGCACCGTTTCGGCCTTGGCGCGCGAGAATTTGCGCTCCGTCAGCTCGCTCAGCTGCACGCTGGCCGCGCTGGCCGCGTCCGGGTAACACCACAGCCCCGAGCTATGTTGGCGTCCGGCCTGCAGGATGAAGGTGCGGCGCAGGGCGATGGCGAACGCCAGGTTGATCTGCTGGCCGATGATGGCCCAGGTCAGCGCTTCGAAGATGGTGGCCGATTGCACCACGCGCAATCCGGCATGGGCCCGCGTGAGGGGGCCGAACAGGGGATCGTCGGCCGTGAAGTCGGTGAATGGCTGGGGATCGATGCGCAGGCCCAGCACGGCGTCCACCGCGGACCGGGCCTGGGCCGCGATGACGGGGGTGCTTGGGCCGTCAGTCAGCACGGTGCAGCTGGCGCTGGATGGCGCGGGCGTGCCGCCCGGCGCGCTGT
>JAZJZQ010000332.1:0-4246 GCA_040389625.1 Pseudomonadota bacterium | reverse complement strand
CGTACGCTTTGTCGTACGCCATGTTGAGCGCGATGTCGAGCACCACCGGCACGCCGTCGAGCAGCATGCCCTTGCGCAGGCGCTGCGGCGTGACCTGCTCGGCCACGCTTTCCGCGTCGCGCCGGTGGAAGGTCAGCACGTCGTCGAGCCGGTAGCCGGCTGGCAGCGGCAGCGTGAATCGCAGCGCGGCCGGTTGCGTGGTGGCTGGTGTCGCCGCTGGTGTCGTGCGTTTGGTCATGCGGCGCCTGCCTTGCGCATCGTCCCCAGGCTGGGGCGGAAGCCCGTCACCAGGGCCGTGCCCAGCAGGACGATGGCAGCGCCGCTCCAGGTGTACCAGCCCGTCGTCTCGCCCAGGAACAGCACACCCCACAGGATGCCGAACACGGGGCTGAGGAAGGTCACCGTGAGAGCCGATGCCGGCCCCACGTCCTCGATCAGGCGGAAATAGAGCAGGTAGGCCACACCGCTGCACAGGACCCCCAGTGCCAGCACGGCGCCCATGATGCCGATGGTGGGTGTGGCCGGCGCCGGGAACCACGGCAGCACGGGCAGTACCAGCAAGGTGGCGGCCCACATGCTGCCGTGGGCGTTGGCGAACGGCGGCACCGACTGTGCCGAGCTGGCCGACTTGGCGTAGTTGCTGGCGATGCCGTAGTTGAAGGAGGCGAACAGCACGGCCGCAATGGCCAGGCCGGCGCCGGGGCCGGCGCCCACATGGTCGAAGCTGACCAGCAAAGCCACGCCGGCGGCGCCCAGCAGCAGGCCCGCCACCACGCTGGACGCGACCATGCGGCGCGACCACACGGCGCCGATGAGCGCACCCCACAGCGGCGTGCTGGCATTGAGCACCGCCATCAGCGAGGCCGACAGCGTGCGCGCGGCGAAGGCGAACAGCAGGAAGGGCAGGGCGGAATTGAATAGGCCCAGGATCAGGTAGTGTTTCCAGTGCTGGCGCAGCTGCAGCGGCTTGCGCAGCACCAGCGCCACCACGGCCAGGAACAGGGCGGCGAACAGCACCCGGTACTGGATCAGCAAGGCGGCGCCCAGCACGGGCGCGGCGATGCGCATGAACAGGAAGGAGCCGCCCCAGATGGCGGCCAGCAGTATCAGTCTGAACAGGTTGGCAGGGCTCATGGACAGGTTCCCGTTTGAAAAGCGTGATTGTCGGGCATGGGCGGCGTTCGCGCCAGCCGCTTCTTGCTCTTGAATTCGTCAGGCGGGGCCGCCCGGCGCCGGTTCGGCCACGCAGGCGTTGCTGCCGGGCGTATCCGGTGTGGCCGCGTGGCCCACTTGCAGGGCGGCCGGTACGCCGTTCTTGATGGCCGTCATCTGGGCCAGGATGGAGATGGCGATTTCGGCCGGGGTCTTGCTGCCGATGTACAGGCCAATGGGGCCATGCAGGCGCGCCAGCTGGGCCGGCGTGACGTCGAACTGCAGCAGCCGTTCGCGCCGCTTGCCGTTGTTGAGCCGCGAGCCGATGGCGCCCACATAGAAGGCGTCGGACTTGAGCGCCTCCATCAGGGCCAGGTCGTCCAGCTTGGGATCGTGGGTCAGGGCCACGACGGCGCTGCGGTGGTCCAGCTTCAATTCCAGCACCAGGTCGTCGGGCATGGCGTGGACCAGCTGCACGCCGTCCAGGTTCCAGCCGCTGCGGTATTCCTCGCGCGGGTCGCAGACGATGACGTGGTAATCCATGGCCGTGGCCACCTGGGCCAGGAAGCGCGACAGCTGGCCGGCGCCGATGATGAGCAGGCGCCAGCGGGGCCCGTGCAGCGTCACCAGTTCGCGCGCGCCGGCGGCCATGGCGGCGCCGGGCGGGGCCGGCACCAGGGAAACGGCGCCGCTGGCCATGTCGAGCCGGCGTTCGACCAGCTCGTGCCGTTCCAGCCGTTGCAGCAGCTCGTCGATGCGGCTGCGGGCCGACAGCGGTTCGATCGCCAGTTCGATGGTGCCACCGCAGGGCAGGCCGTAACGGTGCGCCTCGTCGGCGCTGATGCCGTAGCTGACCCGCTCGGGCGCGCTGCGCTGCAGGCCGGCGCCGCGGGCGCGCTCGATCAGGTCGTCCTCGATGCAGCCGCCGGAGACGGAGCCGATCACGCTGCCGTCTTCGCAGATGGCCAGCGTGGCGCCCACGGGGCGGGGGCTGGAGCCCCAGGTCTTGACGACGGTGACCAGTTCGCAGCGGCGGCCGGCGGCGATCCAGCCGGCGCAGGTTTTCAGTACTTCAAGGTCGATGCTGTCCATGACGGTGGCTTCCTCCGGGATACAGGCATTCGACTATACTATGGCTCTTCAAAGCCTGCAGGAACACCCGATGACCCAACCCGACAACCATGACGATGACGGCAATCCCAAGTTCGGGCGCCTGCTGATCGTGCTGATCATCGCCGTGCTGTTCTGCGTCGCCCTCACCTGGGTGATGGGCGCGCTGTTCCCCAACTTCCCGAATTTTTAACTAACGGCGCCGGCACACGGCCGCCAGCGCGGCGGCGTAGGGTGTGCCGGGCGCGATGGCTTCCGGGCTGAATTGTTCGAAGCGGTAGTTCTCTACCGGCTCGCCCTTGCCCATCGCTTCCGGATAGTAGATCTGCGCCAGCAGCGTGGCGCTGCGTGCGCCGCACGCATACACATGCTGGGCCTTCATCGAGCGATAGGGTTTGCCGCCCGGCGTGGTCTGCGGGCGGCGGAAGGAGCGCAGCGTCCAGGCCCGCCGGCCCTGTTCCTGGCGCACGATGCCGCGCCGGTCCAGGTACAGCGTGGCGCCTTCGGCCCGTCCCACGCGGCTCCAGTGGGTGCCGTGGCGCGTTCCCTTGCCCGCTGCCTGCGCCGTGCCGCAGCCGATCAGCAGCAGTAGCGGCAGCAACAGCAGCCAGGCGCGCATGGCATCGGCCCGGGATCAGGGCAGCAGCGGCTGGCGGGCCCGCTGCTTGGCCTTGATTTCGGCCACCGTCTTGTCGATCACGCCCAGCCGGTAGTTGGTGGCGGGGTGGATGGCCGTGTAGCCGTTCAGCACCGAGGGCGGGTACTGGGCGGCCAGGCGCTGCCAGAAGGCGTGCGCGTGTTCGATGTTGTAGCCGGCGCGGGCCAGCAGGTACAGGGCCAGGTAGTCGGCCGCAGCGTCCAGTTCCTGCGGCACGGGCTTGATGCCGGCACTGCCGATCAGCAGCGAGGTGTCGGGCCGCACGGCCACCAGGTTGTCGATCATGCCGCCCACGGTGTAAGCCTGGCGCGTGGTGGCTGCGTGACCCAGCACGTTGTGGGCGATGTCCTTGGCCAGCACGAAGGCAATGGCCTCGTCGCTCTGGGCGAAGTTGACCATGCCGCGCGTGATCAGCACGCGCTGGCCGTCGGCGTAGGAATTGATGTTGTCCGCGTTGCCCAGGTCGACCTTGAAGGCGCAGGCGCGCGTGACGGGCACGGTGATGGGCTGGACGGCGCTGCCGCGCCGCACCGTGATGCTGAGCGCCGAATGGCGCCCGACCAGCGGGCCCAGGATGCGGGCGGCCTGGGTTTCCGCATTGGGGCCGGTGGGCAGGGCGCGCGCCTCCACCGACACCAGGGTATCGCCCTTGCGCAGGCCGGCGCGGGCGGCGCCAGAGCCGGGCAGCACGCCCGACACCTGCAGCTGCTCGCCGTAGCCTAGCGCGGCCTGGGCCGCGTCGGCATATTCGCCCGGGTAGGAATACTTGTTCTTGGCCGTGAAGCCCAGCAGCTCATGGGCGTGGGTGCGGCACAGGTCCGCGTTGTTGATCAGCAGCGGCGCCACCACCTGGTACAGCCGCTCCTGGGTGGCCACCATGCGGCTGACCGTATCCTGCGCCTCGAGCATGCGGGCCGTCACCACCGCCGGCTCGGGCGCGGGCGCGCTGCTCGGGCGCGGCATGGCGGGCCCCGGCGCCGACGGCGTCGTCTTGAAGGCGGAGCAGGCCGACAGCAGCAGCGCTGCCGTCATGGCTAGCCATGGCGTGGCGATGTGGCGGCGTGCTGCGCCCTGCTGCTGGTCGGTGTGTGGCATGGCCTTTCCTCTATCTCTGCTTAGTTCTGTTTAGTGTTTGCCGGTGCTGCCGAAACCGCCGGCACCGCGTTCGCTGGCGTCGAATTCCTCGACGATGTTAAAGCCGACTTGCAGCACCGGCACGATGATCAGCTGCGCCAGGCGCTCCATGGGCTGCAGCGTGAAGGCGCTGTGGCCGCGGTTCCAGGTCGATACCATCAGCTGGCCCTGGTAGTCGGAATCGATCAAGCC
>JAZJZQ010000331.1:0-3078 GCA_040389625.1 Pseudomonadota bacterium | reverse complement strand
ACCTGGCTGTACACGGAAATGGTGACCACGGGCGCGCTGGTGTATGGCGACGTGGAGCGCCACCTGCGCTTCAGCGAGGAAGAGCATCCGGTGGCCCTGCAACTGGGCGGCAGCGACCCGGCCGACCTGGCCGTGAGCGCCAAGAAGGGCCAGGACTGGGGCTACGATGAAATCAACCTCAACTGCGGCTGCCCGTCCGAGCGGGTGCAGAAGGGCGCATTCGGCGCCTGCCTGATGGCTGAACCGCAACTGGTGGCCGACTGCGTCAAGGCCATGCGCGACGCCGTCACCATCGACGTGACCGTCAAGCACCGGATCGGCATCGACCAGTCGGAAAGCTACGACTTCGTGCGCGACTTCGTGGGCACGGTGGCCGACGCCGGCTGCCGCACCTTCATCGTCCACGCCCGCAACGCCATCCTCAAGGGCCTGTCGCCCAAGGAAAACCGGGAAGTGCCGCCGCTCAAGTACGAATTCGCCTACCAGCTCAAGCGCGATTTCCCCGACTTCGAGATCCTCATCAACGGCGGCATCAAGACCGAGGCCGAGATCGACCAGCATTTGCAGCACGTGGACGGCGTGATGCTGGGCCGCGAGGCTTACCACAACCCGTTCATGATGGCCGGTTTTGACCAGCGCTACTACGGCGACACGGCCGAGCGCCCCACGCGCGAGCAGGTGCTGGCGGCCATGGTGCCCTACATCGAAGCCCAGCTGAAACAGGAGGGCGGGCGTGGCCTCAAGCTCAATTCCATCACCCGCCACATGCTCGGTTTGATGCAGGGTTTGCCCGGCGCCAAGGGCTTCCGCCAGACCCTGTCGGACTCGAAAAAACTGGCCGCCGCCGACCCCCGTTTATTGTTGGAAGCAGCCGCCCGGCTGCGCCATTCCACACAATAACCCGGCTTTTGCCATGCAATTGTCGGTGCTGCCTCAATTTCCTTGCAGAAAGTTCGCTTGCGTAAAATTGAGGCAGTTTTTGCTTGCTTTGAAGCAAAATTCACATCTATAATTCCTGAATATACACACAAATCCACCGAACTCCGTTTGTATATTGCGCTTCAAAAAATGATGCAGGCGGCTGGTGGAGCCGCTCATTTTGCATTCGCAGTCATTGTTTGCTACTGTCGCACACCTTAGCAGCAAGGGCCAGGTGGATTGCTTTGCGTACAACGCTTAGCCTCCAGGGCAAATTCTTATCAATAGTGTCACTTACGAAGAGACGAAATGAATTTAGCAAAAATGAAGGTTGGAACGCGACTGGGTCTCGGGTTCGCACTGGTACTGCTGTTCCTGGTGGCAGTGACTGCCGTCGGCATTGGCCGCATGGCCCAGATCCAGGACCGCCTGGACCACGTGGTTGGCGTCAATAACGTCGTCACCCGCCTGGTGATCGACATGCGTGCCAACGTCAGCGACCGCATCACTTCGCTGCGCATCCTGACCCTGATGCCGGAAGGTTCGGACCTGGAGCCGGAAATGAACCGCATCAAGGACCAGGCCGCCAAATACGGCGAAGCGGAGAAGAAGCTGACCGCCCAGTTCGCCCTGGAAGCGACCCCGGAAGAAAAAGCCCTGCTGGGCCAGATCAAGGAATACGAAGCGGCCGCCTTGCCCGCCATCGCCAAGGCTTCCGAGCTGTGGGTGGCCAACAAGGCCGAAGACGCCACCAAGGTCATGATCAAGGAAATCCGTCCCGTGCAGAAGAAGTGGATGGCCGCCCTTGAGCAGTTGTCCACGCTCGAAGACAAACTGAACACCCAGGTGCAGACGGACGCCGCCAACGGCTTCGCCAGCGCCCGCACCTTCATGATCGTGCTCGGCGCCCTGGCTGTCGCCATCAGCGTGCTGGCCGCCGTCGTCATCACCCGCGGCCTGCTCAAGCAGCTGGGCGGCGAACCCGACTACACGGCCAGCATCGCCGGCAGCATCGCCAAGGGCGACCTGTCCGTCATGATCGACACCGACCACCGCGACCAGGACAGCCTGCTGGCCGAGATGAAGGAAATGCGCGACAGCCTGGTCGACATCGTGGGCCAGGTCCGCACCGGTACGGAAACCATCGGCACCGCTTCGCGCGAAATCGCGGCCGGCAACATCGACCTGTCGTCGCGTACGGAAATGCAAGCGAGCTCGCTGGAAAAGACGGCCTCGGCCATGGAAGAGCTGACCTCGACCGTGAAACAGAATGCGGACAATGCCCGTGAAGCGAACCAGCTGGCCGCCACCGCGTCCGACGTGGCCATCAAGGGCGGCGCCGTGGTGTCGCAAGTGGTCGACACCATGAGCTCGATCGACGCTTCGGCCAAGAAGATCGTGGACATCATCGGCGTGATCGACGGCATCGCATTCCAGACCAACATCCTGGCCCTGAACGCGGCCGTGGAAGCGGCCCGCGCCGGCGAACAGGGCCGCGGCTTTGCCGTGGTGGCCTCGGAAGTGCGCAACCTGGCCCAGCGTTCCGCTGGCGCCGCCAAGGAAATCAAGCTGCTGATCGATGATTCGGTGGAAAAAGTGGGCGCCGGCACCAAGCTGGTGGGCCAGGCCGGCGTGACGATGGACGAAGTGGTGGCTTCCGTGCGCCGCGTGACGGACATCATGAGCGAGATCGCCAACGCCAGCCAGGAGCAGAGCGCCGGCATCGAGCAGGTCAACCACTCCATCATCGAGATGGACAGCATGACCCAGCAGAACGCCGCGCTGGTGGAAGAGGCGGCCGCCGCCGCCCAGAGCCTGCAGGACCAGGCCGCCGAACTGGCGCGCGTGGTCAGCATCTTCAAGCTGGTGGAAGGTGAAGAGCGCGTGGCGCCCGTATCCTATGCGCCGCCGGTGGCCGTCAAGAAGCCGGCTCCCGTGAGCCGTCCGGCCACACCGGTGCGCAAGATCGCCGCCGCGCCCGTTGCCAAACCCAGGAAAGCCGTCGCCGCCGCCCAGGCAGCCGATGAGTGGGAAGAGTTCTAAGTAGTCCTGGTTTCAGATCTACCGCGCGGGTGGCCTGGCCGTCCGCGTGTCTGACCGATTTCAATAATAGTTTTTAATAATAACGTAGTGGGATTATCGTAAACATGAAGAAAATTT
>JAZJZQ010000330.1:0-4950 GCA_040389625.1 Pseudomonadota bacterium | reverse complement strand
GCCAGGCCCAGTCCCTCGGTGGCCCAGCGGTGCAGCAGTTCGCCGTCGTTGCAGTTCAGGTTACCGTCGGCGCGCACCGTAACCTGCTTGCCCTGGTCCTGGAAGTACCAGCCGCGCTGCTGGCCGCCCTGCAGGTTGAAGGCCAGGCAGTTGTGCTGGGCCAGGTCTTCCAGCGTGCGGGGTATGCCGTTGCGCTCGAAGTATTCCGGCGTGCCGCACACCACGCGCCGGTTGCTGGCCAGCTTGACGGCCACGAAACTGGGGTCGATCACGCCGCCGATGCGGATGCCGACGTCGTAGCCGTCCCGTACCAGGTCCACCACGCGGTCCGTCAGGTTGAACGAAATCTGCACGTCCGGATGGGCGCGCACGAATCCCGCCGCGTGCGGCGCCACGTGCTTGCGGCCGAAGGCGGCCGGCGCCGACACGGTCAGGTGGCCGGTGGCGCGGTGGCGGCCTTCGGACACCATGCGATCCGCGTGCCCCAGGTCGGCCAGCAGCTTGCGGCAGTGGTCGAGATACAGCGTGCCCTGTTCCGTCAGCGTCAGGTGGCGCGTGGTGCGGTGCATCAGCTTGACGCCCAGGCGCTTTTCCAGCGCGTCGATGCGGCGTCCCAGCATCACGGGCGTGATGTGCTGGCCCAGTGCGGCGCGCACCAGGCTGCCCTTTTCGGCCACCTCGACGAAAGCCTCGATTTGGGTGAGTTTGTCCATAGCCACATTATTCCACAGTTATTCGATATTTCCAGTATCGAATAAAGCGAGGTTTTGTCTTCTTATCAGCGCCGCTTTTTGCCGGTAGCATCCATTCATCAGTCAATCCTTACACATACAAGGGAGCACAGCATGGCACGCATGACGGCAGCGCAGGCAGCAGCAATCGTTTTGGAAAAAGAAGGCGTCAATCAGGTATTCGGTGTACCGGGTGCCGCGATCAACCCATTTTACGCGGCATTGAAAAAGCAGGGCAGCGCCAAGCACATCCTGGCGCGCCACGTGGAAGGCGCCTCGCACATGGCCGAGGGCTACACCCGCGCCAAGGCCGGCAACATCGGCGTGTGCATCGGCACTTCCGGCCCCGCCGGCACCGACATGATTACGGGCCTGTATTCGGCCCAGGCAGATTCCATACCTATCCTCTGCATTACCGGCCAGGCCCCACGGGCCCGCCTGTACAAGGAGGATTTCCAGGCCGTCGATATCGAATCGATCGCCAAGCCGGTGACCAAATGGGCCGTGACCGTGCGTGAGCCGGCACTGGTGCCGATGGTGTTCCAGCAAGCCTTCCACATCATGCGTTCGGGCCGTCCAGGCCCGGTCCTGGTCGACCTGCCGTTCGACGTGCAGATGGCCGAAATCGAATTCGATCCGGACACCTACCAGCCGCTGGAAGCCTACAAGCCCAAGGCCACCCGCGCCCAGATCGAAAAAGCGCTGACCATGCTGAATGACGCGGAATGCCCGCTGATCACGGCCGGCGGCGGTGTCATCAACGCCAACGCTTCCGACCTGCTGGTGCAGTTCGCCGAGTTGACGGGCATCCCCGTGATCCCGACCCTGATGGCCTGGGGCTCCATCCCCGACGATCACAAGCTGATGGTGGGCATGGTCGGCCTGCAGACCAGCCACCGCTACGGCAATGCCACCTTGCTGGCGTCCGACTTCGTGTTCGGCATCGGTAACCGCTGGGCCAACCGCCACACCGGCTCGATCGAGGTGTACACCAAGGACCGCAAGTTCGTCCACATCGATATCGAACCGACCCAGATCGGCCGCGTGTTCGGTCCGGACTTCGGCATCGTGTCCGACGCCGGCGCCGCGCTCAAGCTGATGATCGAAGTGGCCACCGAATGGAAGGCCGCCGGCAAACTGAAGGACCGTTCCGCCTGGGTGGCCCAGTGCCAGGACCGCAAGCGCACCATGCAGCGCAAGACCCACTTCGAGCAGGTGCCGGTCAAGCCGCAGCGCGTGTACGAAGAGATGAACAAGGCCTTCGGCCGCGAGACCTGCTACGTCAGCACCATCGGCCTGTCGCAGATCGCCGCCGCCCAGTTCCTGCACGTGTACAACGCCCGTCACTGGATCAACTGCGGCCAGGCCGGTCCGCTGGGCTGGACCATTTCGGCAGCGCTGGGCGTGGCCGCGGCCGACCCGCAGCGCAAGGTGGTGGCCATTTCGGGCGACTACGACTTCCAGTTCATGATCGAGGAACTGGCCGTGGGCGCGCAGTTCAAGCTGCCTTACCTGCACGTGGTGGTGAATAACTCCTACCTGGGCCTGATCCGCCAGTCGCAGCGCGGCTTCGACATGGACTACTGCGTGCAGCTGGCGTTCGAGAACATCAACGCGCCGGAACTGAACGGCTACGGCGTCGATCACGTGGCCGTGGTCGAGGGCCTGGGCTGCAAGGCCATCCGCGTCACCAATGCCGACGACCTGCCGGCCGCATTCACCCAGGCTCAGGCCTGGATGGAAGAGTTCAAGGTGCCGGTGGTGGTGGAGGTGATCCTGGAGCGCGTGACGAACATCTCGATGGGCGTGGACATCAACAACATCAACGAGTTCGAAGAGCTGGCGCTGAAAGGCGCGGATGCGCCGACCGCCATCTCGCTGCTCGACTGATCCATCCACACCCGATACGAAAGGAAGCGAAATGACCAAACTGGCCGCCAATCTGACCATGCTGTTTAACGAAGTACCGTTCCTGGACCGTTTTGAGGCGGCCGCCAGGGCCGGCTTCCAGGGGGTGGAGTTCCTGTTCCCGTACGCCTTCGAAGCGAAGGACCTGGCCCAGCGCCTGGCCGCGAACAGGCTGGAACTGGTGCTGCACAACCTCCCGGCCGGCAACTGGGAAGCGGGCGAGCGCGGCATCGCCTGCCATCCGGAGCGGGTGGAGGAATTCCGGGCCGGCGTGCAGACCGCCATCAGCTACGCCAAGCAGCTGGGCGTGAAGCAGCTGAACTGCCTGGTCGGCATCGTGCCGCCCGGCGTGAGCCAGGAAACGGCCCACCGTACCGTGGTGGCCAACCTGACCTTCGCCGCCGCCGCGCTGAAGGAAGAGGGCATCCGCCTGCTGATCGAGCCGATCAACACCTTCGACATCCCGGGCTTCTTCCTGTCGCGCACCAGCCAGGCGGCCCGCATCATCGAGGAAACGGGGTCGGACAACCTGTTCATCCAGTACGACATCTATCACATGCAGCGCATGGAGGGTGAGCTGGCCAACACCATCAAGGCCAACCTGCCGCTGATCCGCCACGTGCAGCTGGCCGACAACCCCGGCCGCAACGAACCGGGTACGGGCGAGATCAACTACCGCTTCCTGTTCGACCAGCTGACCGCGTTCGGCTACGACGGCTGGATAGGCTGCGAATACAAGCCACGCACCACCACGGTGGAAGGACTGGGCTGGCGCGCCGCCCATGGGCTGTAACGGAACGAACCACACAACACACTAGCAAAGGAAAACATCATGTCTCGAGTTGGATTTATCGGTCTGGGTATCATGGGCGCACCAATGGCGCAACACCTGCTGAACGGCGGCCACAAGCTGTTCCTGCACGATATCAAGAACCCGCCGTTCGCCCTGATCGAAGGCGGCGCCACGGTCTGCACCTCGGCCGCCGAAGTGGCCATGCGGTCGGACATCATCATCGTCATGGTGCCCGACACCCCGCACGTGGAAGCGGCGCTGTTCGGTGAAAACGGCGTGGCCTCGGGCCTGCGTCCGCGCACCATCGTGGTCGACATGAGCTCAATCTCGCCCATCGAGACCAAGAAATTCGCCAGGAAGATCAACGCGCTTGACTGCGAATACCTCGATGCGCCTGTCTCGGGCGGCGAAGTGGGCGCCAAGGCGGCCTCGCTGACCATCATGGTGGGCGGCTCGGAAGCGGCGTTCGAAATCGTCAAGCCCCTGTTTGAACTGATGGGCAAGAACATCACCCTGGTGGGCGGCAACGGCGACGGCCAGACCACCAAGGTGGCCAACCAGATCATCGTGGCGCTCAACATCCAGGCCGTGGCCGAGGCGCTGCTGTTCGCCTCCAAGGCTGGCGCCGATCCGGCCAAGGTACGCCAGGCACTGATGGGCGGCTTTGCCAACTCGCGCATCCTGGAAGTACACGGCGAGCGCATGGTCAAGCGCACCTTCAATCCCGGCTTCCGCATCGAACTGCACCAGAAGGACCTGAACCTGGCCCTGCAGGGCGCGAAGACGATGGGTGTGTCGCTGCCCAATACCGCCATGGCCCAGGAGCTGATGAACGCCTGCGCCGCCAATGGCCTGGGCGGCATGGACCACTCGGCCCTGTGCCGCGCCATCGAGATCATGTCCAACCACCAGATCGCCGAAGCCTGATCGCTCTGGTCCTGTTCCCTTGCATGCGGCGGCCTGCGACTCCCTGTGCCTGACGGCCGCCGCATTTTTTTTAGAAAGTACCCGGATGAGTACCTTTAATCCACGTCAATTCCTTCTGGACCTGTACGGCAGCGCGGTGGACGCCGTGAGCGCGGCCAAGTGCCTGCCGGCCTTCCTGCCCGAACCGCCCGCCAACGGCCGCACGCTGGTGATCGGCGCCGGCAAGGGCGCGGCCGCCATGGCGCGCGCCGTCGAGCAGCACTGGAAGGGCGATATTTCCGGCCTGGTCGTCACGCGCTACGAGCATGGCGTCGACTGCCAGCGTATTGAAGTGATCGAAGCGGCCCATCCGGTTCCCGACGAAGCGGGCCGCCGTGCGGCCGGCCGCATGATGGAGATGGTGCAGGGCCTGAGCGAGAACGACCTGGTGCTGTGCCTGATCTCGGGCGGCGGCTCGTCGTTGCTGGCGCTGCCGGCGCCCGGCATCACGCTGGAACAGAAGCAGGCCGTCAACCGTGCGCTGCTCAAGAGCGGCGCCACCATCTCCGAGATGAACTGCGTGCGCAAGCACCTGTCGGCCATCAAGGGCGG
>JAZJZQ010000329.1:15377-18844 GCA_040389625.1 Pseudomonadota bacterium | reverse complement strand
GCCGCCACCAGGGCGTGATCGCCTTCGCGTCGCAGCTGGCGCTGGCGCGCAACCTCGATGAACTGCTCGATGCCATCGAAGGCCCGCCGCTGCTGCTGGTACTCGACGGTATTACCGATCCCCACAACCTGGGCGCCTGCCTGCGCGTGGCCGACGGCGTGGGTGCCCATGCCGTGATCGTGCCCAAGGACCGTGCCGTGGGCCTGAACGCCACGGCCGCCAAGGTAGCCAGCGGCGCGGCCGAGACCGTGCCCTACATCACCGTGACCAACCTGGCGCGCACCATGCGCGAGCTGAAGGAACGCGACATCTGGCTGATCGGTACTTCCGACGACGGCGAGAAGGGCCTATACGAAGCGGACTTCACGGGCCCGACGGCGCTCGTCATGGGTTCGGAAGGCGAGGGCATGCGCCGCCTCACGCGCGAGACGTGCGACGTATTGGTGAGCATTCCCATGTTCGGTTCCGTCGAGAGCCTGAACGTGTCGGTCGCATCGGGCGTCTGTCTGTACGAAGCCCGCCGCCAGCGCATGGCCAAGGAAGGCTGACCGCCCTCCGAACGCAACGCTGGTGGCGCCGCACGGGGCCGCCGGCTTTCCTCCCGCCGTCCCCGGCAAGCCCCCGCCAGCAATTTGGGACCGGATACGCTACCATAGCTATCCGGTCACCTTGTTTCCCCGTCACTAAAGCCCGCACCATGTTCCGTCACCTGCGCCAAGACATCAACAGCATCATCGAACGCGATCCCGCCGCCCGCAATGCATGGGAGGTGCTGACGTGCTATCCGGGCCTGCAGGCCATCGTGATGCACCGCTGGGCGCACTGGTGCTGGACCCACGGCCTGAAGTGGTTTGGCCGCTTCATTTCCTACCTGGCCCGCATCATCACCGGCATCGAGATCCACCCCGGCGCCACCATCGGCCGCCGCGTGTTCATCGACCACGGCTTCGGCGTGGTGATCGGCGAGACGGCCGAGGTGGGCGACGACTGCACCATCTACCAGGGCGTGACCCTGGGCGGCACCTCGCTGCACACGGGCAGCAAGCGCCATCCCACGCTGGCGCGCGGGGTCATCGTGGGCGCCGGCGCCAAGGTGCTGGGCGCCTTTACCGTGGGCGAATACGCCAAGGTCGGTTCCAACGCCGTACTGCTGAAACCCGTGCCGCCGGGCGCGACGGCGGTCGGCAATCCGGCCCACATCGTGCAGAAGGACGTGGCGCAGACCAGTGCCAGCGCGGCGGCCAACCTGTTCTCGGCCTACGGCGTGACGGCCAATGGCGACGATCCGCTGTCCAAGGCCCTGCACGCGCTGATCAACCACGCCGTGACGCAGGAAAAGCAGCTGGAACGCGTGGTGGCCGTGATGAAGGCGGCCGGCCTGAGCTGCCCAAGCATGCCTGAGTGTGATAAATTCGATTCGGCCCAACTGAACAAGCTAGTCGATTAAGGACGCAAATGAACATGGCATCGTCGCCGGAAGGCACTGAAATACTGGACCCGTTTGAAATCCGCGTGCTGGCCGTGCTGGCCGAGAAGGAAGGGCTGACGCCGGATAATTATCCGATGTCGCTGAATGCCATCACCAACGGCTGCAACCAGCTGTCGAGTCGCGATCCCGTCATGTCGATTTCGGAAGAGACGGTGGCCGAGGTGCTGCAGCGGCTGATGCAGCGCAAGCTGGTCAACGGCATCACCCAGGCCGGCGCGCGCGTGACCAAGTACGAACACCGCATGCGCATCAAGTGGTCGCTGGAACAGGACAAGCTGGCCGTGCTCACCATCCTGATGCTGCGCGGCCTGCAGACGGCCGGCGAGATCCGTACCCGCAGCGGACGGCTGCACGACTTCAAGAGCGTGGCCGACGTGGAGCAGGGCTTGCAGTTCCTGATCGATAAATATCCGCCGCTGGTGTCGCGCCTGGCGCTGGCGCCCGGCACCAAGGAGCCGCGCTACGGCCAGCTCTTGGGCGGCGAAGAAGCGCTGGCGCGCGAGGAAACGGCGGCCGGTTTCGCCGGCGCCGTGTCGGCGCCCCAGCAGGGCAGCCGCGTGGCGCAGCTGGAGCAGGAAGTGCAGCAGCTGCGGCGCGATTTCGAAGACCTCTCGGCCCAGTTCGCGGAGTTCCGCAAGCAGTTCGAATAAGAAGACGGCGCCGTGATGGCGCTGTTTTTTTGATTTCTTCTGTGGCGGCCTGTTCGGCCGACGCCGCGCTACAGGCGCGCGCCCGGCCGCTACTCTTGGCCCGTTCAGTACGGGCTGAGGGCTGGCCAGTGCCATTTCCGTGCTTATATCCTGATCAATTGACAAATAAAAAAGCATGGATTAGGATTATTTGGAACGTTCCAATTCAAGAGCGTCGATAGGACCCGCCTGATAAGGGTCCGAAATACCAATCACAGGAGACAGTCAGAATGAGAGTACGTGCACGCTGCACCACGCTATGCACCGCCATGGCGATCGCACTGTTGACACACACTGCCGGCGCCGCAACCCCGACGGCCGAGTTCTACCACCGTGGGGGCGCCGAAGGCGAATTGAAAGCGCTGGACGCGGTAGCCGATGCGCTCGCCCGGCAAGGCGCCAAGCTGGAGACGCATGGCGCCAACGACGACACGGAGAACAGCATCAAGGTGCAACAGGCCGGAGGCGACGCCGCACTGGCGTTGAAGATGCATGGCCAGGATCTGGTGCGCCTGGCCGCGCAGCTCGGCACGCTCGCCGATGTGGGCCGGTTCAAGGGCGCCGCGCTGTGGAAAGCCGCTTTGCCGGGCGATTTGTTACCGTTCATGGCCGATGGCAAGCAACTGCATGGGGTGCCCATCGGCATGCATCGGGCCAATTCCGTGTGGGCCAGCAAGGCCGCGTTCGACAAGGCGGGGGGGGGGCGGTGCCAACCAGCTGGGCGGAATTCAATGCTGCCGCCAGCAAGTTCAAGGCGGCTGGCATCACGCCGCTGGCGCTGGGAGGGCAGGCCTGGCAGGAGGGCAACCTGTTCGAGAACGTCGTGCCGGGTATCGGCGGCCCTGAATTCTATCGTTCGGCTCTGGTTCGGAACGATCTATACGCGTTGGACAGCGCGACCATGCGCGCGGTCTTCCAGCAAATGCGCCTGCTGAGTACCATGGTCGATGGGGACTATGACAACCGCAGCTGGACCGATACGGCCGCCAAGGTGGCGAGCGGCGAGCGGCGAGGCGGCCATGCAGATCATGGGTGAATGGGTGAAGAGTGAGTATCTGCTGTCGGGCCTGACGCCGAACAGGGATTTCCTGTGCTTCCCGGCGCCGGGCACCAAAGGCAGTTTCCTGTTCCTGTCCGATTTCATCGGCGTGTTCCGGGTCGGCCAGCCGGCCGCGAAAAAATCAGCGGAAGCGTTAGTGGCGGTGGTCATGAACCAGGATGTGCAGGAAAAATTCAACCTGGCCAAGGGTTCCATCCCCAGTCGTCTGGACGTCAGTGGCCGCAGGTTT
>JAZJZQ010000329.1:11891-15277 GCA_040389625.1 Pseudomonadota bacterium | reverse complement strand
TTTTAACCAGGGTTGAACCAACGATGAACACCTCGCCAATATTGCGCCACCTCGTGTTGTGCTCCTTTATCGACACCACCACGGAGCGGCAGCTTGCCCACATCATCGAAGACTTCACGCGCCTGAAACAGGGCATCCCCCAGATTCACCTGTTCGAGCATGGCGCCAACAACAGCCCGGAAGGCTTGAGCCAGGGCTTCAGCTATTGTTTCAACCTGGGTTTCCTGGACCAGACTGGACGCGACGCCTACCTTGTGCATCCGCTCCATCTGGCATTCGTCGAACGGTTCAAGCCCTGGCTGGCCAAGGTTCTGGTGCTCGATTATTGGGCTACGGTGGGGTGACAGTGTCGCAAGGCTGTGTGAAACGCGCACTATGGCTTGACACCGGCGAATAATTTACCTACTATGTTTTGGAACGTTCCAATTCGAGCGTAACGAAACGAATACAAAGGGTGTTGCGATGAAAAAGATAGGCTGGGTGCTGGTGGGGGCGAGCACGATCGCGAAGGAATGGATGGTCGATGCCATTCGTGCGGCGGGCGGCGAGATCCTGTCGGTGGTAAGTGGCGACACGGCGCGCGGCGCCGATTTCGCGGTGGCGCATGGCATTCCCGCCAGTTTCACCAAGCTCGATGAGGCGCTGGCGCAGCCGGGCGTGAACGCGGTGTACATCAGCACCACCAACCAGCGGCATCTGCCGCAAACCCTGGCCGCCGCACAAGCGGGCAAGCACGTGCTGTGCGAAAAGCCATTGGCGCTGGCGCTGGCCGATGCGCAAGCCATGGTGGCGGCCTGCTCGCAGGCCGGGGTGCGACTGGGCACCAACCATCACCTGCGCAACGCGGTGGCGCATCATGCGATCCGCCAACTGGTGCGTGATGGCGCCATCGGCCGGCCGCGGTACGTGCGCGTGTTCCACGCGGTGCAACTGCCGGCCCATTTGCAGGGCTGGCGCGTCAATTCGGCGCAGGCCGGCGGCGGCGTGGTGCTCGACATCAGCGTGCACGATGCCGATACGCTGCGCTTTATCCTCGACGACGAAGCGGTCAAGGTGGTGGCCATGACCAGCGGCGGCGCGGCGGGGCTGGAGCAGGGCGTGATGGCGTCGATCCAGTTCGGCAATGGCGTGCTGGCGCAAATCCACGACGCGTTCGATGCGCCGTATGCGCCCACCGGCCTGGAAGTACATGGCAGCACCGGCTCCATCATCGCCACCGGCGTGATGGGGCAGCGCGCGGGTGGCGAAGTGCGCGTACGCGATGCCGACGGCGAGCGCGTGGTGCCGCTTGCGCACGAAAACCTGTACCAGCGCGCCGTTTCGAACTTCCATGCCGCCATCCGTGGCGAAGGCCAGCCGTCGGCGAGCGGCATCGATGGCGTGCGTTCGCTGGAATTGGCGCTGGCGATCCAGCAATCGGCGCAAACCGGCCAGGCGGTGGCAGTGCGGCAGGAGGCAGTATGAACATGCGTTCCAAGGTCATCGCGGCCGACAGCGCCGCCGAATTGATCGCCGATGGCGACGTGGTCAGCGTCAGTTCCTCCAGCGGCCTCGGTTGCCCGGATGCGGTGCTGGCCGCGATCGGCCGCCGCTTCCGCCAGCACGGCCAGCCACGCGCGCTGACCATGCTGCATCCGATCGCGGCGGGCGACATGTATGGCATCAAGGGCATCGACCATCTGGCCCAGCCGGGATTGATCGACACCGTGCTGGCCGGCTCCTACCCCAGCGGGCCATCGTCGCTGCCGATGCCCGATATCTGGCGCATGGTGGTGGAAAACCAGGTACGGGCCTACAACGTCCCGAGCGGCATCCTGTTCGATATGCACCGCGACGCGGCCGCCAAGCGTCCCGGCGTGCTGACCAAGGTCGGGCTGGGCACCTTCGTCGATCCCGAGCAGCAGGGCTGCGCCATGAACGCGCGCGCCCAGCAGCGCCCGATCGTGGAAAAAATCGACTTTGACGGTGAACAGTGGCTGTATTTCCGCGCCATCGCGCCCAAAGTCGCCATCGTCCGCGCCACTACCGCCGATGAACGGGGCAACCTGTCGTATGAACACGAAGGCGCCTACCTTGGCGGCCTGGATCAGGCCCTGGCCGCGCGCAACAGCGGGGGCATCGTCATCGCCCAGGTCAAGCGCGTGGTCAAGGCAGGTTCGATCGCGCCGCAGCGTGTGCATATTCCCTGCAACCTGGTCGACTACATCGTGATCGACCCCGATCAGGCGCAGACCACGCAGACGGCCTACGACCCGGCCATCAGCGGAGAAGTAGCGCGGCCGCCGTCGTCGTTCGAGTTGATGGCGTGGGGTCCCGAGAAAGTGATCGCGCGCCGCGCGGCGCGGGAACTGGCCAGCGGCGACGCCGTCAACCTAGGCTTCGGCATTTCCGCCAACGTGCCCCGCATCCTGCTCGAACAGGGCTGCCATGGTGAGGTGACGTGGGTGATCGAACAGGGTGCGGTCGGTGGCGTGCCGCTGCTCGGCTTCGCGTTCGGCTGCTCGGCCAATGCGGACGCCATCATGCCCTCGTCGGCACAGTTCACGTATTTCCAGGGCGGGGGCTTCGACGTGTCGCTGCTATCGTTCCTGCAGATCGGCGCGGATGGCAGCGTCAACGTCTCGCGCCTGCCGTCGCGTCCTTACCTGACGGCCGGTTGCGGCGGCTTTGTCGACATCACCACCCACGCGCCGCGCCTGGTGTTCTCGGGCTTTTTCACGGCGGGCGCGCAACTGCGCGTGGGCGACGGCAAGCTGGTGATCGAGAAGGAGGGCAAGGCGCGCAAGGTGGTGCAACAGACGGACCACATCACTTTCAGCGGCAAGATGGCGCGCCAGCGCGGACAGGCGGTGCTGTATGTCACGGAGCGCTGCGTGATGCGGCTGGCGCCGCAAGGGCTGGAAGTGGTGGAAATCGCGCCCGGCATCGACTTGCGGCGCGACGTGCTGGAACAGGCAGAGTTTCCGCTGCTGGTGTCGCCGCAACTGGCCTTGATGGATGCTGCCCTGTTTACGGAGGCGTGCCATGGATGACGCCTGCCTGCAAGTGGCGGAGGTGGACGGCATCGTCACCGTGACCCTGGACCGCGCGGCCAAGCTCAATGCGCTCACGCCGGCCATGCTCGATGCGCTGGGTGAACTGGCGCTGCGGCTCGACGCGCGCAACGACGTGCGCTGCGTGATCCTCACCGGCGCCAGCGAACGGGCTTTCTGCGTCGGTGCCGATATCACGGTGTGGGCCGAACTGGCGCCGCTGGACATGTGGCGCCAGTGGGTACGCCGGGGCCATCGCGTGTTCGATCTGTGGGCCCGGCTGCGTCCCCCCGTGATCGCCGCGCTGAATGGCCATGCGCTTGGCGGCGGCCTGGAACTGGCGGCCGTGGCCGA
>JAZJZQ010000329.1:0-11791 GCA_040389625.1 Pseudomonadota bacterium | reverse complement strand
CTGGCCAGGCAGATCGCGCGACTGGCGCCCGTCTCGCTGCAACTGACCAAACAATTGATCGATGCCGCCAACGGCGACGGCACCGCCGTCGCGCTGGAGGCCATGGCGGGCGCGGTGGCCGCCGCCACCCGCGACGCGGTGGAAGGCGTGGCCAGCTTCCGCGAAAAACGTAGCCCACACTATCTTGGAGAATGACATGACTGAACAAGCGACTGAACAAGCATTGGCCCCCGCGCTGCATCGCGTGCCGGCGCCAGCCATCGCGCCGTATCACGGCAAGCTGCTGATCGACGGCATCTGGCGGGAAGCAAAAAATGGCCTGAGATTGGAACGTTCCAGTCCCGCCCATGGCGTCACCGTCGCCACCTATGCGGCGGCGGGTACGGACGATGTCGCGCTGGCCGTGCAGGCGGCGCACGCGGCCTTCCGCCACAGTGCATGGGCCGCCGCCAAAGGCGTGGAACGCGCCGCCTTGCTGCTCAAAGTGGCCGACGGAATTGACGCGCGGCTGGAACAACTGGCGCTGCAGGAAGCGCTGGAATCGGGCAAGCCACTGACGCAGGCGCGTTCGGAAATGGCCGGTTGCGCCGGTCTGTGGCGCTATGCGGCCGCGCTGGCCCGCACCCTGTCCGGTGACAGCTACAACACGCTGGGCGAGGACATGCTGGGCGTGGTGCTGCGCCAGCCGGTGGGCGTGGTGGCCATGGTCACACCCTGGAATTTCCCTTTGTGGATACTGTGCCAGAAGCTGCCGTTCGCACTGGCGGCCGGTTGCACGGCGGTGGTCAAGCCCAGCGAGCTGACCTCGGGCACCACCTTGATGCTGGGCGAGATCCTGCTCGATGCGGGCTTGCCGGCCGGCGTCGTCAACATCGTCACGGGCCTGGGCGGCGAGGCCGGGCAACCGCTGGTGGAGCATGAACAGGTGGACATGGTGTCGTTCACGGGTTCGACCCGCGTTGGCCGCGAGATCGGCGCGATCGCGGGCCGCCAGCTGAAGAAGGTGGCGTTGGAACTGGGTGGCAAGAACCCGCAAATTATCTTCCCTGACTGCGACTGGGAGGCCGCCGTCGATGCCGTGGTGTTCGGCGTCTACTTCAACGCCGGCGAATGCTGCAATTCCGGCAGCCGCGTGCTGGTGCATGAGTCGATCGCGGAGCGCTTCACCCAGGCTGTCGTCGAGCGTGCGCGCCAGGTGCCGGTGGGCGATCCGCTGCATCCGGAGGTCAAGGTGGGCGCCATGGTCAGCCCGCAGCAGCTGGACGGCGTGCTGGCCAGTATCGCCAGTGCGCGCGAGGCGGGCGCGAAGGTGGTGCTGGGTGGCGCGCGCTTCGCCGGCGCGGACGGCTGCTTTTTGCAACCGACGGTGCTGACCGGCGTTCGTCCTGAGATGGCGATCGCACGTGAGGAGGTGTTCGGCCCGGTACTGGCGGTGCTCACGTTCCGCGACCTCGATCATGCGGTGGAGCTGGCCAACGGCACGCTGTACGGCCTGTCGGCCGCCATATGGAGCCGCGATATCGACACCTGCCTGGCGGCGGCGCGGCGCATCGACGCCGGCACCGTCTGGGTCAATACTTTCCTCGACGGCTACCCGGAACTGCCGTTCGGCGGGTTTGGCGACAGTGGCGTGGGGCGCGAACTGGGCCGCCACGCGGTGGAAGACTATACCGAGACGAAAAGCGTGCAGCTGCATATGGGGCCCCGTACGGGCTGGTGGCTGCCGCGCGCATGAAGTGAAGCAGGATGCGGTTTCTTTGATGAGCAGGGCAGGTGGTACTTGTATTTTTAACTTTGATAATAAACGGAGACGACAAGATGAACCGATTGGTCAAGCATACTTTGGCATGTGCCGTGGCGCTGGTGGCGGCAGGTGTCGCGCAGGCGCAGGACAACACCGTGGAAGTGGTGCACTGGTGGACTTCCGGCGGCGAGGCCGCCGCGCTGAAGGTGCTGAAGGAAGACGTCAACAAGCGCGGTTTCAACTGGAAGGATAGCGCGGTGGCCGGCGGCGGCGGCGACCAGGCGCGCACCGTGCTGCGCGCGCGCGTGGCGGCCGGCAACCCGCCAGCGTCCATGCAGATGCTGGGCTACACCATCCACGATTACGCGGAAGAAGGCTTGCTGGGCAACGTGGACGCGGTGGCGGCCAGGGACGGCTGGGAAAAGGTGGTGCCAGCGCCACTGAAGAAATTCTCCAAGTTCAACGGCCATTGGGTGGCGGCGCCCGTCAACATCCACCGCACCAACTGGATCTGGGCCAACAAGGCCATCTTCGACGAATTGAAGCTGGCGCCACCGAAGACCTTCGATGAACTGGTGGCGGCGGCCGACAAGATCCGCAAGGCCGGTTACATCCCGCTGGCGCACGGCGGCCAGGCATGGCAGGAGGCCACCATCTTCGACAGCGCCGTGATGTCGGCCGGCGGCCCCAAGTTCTACAAGCAGGCGCTGATCGACCTGGACCCGGCCGCGCTGGGCAGCAAGACCATGGAAAAGGCATTCGAACAGATGCAGAAGCTGCGCACCATGGTCGACCCTAACTTCCCGGGCCGCGACTGGAATCTGGCCACCTCGATGGTGTACCACAAGAAGGCCGCCATGCAGATCATGGGCGATTGGGCCAAGGGCGAATTCGAGAAGGCGCACCAGAAGCCCAATGCCGACTACCTGTGCTTCCAGTATCCGGGCACGGAAGGCACCTTCATCTTCAATTCCGACCAGTTCGGCATCTTCAAGGTGGCAGCGGGCCAGGCCAATGGCCAGGCGGTGTTCGCCAGCGCGGTGCTGGATAAAGGCTTCCAGGAGAAGTTCAACATCGTCAAGGGCTCGATCCCGGCCCGTACCGACGTGGCGATGGATAACTTCGACGAGTGCGGCAAGAAGTCCATGGCCGACATGAAGCAGGCGCTGGCCGCCGGCACCATGGTGGGCAGCTTCGCGCACGGCCATGCGATGACGGAATCGGCCAAGGCCGCCGCCATCGACGTCGTGACCAAGTTCTTCAACTCCGGCAAGTCGCCGGCGGAGGCGACCAAGCAACTGGTGAACGCCATCGCCCAGAGTAAGTAAGGCGCTGGTCCTGGACGGGCGCGCCGAGCGCCGCCCGTCCCGCATTTCCCTTTCAATTAGAGGTAAGTCGATGTCTGCATCTTCAATGAACGCCGCCGCGCAGCACCGCGCGCGCTTCAAGACGGTCGCCGCGGCGCGCCACAGCTGGGCTGAATGGCTGGAACGGCATTTGCCCAAACTGGTGCTGGCGCCCAGCGTGGTGGTGACCCTGATCTTCGTCTATGGCTTCATCGCCTGGACCACGGTGCTCTCTTTCACCCTGTCGAAATCGTATGCGCGCTTCGAATGGGCCGGCTGGCTGCAATACGCCCGCGTCCTGACACATGACCGCTGGCAGGTGGCGGTTGACAATCTGATGGTGTACGCCGTGCTGTACATCGTCCTGTGCCTGGTGATCGGACTGACGCTGGCCATCCTGCTGGACCAGCGCGTGCGCCAGGAAGGCGTGTTGCGCGCCGTGTTCCTGTATCCGATGGCGTTGTCCTTCGTGGTCACCGGCACCGCCTGGAAATGGATGCTCAATCCGGGATTGGGGATAGAGAAGCTGGTGCGCGACTGGGGCTATGCCAATTTCCATTTCGACTGGATCATCCGCGAGGACATGGCCATCTACACCATCGTGATCGCCGGCGTGTGGCAAGCGTCCGGCTTCATCATGGCCATGTTCCTGGCCGGCCTGCGCGGTATCGACCAGGACATGATCAAGGCCGCCTCGATCGACGGCGCGAGCCTGCCGCGCATTTACTGGCGCATCATCATCCCGCAACTGCGGCCGGTCTTCCTGTCGAGCTTCGTGATCCTGTCGCACCTGGCGATCAAGAGCTATGAACTGGTGGTGGCCCTGACGGGGGCCGGTCCCGGCTATGCGACGGAACTGCCGTCCACCTTCATGTACGCCCACACCTTCACCCGCAACCAGCTGGGCATGGGTGCTGCCAGTGCCGTGATGATGCTGCTGACGGTGGCCGCCATCATGGTGCCGTACCTGTATTCCGAGGCCCGCTCCAGCGGCGCCAAGGCCCATTGACGCGAGGAGCATCACCATGTCCCATACTCACGAGAATCCGCAAATGGTACAGGGCCGCAACGGCGTCCTGTCGCGGCTATTCATCTACGGCTCGCTGCTGGTGGTGGCGGCCGTCTATCTGACGCCGCTGCTGGTCATGCTGCTGACGTCCTTCAAGCCGCTGCCGGAAATCTACAGCGGCAACATCCTGAAATTGCCGCAGCAATGGACCGTCGGCGCCTGGACCAAGGCCTGGGGCGAAGCCTGCGTCGGCCTGGAATGCGAGGGCATCAAAGGCTATTTCTGGAACTCGACCAAGATGGCGTTTTCCGCCGTGGCCCTGTCCACCCTGATCGGCGCGTTCAACGGTTACGTGCTGACCAAGTGGCGCTTCAAGGGCGCCAACCTGCTGTTTGGCCTGATCCTGTTCGGCTGCTTCATTCCGTTCCAGATCGTGCTGATTCCGATGGCCGCCTTCCTCGGCAAGGTGGGGCTGGCCTCGTCCACCACCGGCCTGGTGTTCGTGCACGTGGTGTACGGCCTGTGCTTCACCACGCTGTACTTCCGCAATTACTACGTGGCCTTCCCCGACGAACTGATCAAGGCCGCCATGATCGACGGCGCGCGCTTCTTCACGATCTTCTGGCGCATCCTGCTGCCATGCTCGACGCCGATCATCGTGGTGACCGTGATCTGGCAGTTCACCAATATCTGGAACGACTTCCTGTTCGGCGCTTCGTTTACCAACGGTGCCAGTGCGCCGATCACGGTGGCGCTGAACAACGTGGTCAACACCTCGACCGGTGAAAAGGAATACAACGTGCACATGGCAACGGCGATGATCGCCGCGCTGCCTACGCTGCTGGTCTATATCTTCGGCGGCCGCTACTTCGTACGCGGCTTGATGGCCGGCTCTGTGAAAGGTTAAATCATGTCCTCCCTGCAAATTCAACAAGTCTGCAAGCAATACGGCGCCACGCAGATCCTCAAAGAGATCAACATTGAAGTGGACGCCGGCGAATTCCTGGTGCTGGTCGGACCTTCCGGCTGCGGCAAGTCCACCTTGCTCAGCATGATCGCCGGCCTCGATACGGTCAGCTCCGGCGAGATCAGGATAGGCGCGCAAAGAGTCAACGACCTGCACCCCAGCAAGCGCGATATCGCCATGGTGTTCCAGTCCTACGCGCTGTATCCGAACATGACGGTCGAGCAAAACATCGCCTTTGGCATGGAGATGCGCGGCACGCCCAAGCAGGAGCGCGAGCGCGCCGTGCAGGATGTGGCGCGCATGCTGCAGATGGAGTCGCTGCTCAAGCGCCGGCCGGCGCAACTGTCCGGTGGCCAGCGCCAGCGCGTGGCGATGGGGCGGGCCCTGGTACGCAAGCCGAAGATCTTCCTGTTCGATGAACCGCTGTCGAACCTGGACGCCAAGCTGCGGGTGGACATGCGCACCGAGATCAAGAAGCTGCACCAGCGCCTGTCGGCCACCATCGTCTACGTGACCCACGACCAGATCGAAGCGATGACCCTGGCCACCCGCATCGCGGTCATGAAAGGCGGCGAATTGCAGCAGCTGGGCACGCCGGCGGAAGTCTATAACACGCCCAACACGATCTTCGTGGCCACCTTCATCGGCTCGCCCGCCATGAATTTGATCCCGGCCCGGTTGGAACCGGACGGCGACGGCCTGGCGCTGGTCATCGAGGGCAAGGAGGGGGCGGGCACGCTGCGCCTGGCGCTGCCGGCGCAAAGCGAGGCGGTACGCAAGGCTGTCGGCCAGCCCGTGATCGCCGGCTTGCGGCCGGAAGCGATCGGCAACGGCAACCTGGTGAAAAGTGCCTTTACGCGCGACGTCCCGGCCCGGGTCGAGGTGACGGAACCGACCGGTCCCGATACCCAGACCATCTTGCGCATGGCCGGCCATGAAGTGACGGCCCGCCTGTCGGCCGACAGCTGCCACCGCCCCGGCGACCAGGCCAGCTTCACGGTCGATTTGTCCAAGCTGGTGCTGTTCGACCAAAAGACCGAACGCCGCATCGCCTAAGGAGAACAGCAATGGATACCGACGTTTGCATCATCGGCTCCGGTGTTGGCGGCTCTGCGGTGGCATGGTCGCTGGCGCCGGCGGGCGCGCGGGTACTGGTGCTGGAGCGGGGCGGCCACCTGCCGCGCGAACCCGAGAACAGCGATCCGGAGGCCGTGTTCGGCCAACTGCGCTACCGCACCACCGACACCTGGCTCGATGGCGCGGGCAAGCCGTTCCGCCCCGGTCAATATTATTTCGTGGGCGGGCACACCAAGTTCTTCGGCACCGCCATGTTCCGCTTCCGCAAGGAGGATTTCGGGGAGGTGGTGCACGAGGAGGGCGTCTCGCCCACCTGGCCGATCACGTACGACGAGCTGGCGCCCTGGTACGACCTGGCGGAGGATCTGTTCCAGGTCCATGGAAAGGACGGTGTCGATCCGTGCGAGCCGCCACGCGCCCATGCTTTCCCGTACGGGCCGGTGCCGCACGAACCGGTGTTGGCGCGGCTTGAGGAGCGCATGCGCCAGCAAGGCTTGCAGCCGTTCGCCATGCCTGCCTCGATCGGTTTGCATGATGGTGGAGGCTGCGTGCGCTGCTCTAGCTGCGACGCCCATCCTTGCCGCATTGACGCCAAGGGCGATGCGGAAACGCGTTTGCTGCGCCCCGCCATGCGCACGCCCAACGTGACGCTGTGGACCGGCAGTGAAGTGGTGAAGCTGGAAACGTCGGACGATGGCAAGCGCGTCGTGGCCGCCGTGGTGCGCCGCGAGGGGCGCGAAGTGCGGGTGACGGCCAGCCTGTTCGTGCTGTCGGCCGGCGCCATCAACAGCGCCGCTTTGTTGCTGCGCTCCGCCAGCGCGCGCTATCCGGATGGATTGGCGAACGGCTCCGGCCAGGTTGGCCGCAACTATATGAACCACAACTGCACGGCGCTGATGGCGCTCGATCCGCGCCAGGTCAACGCCACGCGCTTTCCGAAGACCCTCGCGCTGAACGACTTTTACTTTGGCGACGGCGCCGGCGGGCCGCCGCTGGGCAACCTGCAAATGCTGGGCAAGCTGCAACCGGCCATGCTGCGCGCGGCGTTGCCGTGGGCGCCCGCCGGCGTGCTGGCCTGGCTGGCGCGCCACAGCGTCGACATGTACGCCATGTCGGAAGACCTGCCGCACCCGGACAGCCGCGTGCGCGTCACGCCGTCGGGGCAGATCCAGCTCGACTGGCGCCGTACCAACCTGGCACCGCACCGGCGTCTGGTGCAACGCGCCAAGCGGATGTTGCGGCGGGCCGGTTATCCAGTCGTGCTGTCGCGCCCCTTTGGCATGGACACGCCATCGCACCAGTGCGGCACGCTGCGCTTTGGCAGCGACCCGGCCAGTTCGGTGCTCGATCCGTGGTGCCGCACCTGGCAGCTCGATAACCTGTACGTGGTCGACGCGAGCTTCTTCCCATCCTCGGCCGCGCTCAACCCGGCACTCACCATCGCCGCGCAGGCATTGCGCGTGGGCGCCCACTTGCGCACGCATTTGAACAGTTTTTTGAAGGTCGAATATGAACACCACGAACGATAAGCAACCAGGCGTCGCCCTGGTCACGGGCGGCAAACGCGGCATCGGTGCCGCCATCGCGCTGGCGCTGGCCAAGGCCGGTTTCGACGTCGCCATCACCGGCACCGGCGAGGACCAGGCCACGCAAGCGGTATTGGCCCAACTGGAAGCGGCAGGTGCGCGCGCCATGTTCGCCGCCGCCGACCTGAAGGACATCGACGCCAGCGCGCGCCTGGTGGAGCAGGTCGTCGCCTGGGGCGGTGGCCTGGACTGCCTGGTTAACAACGCCGGCATCGGTTCGCCCCAGCGCGGCGATTTGCTGGACGTGACGCCGGCTGCGTTCGACGAAGTCATGGCCACCAATATGCGCGGCACGTTCTTCCTGACCCAGTGCGCGGCGCGCGCGATGGAGGCGGCGCCGGCGCGCCGCCCGCGCAGCATCATCACGATTTCCTCGGTCAGCGCCAGCATGGTGTCGGTCGAGCGGGGCGAGTATTGCATGTCGAAAGCGGCGCTGGCCATGATGACCAGCCTGTACGCGGTGCGGCTGGCAAAGGCGGGCATCGGCGTGTTCGACGTGCGTCCCGGCGTGATCCGTACCGACATGACGGCCGGCGTGGCCGAGAAATATGAACGCCGCTTCGCCGAAGGCCTGGTGCCGATGGGGCGCTGGGGCGAAACGGGCGAAATCGCCTCGGCCGTGGTGGCGCTGGCCGAAGGCCGCTTCGGGTTTTGCACTGGCAGCGTGATCCAGGCCGACGGCGGCCTGTCGATCGCCCGACTGTAAAGGAATGGCCATGTACGATTACATTATTGTGGGCGGTGGTTCGGCCGGTTGCGTGCTGGCGGCCCGCCTGAGCGAAGATCCCGCGCTGCGTGTGCTGTTGCTGGAAGCGGGCGGCGGCGACCGCCATCCCTATTTTCATATGCCGGCCGGTTTCGCCAAGATGACCAAGGGCATAGGCGCGTGGGGCTGGAAGACCACGCCGCAGCGCCACATGGACAACCGTGTGCTCAATTACACGCAGGCCAAGGTGATCGGCGGCGGCTCGTCGATCAATGCGCAGATCTATACGCGCGGCGCGGCGGCCGACTACGACGAGTGGGCCGGCGAACACGGCGCCACCGGCTGGTCTTATGCCGACGTGCTGCCTTACTTCCGCCGCGCGGAAAACAATGAGCGCTACGCGGGTCCGTTCCACGGCTATGGCGGCCCGCTGGGTGTGTCCAACCCGATCAGCCCACTGCCGATCTGCGAAGCGTTCTTCCAGGCCGGCCAGGAAATGGGCTTGCCGTTCAACCCGGACTTCAATGGTGAACGCCAGGAGGGCCTTGGCTATTACCAGTTGACGCAGTTGAACGGGCGCCGTTCGTCGGCCGCCACCGCCTATCTGCGGCCGGCCATGGCGCGTCCCAACCTGACCGTGCGCAAGCAGGCACAGACGCTGAGCGTGGTGGTGGAGCGGGGCCGTGCGGTTGGCGTCAAGGTGCTGCTCGACCCGAACGGCGTGCCGGAGACCTTCCGCGCGGAGCGGGAAGTGATCCTGGCGTGCGGAGCGATCGGTTCGCCCAAGCTGCTGCTGCAATCGGGGATAGGCCCGGCCGACCATCTGCGCGCGGTCGGCGTGCCAGTGGTGCTGGACGCGCCCGGCGTCGGTTCCGACTTGCAGGACCATCTGGACCTGTTCGTCATCGCCGAGTGCACGGGCGACCATACCTACGACAAGTACGCCAAGCCACAGCACGCGGCCTGGGCCGGACTGCAATACCTGCTGTTCAAGCAGGGGCCGGTGGCATCGAGCCTGTTTGAAACGGGCGGCTTCTGGTATGCGGACAAGGACGCTCGCTCGCCCGACATCCAGTTCCACCTGGGCCTCGGTTCCGGCATCGAAGCGGGTGTCTCGAAGATGCGCAACGCCGGGGTGACGCTCAATTCCGCCTTCCTGCGCCCCCGTTCGCGCGGCACCGTGCGGCTGGCCGGCTCGGACCCGAAGCAGGCGCCATTGATCGATCCGAACTACTGGTCCGATCCGTACGACCGCGCCATGTCGATCGCGGGCCTGAAGCTGGCGCGCGAAGTGCTGGGCCAGCCTGCCTTGCGCCGCTACGTCCAACAGGAGGCCTTGCCGGGCCGGGAGGTGGTATCCGACGCCGATCTGTTCGCCTACGCCTGCGTCCACGCCAAGACCGACCACCATCCGGCCGGTACCTGCCGCATGGGCAGCGACGCCGCCGCCGTGGTCGACCCGGAACTGCGCCTGCGCGGCATCGCGGGCTTGCGGGTGGTGGACGCCTCCGTCATGCCCCGTGTAAACAGCAGCAACACCAACGCGCCCACCATCATGATCGCCGAAAAGGGTGCGGATCATATTCTCGGCAAGACCATCACAAGGACTCCAGCATGAACCTGATATTGCCCACCAGCGCAGGCGCGCTGCAACGCTATGACCTGAGCAACAAGGCGCCGATGGCGCCGGTGCCGGCGGCGCCATTCAACCGCGTGGCCTATGCCGCCGCCCACGTCGTGATCGACCCGGTGCGCAGCGCCAATCCGTGGGACGCGCAACCCGTGATCGACTGGGAAGCCACGCTGCGCTTTCGCGAGTACCTGTACGGCCTTGGCTTCAAGGTGGCCGAAGCGATGGACACGGCGCAGCGCGGCATGGGGCTGGACTGGAGCTCGGCGCAGGAACTGATACGCCGCAGCCTGCGCCACGCGCGCACCATTCCGGGGGCCGACCTGGCCTGCGGCGCCGGCACCGATCATTTGCAGCTGACGCCAGCCAGCACGCTCGATGACGTGGTGGAAGCGTATCGCGAGCAGTTCGCCGTGGTGGAAGGTGAGGGTGGGCGCGCCATCATGATGGCCAGCCGCGCCTTGTGCAAGCTGGCGCGCGGCGCGGACGACTACCTGTACGTCTACGACCGCATCCTGAGCGAGGTACGCGGCCCGGTGATCCTGCACTGGCTGGGCGACATGTTCGATCCCGCGCTGGCCGGCTACTGGGGCGCGGACAACGTCGGGCAGGCGATGGAAACCGTGCTGCTGATTATCCAGCGCCATGCGGCCAAGATCGAGGGCATCAAGATATCGCTGCTGGAAACCCGCTGGGAATGCGCGTTGCGCGCGCGCCTGCCCCAGGGCGTGGCGATGTACACGGGCGACGATTTCAATTACGGCGAATTGATCGCGGGCGATGGCAGCCATCATTCGCACGCGCTACTGGGAATTTTCGATCCGATCGCGCCGGTGGCGGCGCGCGCCTTGCACGCGCTTGCAGCGGGCCACATGGTCCGCTACCAGAGCCTGATGGCGCCCACCGTCGCGCTGTCGCGAGAAATGTTCCGCGCCCCCACGCGCCATTACAAGGCCGGCGTGGTGTTCCTGGCCTGGCTGAATGGCCACCAGGACCATTTCAGCATGGTGGCCGGCCTGCAATCGGCGCGTGGCGCCTTGCATTATGCGGAATTGTTCCGGCTGGCCGATGCCGCCGGCGTACTGATCGATCCCGAGTTGGCCGTGTCCCGCATGCGCGGCCTGATGCAGGTATTGACCGGCAACGGCGCATAGGCGGAGCGGAAATTGGCACCATCCGATATCGTTTTGCACCATAGCTGGAACAGCCGTGCCGACCTGGCCGCACTGGTGCTGACACGCCAGGAGCTGGACCGGCATGGCCTGCGGTTGTCGCTGGCGCCGATGCCGGACGCTGGCGAGAGCGCGCCGCACGATGTACGGCAACGCCTGTTCAAGATGCATGGCCAGCAATTGCTGGCGGCGGGCGGGCAGGGCGGCGCGTTGGCCGACCTGTCGGCATTGGCCGGCGCCGAGACATGGCGGGCCGTCCTGTCGCCGGCCGTGCTGCCGTTCATGCAGGTGGACGGCGGCCTGCATGGCGTGCCCGTCGCCCTGCACAAGTCCAACTGCGCGTGGTTCAGCGGCGCGGCGCTGCGGCGCGCCGGCGTGGCCGCGCCGCCCGCGGACTGGCCCGCGTTCAATGCCATGGCGGCGCGCCTGCGCGATGCGGGCGTGGTGCCGCTGGCGCTGGGAGGCCAGGACTGGCAAGTGGGTAATCTGTTTGAAAACGTCCTGCTGGGACTGGGCGGCGCCCGCTACTACCGCCGCGTGATGGCGGGCCAGGA
>JAZJZQ010000328.1:0-6426 GCA_040389625.1 Pseudomonadota bacterium | reverse complement strand
TTTTCAGCAGCTGGGGCCGCCGGCGGCGAGGCGCCGTACCGCTGCTGCGATGCTGTCGGCCAGCCGGCCGACGGCGCGCCGGTGACCGTCCACCAGCGCGTCATAGCCGGGAGCCACCGACTCTTTGAATTCGCTGCGGCAGGTCAGCACCTTGGGACTGCCCGCCAGCCGCACGCTCCACACGGCGTCCAGCAAGGCGTATTGTCCTGGCACCGATTCGAAGCGCTGCACGCTGGTGCTGATGCGGTAGATGGCCGCTTGCTCAGGCGCGGGCGTGCGGAACACGTCGATCGCGCCCAGCCGCACCGACAGCGCCAGCGACAAGGCCTGGCCGATCTCCGACGCCAGCGGCGCCGACCAGCGTTCCTGTTCCAGTAAATCGATGCGTCCCGCGCCAGAGGTGATCACCAGCTGGCTGCGCGCCACCTGCGGCGGCACACTGGGCGCCAGCACTTCGATGAAATACGGCGCGGTGGCCGGCATCGTGGCGCCGGCCGATGGCAAACCGTTGCTCAAGCTGTAGAAATGGTCGGGCGGCGCACTGGCGCAGCCGGCCAGCGCCAGCGCCGATAGCACCGTCACCGCAACTTGCCGCAAGCGCGCCGGCGGGGCGACACGACGCGCCGCCGCAGCGGACTTCATTGCCTGGGGCCGGCGCGCATGGGATCTGGACTTCATTTGCGTTCTCCTTGTTTGCCGCGTATCAGCGCCTCCGGATGGCGCTCCAGGTAATCGGACAATGCGTTCAGCGATTGCAGCGTTTGCGTCAGCTGCTGCAGCGCTTCGCGCAGGTCGGACTGCACCGGCGAATCCTTTTGCAGCAGCACTTCGGCCGTGCCGAAGGTCTGGCGCGCCGCGCCCAGCGTCTGCTTCATCTCGGGCATCAGCTGGGCGTCGACCTGCTTGAACAGCGTGTCGGCGCTCTTGAGCGTGTCGCGCAGGTTGTTGCCGATCTCGCCGAACGGCACCTGGTCGAGCTTGTGGGCGATGCTGGCGATCTGGGTCTGCAATTCATCGAGGCTGTTGGGCACGGTCGGCATCACCATCGGATACTGGCTCACGTCCAGCTTCACGTCCGGCGCCTTGGGGAAGAAGTCCAGCGCCACGTACAGCTGGCCGGTCAGCAGGTTGCCGGTGCGGAGCTGGGCGCGCAGGCCGCGGCTCACCAGGCGCTCGAGCACGGCCTGGCCGGCGTTGCGGTCCGGGTCGGCCGCCATGGCCTGCTGGAAGCGCTTGCCCAGCCGCTCGGGATACATGTCCACCGTGACGGGCATGCGGAAGCTCTTCCTGGCCTGGTCGTATTCGACGCCGACCGAACGCACCTCGCCCAGCACGATGCCGCGGAAGTCCACCGCCGCCCCCGGCGACAGCCCGCGCAGCGACTGGTCGAAATACAGCACGGTGGTGATCGGCAGTCCGTCCGGCTCGCGCATGGCGCTGGCCTGGTCCGGCGCCAGCAGGAAGCCGGTGCCCGCTGGCGCGGCCGCCTCCGGCTTCTGCCCGCTCATCGATTCGAAGGCGATACCGCCCACCAGCAGCGCCGTCAGCGACTGCGTGTTGAGCTTGAAGCCGTTCGAGTCCAGCCGCACGTCGACCCCGCTGGCATGCCACCAGCGCGTGTTCACGCCCACATAGCGGTCGTAGGGCGCGTTGACGAACACCGTCATGCTCACGCCGCGCCCCTTGTCGTCCAGGTCGAAACCGATCACCTGCCCGACCTGGATGCGGCGGTAGAACACGGGCGAGCCGACGTCGATCGAGCCCAGGCTCTCGCCATGCAGCGTGAACTGGCTGCCCTTCTGGTCGCCCGTTACCTGCGGCACCCGTTCCAGTCCCGTGAAGTCATGACGGGTGACGCCCGACTTGCCCGCGTCCACGCCGATGTAGGCGCCCGACAGCAAGGTGTTCAAGCCCGACACGCCGCTCGCGCCCACGCGCGGGCGCACCACCCAGAAGCGGGTGTCCTCGGCCGTGAAGCGCTTCGCTTCCTTGCTCATGTCTATCGTAACCAGCACCTTGGACAGGTCGGGCGACAACGAAATGGCGCGCACCAGGCCGATATCGACGTCCTTGTACTTGACCTTGGTCTTGCCCGGTTCCAGCCCGTCGCCGGTGCGGAAGCTGACGACCACGGTGGGGCCCTGGTCCAGGATGGACTTGACCACCAGCGTGGCGCCGATCAGCGCGGCCAGCAGCGGCACCAGCCACACCAGCGAGGGCAGCCAGCGGCTGGCCTTCTCCACCACGGGCGCCGGCAGGTGGATATGGCCGCCCGTGTCGTCAGGGCCTTTTTCTTCCATGCGTTTCTCCAGTCGATACGATAGGGTCCCAGATCAGGCGCGGGTCGAACTGCATGGACGCCAGCATGGTCAGCACCACCACCGCGCAAAAGGCCAGCGCGCCGGGGCCGGCCGTGATTACCGCCAGCGTCTGGAAGCGCACCAGCGCCACAGTCAGGGTAATGACAAAGATGTCGAGCATGGACCAGCGCCCCACCAGCTCCACCAGCCGGTACAGCACGGTGCGCTGCAGCGGGCGCCAGCGCGAGCGGCGCTGCGCCGTCCACGCCAGCAGCGACAGCGCGGCCAGCTTCAGCACCGGCACCACGATGCTGGCGATGAAGATGATGGCCGCCAGCGCCGGCGAACCGCTGTGCCAGAAGTAGATCACGCCGCTGATGATGGTGTCGTCTTCCTTGCCGAACAGGGAATGGGTGTACATCACCGGCAGCAGGTTGGCCGGGATGTAGAGGATGGCGGCGGCCAGCAGCAGCGCCCAGGTGCGGCCCACGCTGTCCGGCCGGCGCCGGTGCAGCGCGGCGCCGCAGCGCCCGCAGCGCGCATGCCGATGCGGATGCTGGCCCCGGTCCTCGGCCACCAGGCCGCAGACGTGGCAGGCCAACGCGGGCGCGCCGCCGCTCAGCACAGCCGCCGGCGCGGGCAGCGCCGCCCCTTGCGCGCGGGCCTGCTCGTCGGCCAGCTGCCACAAGATGCGCGGGTCGAACGCGGTGACAATGGCCAGCATCAGCGTCAGCGCGCCAAAGGCGAACAGGCCGGGGTGCAGCACCACCTGCGCCAGGCTGGTCATCTTGACGATGGTGATCAGGATGCCGATCATCAGCACTTCCGTCATGCCCCAGTGGCGCGCCGCCTGCACGATGCGCAGCAGCCGGTGCAGGCCGGGCGGATGGTGGCCGGCCCGCAGGCCCAGCGTGACGTACAGCAGGCAGCCCAGCTCCACGGCCGGCAGCAGGATGGTGCACAGGAAGACGATGGCCGCCACCACCTGCATGTCCTCGCTCCACAGCACACGGATCGCGCCCAGCAGGGTGGCGCTGGAACGCAGGCCGTTGACATCCAGTTCGACGATGGGGAACAGCTGGGCGATGAGGAAGGTGAGGATGGCGCCCAGCACCAGGGCCGCCATGCGGTCGGCATCGGAGCCGATGCCGCGATAGAGGACAGAACGGCAGCGCACGCAGCGCGCCTTCTGGCGCGGCGCGAGCGGGTGCCGGCGATGCAGCGCCCCGCAGTCATGACAGCTGATCAGTTCATATCGATGCACGGCCGCTCTCAGGCTGGGTCCAGCCTGCATGATACGACAAGCGGCCGCGCAGCGGTACGGCGCCGTATCAGGCCGCCAGGAAGTCCAGCAGCGTCATGGCCACCACCTTGGTCGCCTTGCGCAAGTCTTCCAGCAGCAGCCGCTCGTCGGCCTTCTTGGCGTTGGACTCGGGCACCGTGCGCGGGCCGGCGCCGTACAGCACGGCCGGGATGCCCTGCTCGCCGTACAGGCGCGCGTCCGCATACAGCGGCGTGCCCTGGGCCGGGATGTCCTCGCCGATCACGACCTTGGCGTTCTGCTGCAGGTTGGCCACCAGCTGCTCGCTGCCCGGCTGCGGACGCAGCGCGTGCGACAGCAGCAGGCGCTTGATCTCGATCCGGATGCCCGGCTCGCCGCGCACGGCGTCTTCGATCAGGGCCCGCACCTGGGCCTCGACCGCCACCGGATCCTCTTCCGGAATCATGCGGCGGTCCATCTTCATCACCACCTTGCCAGGCACCACGTTGGTATTGGTGCCGCCGTCGATACGCCCCACCAGCATGGTGGGCGAGTCGATGCCCGGCACCTTGGACTTGAGCTTCTTCAGTTCCGGCAGCTGGCCGTAGATGGCGTTCAGTATCCTGGTTGCCGCCTGCAGCGCATCATGGCCCGTTTCCGGCATGGCGCCGTGGCCGGACTTGCCGTGCACCGTGATCTCAAACTGCAGGCAGGCATTGTGGGCGGTGACGATGTTGTAGCTGAAGCCGGCCGCGATCACGAAGTCCGGTTTGGTCAGCTTTTGCTGCAGCAGCCAGCCCGGTCCCAGCAGGCCGCCGAATTCCTCGTCGTAGGTGAAATGCAGTTCCAGCCCGCCCTTGAGCGGCACGCCCAGCGCCTCGAGCGCGCGCACGGCGAAGATGTAGGTGGCGAAGTCGCACTTGGAGACGGCGGCCGCGCGGCCGTAGATGTAGCCGTTGTCGATCACACCGCCGTATGGCGGATAGGTCCAGTTGTCGCCCGGCGGCACCACGTCGCCGTGCGCGTTCAGGGCCACCGTGGGCCCGCCCGGCTGGTAGGGCCGGCGCACGATCAGGTTGGTGATGCTCTCCATGCCATAGTCGTGCACCACGTCGCTCGGCACGGCATGCTTTTCCGCCTGCCAGCCGTAGGCCTTGACCAACTCCGCCACCATGTCCGCGTGGGGCGCGTTGTTGCCGGGCGGGGTGTCGGTGGGCACGCGCAGCACCTGCTGCAGCACCCCCACTTCCTCGTCGAAATGGGCATCGATCCAGGCCGCCAGTTGTTCTTTTTGAGTGCTCATCTTGCTTCTCTCTCTGTAGGGGTGGGCGCGCTTACTTGGCGCCGGATTCGAACCAGGCCGCGATGGTGGCCCGCTCCGCGTCCGTCATATTGGTCAGGTTCCCGATCGGCATGGCCTTGAGCTGGACGGCCTGCTTGTAGATCTTCTCGGCGCTCTGGTGGATCTGCTGCTCGTTGTCGAGCACCATGCCCAGCGGCGCGGTGGCAAAGCCGGGCTGGGTGGGATGGGCCGAGTGGCAGCTCACGCAGCGCTGGCCGATGATGGCCTTGACGCTGTTGAAAGCCGCCGCCGGATCGGCCGCCGGCGCCACCGCCACCGGTGCCGGCGGCGCGATGGCCACGGCCACGCCCAGCAGCAGGGCCACGCCGGCCACGGGATAGCGCCACTCCACGCGGCCCTTGTGGCGCAGGTTGAAGAAGTGGCGGATCAGCACCCCGGCCGCCATGATGAAGGCCAGCACCAGCCAGGCGCGGTCGTTCCGGTAAGTCATGGCGTAGTGGTTGCTGATCATGATGAACAGCACCGGCAGCGTGAAGTAGTTGTTGTGGACACTGCGCTGCTTGGCCTTCTGGCCATGCTTGGGGTCGGGCAGGCCGCCGGCTTGCATGGCCTCGACCATCTTGCGCTGGCCGGGAATGATCAGCATCAGCACATTGCCGACCATGATGGTGCCGATCAGGGCGCCCACGTGGATGTAGGCCGCGCGGCCGCTCAGCACATGGGTCAGGCCATAGGCGGCGGCCACGATCAGCGCAAAGACCACGATCCCGAACGGCAGCTCGCGCTGGCCCAGCGGCGAGCGGCACAGCAGGTCATACACGGTCCAGCCCACGACCAGGGTGCCGATGCCGATGCCCACCGCCTGCCAGCTGCCGATGTCGGCCACCTGCTTGTCGATCATCATGGCCTGGGCGTTGAAGTAGTAGGCGATGGTGAGCAGCGCGATGCCCGACAGCCAGGTGGTGTACGCCTCCCATTTGAACCAGTGCAGTTCCCTGGGCAGTTCGGCCGGGGCCACCAGGTATTTTTGCGGGTTGTAGAAGCCGCCGCCATGCACGGCCCACAGTTCGCCCGAGACGCCTTTTTTCGCCAGTTCCGAACCCGGTGCGGGCGGACGGATGGAGTTGTCCAGCCAGACGAAGTAGAACGAGGCACCGATCCACGCGATGCCGGTGATGACGTGCAGCCAGCGCACGATCAGGTTGAGCCACTCAAGGCCATACGGGATCAGATAGGCAAATGCGTCCATGAATTCCTTGGGTAAGAGATGTGGCGAATTTACAGAAGATAGTCGTATTTGGTTCCGGCAACATGAAGATTAGAGTATATTTAACATATCGCCTAACATATATCGCACCATGCCAGCACTGCCGCAACACCTCGACCTGCACCTGATCCGCATCCTGTACATGCTGCTGGTGGAGAAGAACGTGTCGCGCGTGGCGCTCAAGCTCAATCAGCCGCAACCGTCGATCTCCGCTTCGCTGCGCAAGTTGCGCGAACTGACGGGCGACCCGCTGCTGGTGCGCGGCGCGCGCGGCATGGTGCCGACCCAGCACGGC
>JAZJZQ010000327.1:0-8083 GCA_040389625.1 Pseudomonadota bacterium | reverse complement strand
TGTCGTCCCACGGCTTGGTGATGTAGCGGTAGATCTCGCCGCAGTTGATGGCGTCCTGGATCGACTGGATGTCGGAATAGCCCGTCAGCAGCAGGCGCAGCACGCCCGGCCAGCGCTGGCGCACCTGGGCCAGGAAGCGGGCGCCGTCCATTTCCGGCATGCGCATGTCGGAAATGACGAGGTCGACCGGTTCCCGCTCCAGCACTTCCAGCCCCTCGGCGCCGCTCTCGGCCGTCAGCACCCGGTAGCCGCGCGGGCGGAACAGGCGGCGCAGGGCGGACAGGATGTTGGGCTCGTCGTCGACGAACAGCACGGTGGCGCTGGCCGTCTGCAGCACGGGCGGGCTGTGCGGGAGGGCGGCAGGGGTCATAGGCTCGCTTCCTTGGCGTCGGCGGGGTGGCGGATGGGCAGCGTGACGCGGAAGCAGGTGCCCTTGCCGAGCTCCGTGCTGACGTCTATCCTGCCCTTATGTTTTTGCACGATACCATAAGCGAGCGACAGGCCTAGCCCCGTTCCCTTGCCCACGGCCTTGGTGGTGAAGAAGGGGTCGAAGATGCGCGACAGGGCCTCGGGCGCGATGCCGCTGCCCGTGTCGGCCACTTCCAGCCACACCTGGTCGCCCTCGGTGCCGGTGCGCACCGTGATCCGGCCCCGCTCGGGACCGATGGCGTGGGCCGCGTTGACCACCAGGTTCATCACCACCTGGTTGATCTGCAGCGGCAGGCATTCGATGTCGGGGATGGCGCCGTATTCCTTGACCACGTCGGCCTTGTACTTGACTTCGTTGCTGACGATGTTGAGGGTGGAATCGATGCCCTGGTGCAGGTCGGCCCACACCCATTCCTGGTTGGCGTCCACCCGCGAAAAATCCTTCAAGTCCTGCACGATGTGGCGCACGCGCACGATGCCTTCCTTCGATTCGCTCATCAGGGAAGGGATGTCCTCGCGCAGGAAGTCGAGGTCGATCTGTTCGCGCATGGCGCGCAGCCGGGCCGCCACTTCGGGCGCCGTGACGCTGGCCTCGGCGTCCTGGTAGGCGGCCAGCATCTCGAACAGCTGGTCCAGGTAGCTTTGCAGGGTGCCGAAGTTGGAGAAGATGTAGCCGATCGGGTTGTTGATCTCGTGCGCCACGCCGGCCGCCAGCTGGCCGATGGAGGCCAGCTTTTCCGACTGCACCAGCTGCTGCTGGGCCATCGACAGCTGCTCGTTCAGTTCCGTCAGTTCCAGGTTGCGCCGGCGCAGTTCGGCGTCGGCCAGTTCGCGCTGGCGGATGTCGTCCTCCAGCCGCAAGTTCACTTCGGCCAGCTGGGCGGTGCGCTTCTCGACCACGCTCTCGAGGTTGTCGTGGGCCTTGCGCAGGGCGTTCTCGGCCACCCGGCGCTCCGTCACGTCGCGCAGGGTCTCGATCGCGCCCACCACCTTGCCCTGGCGGTCGCGCAGGGGCGCGGCCGTGAAGTGCAGCCAGTGGCCGCTCTCGCCGATGTTGGGGAAGAAGTCCTCGCTCTCGTAGGCGCCGGGGATCAGGGTCGAGCGCTTGTGCTTGCCCAGGTAGTGGCGGTCGATCTCGTCCTCCACCCCGGAGACGATGAGGTCGGCCAGCAGGGGCCGCTGCTTGGGATAGAACGCTTGCCAGTGGTTGCGCGTGCCCACCATCTCGGCCTTGCTCCAGCCCAGCAGCTGCTCGCACGCCTTGTTCCAGTGGGTGACCACGTGGTTGGTGTCGATGGCGAAGGTGGCCACCGGATGGCCGTCGAAAAATTCGGACAGTTCGATGCCGGCGTGTGCCGCGTCGTCGCTGCCGGCGGGAGGATCGAAGTGGAGGTTCATGGCTGGGGCGTACTCCGTCAGTGGACCAGGATCTGGCACATGTCCTGGAACGTCGCTTCCGTTTCCGCGAACACGGCCAGCCAGGTGGCATCGCTCAGGGCCAGCATGCGCCAGCTTTGCTGCGACAGGGGCGGTACCTGGTCGTCGTCCTGCCCGGCCAGGTCGAGCGCGTGAGCCAGCACATCGGCCACCTGGATCAGCAGGGCCAGCGAGACGGTGTCGCCCGCTTCGGGCTGGTGGTGGCCGGCCACGGCCTCCTGTATTTTACGGGGAAACTTCCAGTGGGCCGCCAGCGCGCTGCCCACGCGCCCGTGGTCGTAGCCGAAGATGGCTTGCTGGGCCGGGCCGGGCAGGCAGTCGTGCTGGCGCCGGTACGCTTCCACCGCGTCGTACTCGGCCGGGTAGCGGGTGGCCAGCACCAGCGTGCCCAGGTCGTGCAGCAGGCCGGCCGTGAAGGCCGTTTCCGGGCTCAGGCGCGCATGGCGGGCCAGCACGCGGGCGCACACGGCCGTGCCGACGGCGTGGCGCCAGAACGGTTCGAAGTCGAAATGGATGCCGGGCCCGGGCCCGAAGGCACTGGTGACGGAACAGGCCGTCACCAGGGTGCGGATGCTGTGGAAGCCCAGCACGGCGATCGCCTGCTGGATGGTGGTGACCTGGGACGGCATGCCGTAGAACGAGGAATTGGCCAGCCGCAGGGTCTTGGCCGTGAGCGATTGGTCGAGCGTGATCTTGGCGGCCAGCGCGTGCAAGTCCACGTCGTCCTGCTCGACCGTGGCCAGCAGTTCGGCCACCACGGCCGGCAGCGAGGGCAGGTCGTGCACCCGCTTGATGATCTCGTCGATGGTGGGCATGCTCACTCCCGGTTGCGGTAGTCGGTCAGCAGCTGCAGCAGCGTGGCGTTGGCCTCGTGCCCGGCGCAGTGGCGGAACAGGTGCTGCAGCCGGGCCAGCTGCTGTTCGCGCTGGCGCGCCCGCTCGGCCCGGGCCGCAGCGTCGGCCTCAGCGTCGACGGCAGCGTCGGCCGGCGCCGCCGGCTCGACGGTGCAGTGTGCCACGCCGCGCCGCCTGAGGCTGGCCAGGGAGGCGTCCGTCAGGGCCGCGCCGCGCGGCAGCAGCACGGCGCCGTGGCCGTCCAGCAGGTCGGCCGCCAGCACCATGCCGGGCGCGGCCTGGGCTAGGGCGATGTGCTGGCCGGCCGGGCGGATCATGCCGGCGCCTCGCTGCGGCTGAGGGTGATCAGGCTGCCGCGCGACGCCGAGCGCGCGCCCATGGGATAGACCATGACGGCGTAGCGCTGGCCGCCGATGACGGTCTGGTGGGCCGGGGCGCCGGCCTGCTCCGCGTCCGGGAACAGTTCCGGCAGCACCATGCAGGCCTCGTTGCCGAGCAGGGCGCCGCTGTGCTGGAACAGGGCGGCGGCGGCGCCGTTGATGAAGGCGATCATGCCGGCGTCGTCCATGCCGATCACGGGCAGGGGCAGGTGCTGCAGCAGTTCGTGCGCCACGTTGAGGCTGATCTCGTCGCGGCTGATCTGGCGCTCCTTGCGCAGCAACAGTTCCTCCATGCGGCGGTTGGCGGCGGCCAGCTCGTGGTTGGCGGTACGCACTTCCAGGTGCAGGCGCTCGTTGTCGTCGGCGATCTCCTTGAGCTGGAAGGCCTGGGCGATGTGGCCGCGCAGCAGTTCGTCCTCCCACGGCTTGGTGAGGAATTTGTAGATGGCGCCCTCGTTGACGGCGTCCGTCACCGACTGCAGTTCCGTATAGCCCGACAGCATGATGCGTATCGTGTCCGGATACAGCAGCTTGGCCTTGCGCAGGAAGTCCGCGCCCAGCATGCCGGGCATGCGCTGGTCGGACACGATCACGTCCACCGCGTGCTGGGCCAGCACGTCCAGCCCTTCCTGGCCGCTGTTGGCCGTGTAGATCTGGTAATCGTCCTTGCGCAGCAGGCGCTTGAGCGACGACACGATGTTCTGCTCGTCATCCACCAGCAGCAGGCTGCGCTTTTGCTTCTGGATGCGCAGCAGGTGGGGCGGCAGGGCGCGCGCGGCGTGCCGCATGGCGGCCAGCTCGTCGGCCGTGACGGGCGCGGCGAAATAGCGGCCCTGGATCAGGTCGCACATATTGCGGCGCAGGAAGTCGCACTGGGCTTCCGTCTCCACCCCTTCAGCCACCACCACGATGCCCAGGTTGTGGGCCATGGCGATGATGGTCTTGGCCAGGGCCGCGTCGCCACTGTCGGTGACGACGTCGCGGATGAACTGGCAGTCGATCTTGACGGCGTCGAACGGGTAGCGCTTGAGGTTGCTCAGCGAGGCGTAGCCGGTGCCGAAATCGTCCAGCGTCAGGCGCACCCCCAGCGCCTTGAGGCGGGCCAGGCTGGCGCCGCTGGCGGCGCTGTCCTGCATCAGGGCCGCCTCCGTGATCTCGAGCGTGATGGCCGGCGCCAGGATGCCGTGCTCGCTGAGGATGGCGGCCACGGTGCCGGCGAACAGGCGGTCGCGGAACTGGCGCGGCGATACGTTGACGGCCACCGGCAGCGGCGCCAGCTGTTGCGCCGTCCAGGCGTTGAGGTCGCGGCACGCCTGGCGCAGCACCCAGTCGCCGATGGCGTCGGCCAGCCCGGCCTGCTCGGCCACGGCGATGAAGTCGGCCGCCACCAGCAAGCCCTGTTGCGGATGCTGCCAGCGCACCAGCGCTTCCACGCTGGCGATGGCGCCCGTCTGCAAGTCCACCACGGGCTGGTACAACAGGCGCAGTTCGTCGCGCGCAATGGCCAGCCGCAGCCCGGCTTCCATGCCGATGCGCGCCAGCGTGCGCTGGTTCATTTCCATCGCGAAGAACTGGTACTTGGCCCCGCCCTGTTCGCGCGCGCGCGACAGGGCCAGGTCGGCGTAGCGCAGCAGGGTGGCGCTGTCGGCCCCGTCCTGCGGGTACAGGGCGATGCCGACGCTGGCGCTGGCGTGCACCGGCTGGCCGGCCAGCGTGAACGGCGGCGCCAGCGCGGCGAACATGTGCTCGCACACGGGCATGACGTCGGCCCCGCCCTGGACGGCGCCCACGATGGCGAGAAATTCATGGTCGCCCAGCCGGGCCAGCGTGTCGTGCTCGCGCATGCATTGCTGCAGGCGCTGGGCGGCGATGGCCAGCATCTGGTCGCCGGCCGCGTGGCCCAGGCTTTCGTTGACCAGGTCGAAATTGTCCAGCCCCACGCACAGCAGGGCCACCGTGTGGCTGTGGTGGCTCGCCTGCAGCATGGCTTGTTGCAGGCGGTCGTTGAATAGGGTGCGGTTGGGCAGCCCCGTCAGCTCGTCATGCGTGGACTGGTAGGTGAGGCGCTCTTCCTTTTCCTTGAGCAGGGTAATGTCGTTGAGGATGCCGATGTAGTGGGTGACGGTGCCGTGCTCGTCGGGCACGGGCGAGATCAGCAGGTCGTTCCAGAACAGGCTGCCGTCCTTGCGGTAGTTGCGCAGCACCACGTGGGCATCCTTGCGCTGGCTCAGGGCGGCGCGGATGGCGGCCAGCGCCGGTTGGTCGCGGTCGCCGTTCTGCAGCAGGCGGCAGTTGCGGCCCATGATGTCGATCGGGGCGTAGCCCGTCATCTGGCAGAAGGCCGGGTTGGCGTACATGATGGGGTAGTCGGGCTCGGTGGCGCTGGTGATCAGCACGCCGTTCGAGCAGGCCGCCAGGGCCCGGTTCGACAGCAGCAGCATGTCCTTGAGCTGGCGCCGCTGGGTGATGTCGTTGACCCACCACACCTGGCCCTGCGGCGCCCCTGCGGCGCCGGCGATGCTGTAGCGGGTCACGTGGGTCCACAGCAGGGTATCGTCCTTGCCGCGCCAGCGCACTTCGCTCTTTTGCGGCACGCCGGGCGCGGCCAGCAGGTCTTCCTGGCCGGCCGCGATCAGCTGGTGGTCGGCCTCGGCCAGGAACTGGCCGTAATGGCGGCCCTGCAGCTCGGCCGGCGACATGCCCAGCAGCTGGCACAGGCGAGGGTTGACGCGCTCGACCATGCCGTCCCGGTCCAGGTAGATGATGCCCACCGGCGCCTGCTCCACCGACAGTTGCAGCTGCACGCCGCAGCCGTCCGGCGACGGCGGGACGGGCGGGCTGGCGGCGGGCTGGTCGTGCAGATCCATCAGGCGTACCTATCGTGATGAAAGCTATATGGACAGAAACATAACAAACAGGGCAAATCGATTATAAGGCCTAGGTCGGCGCGGACGGTGCGCGGGCCGGAAGTTTTTTCATGCCACATGACGGGGCCGCTTGTTGCGGCCGGCAACAATTTGCGGCGCCGCTTGCGATTTTCCCCATGATAGTTGCTACAATAAAAATGCCCTATTCCGTCCGGCGCCTTGCGGTGCGCTGCGGGGCGCCCGTCACCGGGCCTGGAGCAGAGCTACATCATGGCCCTGCCGTGCAGAACAGGCATGATCTGCCGGCAGGATGCTAACGATAGGAGAGGGGGACGCGTCAATGACACAGGCATGGGTAGAGCTCACGCGGCCCGACGGTCGCGACGTGACGGCCCCCACCGAGGCCCAGCTGGCGGCCGCGCTGGCCGACGTCTACAGCGGCAAGACGACGGGGCCGGACGGTGGCCCCGGTACGGCCGTGCTGCGTTTCGGTTACGACGACGGCTTGATGTATGCGCTGGAAGTGGCCGGCGGCGGTAATGTGCGCTTCGAGGAATGGTCGGACCGCGACTGCGAGATCGCGCTGGCCAACCCGCGCCACATGACGGCCTTGTCCCAGGCCGACGCGTTGCAGCTGTGGCACTGGCTGGCCCAGCGCCAGGTGGCCAAGATTCGCAACCAGCCGTGGCTGTCGGACGATTGACGGCGTAGGCGCAACACGTTTGATCTGGCGCAAGACTGCGTCTGATATATCTCATACACTGGTGTATTTATAACAACATCAGGAGGGGATATGGACAGCAAGCGCGTGGCCGTCGTGACGGGCGGCATGGGGGGACTGGGCACGGCGATCTGCCACCGGCTGTACCGGGCCGGTTTTGCCGTGGCCGCCACCTATTCGCCCGGCAACAGCGGGGCCCAGGCCTGGATCGAAGAGCGCAAGGATGAGGGCCTGCGCTGCCGCGGCTACCAGGTGGATGTGGCCGACTATGACGATTGCGCGCGGGCCGTGGCCCGCATCCGGGCCGAGCTGGGCCGGGTCGACGTGCTGGTCAACAACGCCGGCATCACGCGCGACCAGAGCTTGCGCAAGCTCAGCCGGGACGATTGGCAAGCCGTGCTGCGCACCAATCTCGACAGCGTGTTCAACATGAGCAAGCAGGTGCTGGACGGCATGCTGGAGCAGCGCTGGGGCCGCATCATCAATATTTCCTCCGTCAATGGCCAGAAGGGTGCCTTCGGGCAGTGCAACTATGCGGCGGCCAAGGCCGGCATGCACGGGCTGACCAAGGCGCTGGCGCTGGAAACGGCGCGCCACGGCATCACCGTCAACACGGTCTCGCCCGGCTACTTGCGCACGCGCATGGTGGAAGAGGTGCCGGCCGAGGTGATGGAACAGAAGATCCTGCCGCAGATCGCCGTCGGCCGGCTGGGCGAACCGGACGAGGTGGCGGCCCTGGTGGCCTACCTGGCATCGGAAGAGGCGGCCTTCATGACTGGGGCCGAGATCGCCATCAACGGCGGCCAGCACATGCGCTAGGACGGCTGATTATTCCTGCCGAGCCGGACGGATCGTGGCGCCGCGCCAGGCGGCCGACGCCAGGCGCGGCGGGGCGCATGGCGCTGCGGCTTGCTTGGCGCTGTGGCTTGCTTAGCGCCGCGCCTTTTCTTCCCGCGTCTGGCAGGCGATGCACAGGCGCGCCTCCGGGCGCGCATTCAGGCGTGAGTAACCGATGGGGTCGCCGCATGTTTCGCACAGGCCGTAACTGCCGTCGTCGAACTTGGCCAGCGCATGGCGCACCACCTGCAGGTGGCGGGCCGAGTGTTCGGCCGCTTCATGCACCAGCTCATTCAAGGTGCGGTTGCTGGCGTTGTCGGCCGGCGACGCTTCCACTTCCATGACGGGCGGGGCCAGCACGTCGGCGCCCGGATCGAGGTCGTCGGCCAGCTGGCTCAACAGGTCCAGACGGGCCTGTTCAAGCCGGGCTTGCAGGGCCTTGTATTGTTCCTGTTCCAGACCGTTCATGACTGCCTCGCTAGCGCTGGTGGGCAAGGGCGCCCCCGCGCGCACGGCGCGCAGGATGGCGTTCAATGCATTGTACTGCAATCGTTGGGG
>JAZJZQ010000326.1:1452-9732 GCA_040389625.1 Pseudomonadota bacterium | reverse complement strand
CGGGACGCACGTAGACCCGCTTCATTTCGCAGGTCCGCGCATCGACCTGACGCAAAGCCACGCAGCCGACGACCCGGCCATCCTTCCATGCCAGCAAAAGCCGGCCTGCCGGCCCGGCATATTTGCCGGGCAGCGCAGCGAATTCGGTTTCATAGTCCTGAAACCTGAGATCCACGCTGGCGCTGGCGACGTATTCGCGAACGATGGCAATGACCGCGTCGAGATCGCGGGGGAATTGGGCGTGGTCGATGTGCGTCATCGGGAAATTTTAACTCATGCACCGCAGGCTGGTTCCCCCAGCCGTCTCCCAGTCCCCGCCCCCGCCACCAGCGTGAAACTGGCCACCAGCTCTTCCAGCTTGCGCGCCTGCTGCTGCATGCTGGCCGCCGATGCCGCCGCCTGCTCCACCAGCGCCGCATCCTTGCGCGTCACGCTGTCCATTTCGGCGATGGCGCCGCGCACCTGCTCGATGCCGGCGCTCTGCTCGCCGCTGGCGCGGTTGATCTCGCCCATGATGCCGGTGGCCTGGTCCACCGCCGCCACGATCTCGCCCATGGTGCGCCCGGCCTGGTCCACCAGCGCGGCGCCGGCCTCCACCTGGGCCACGGCGTCGCCGATCAGGGTGGCGATTTCGTGGGCGGCGCCGGCCGAGCGCTGGGCCAGGCTGCGCACTTCCGACGCCACCACGGCAAAGCCGCGCCCCTGCTCGCCGGCGCGGGCCGCCTCCACGGCCGCGTTCAAGGCCAAAATATTGGTCTGGAAGGCGATGCCGTCGATCACGCCGATGATGTCGGCAATGCGGCGCGAACTGTCGCGGATCGAGCCCATGGTCTGCACCACCTGTCCCACGGCCTGGCCGCCACGGGCCGCGATGCCGGAACTGGCCACCGCCAGCCGGGCCGCGTGCTGGGCCTCGGCCGCGTTTTGCCGCACGGTGCCGGTCAGCTGGGCGATGGAGGCGGCCGTCTGCTGAAGCGAACTGGCCTGCGCTTCCGTGCGCTGCGACAGGTCGGCGTTACCGGCCGCCATCGCGTGCGCGCCCCGGTTGACGATGCCCGTCACTTCCTTGATCTGCCCCACCAGCAGCTTGAGGTTGACCTGCAGCACCCGCAGCGATTGGCGCACCTGGCTCACTTCGGCCGCGCCGTGCGCGTCCAGCCGGCCGCTCAGGTCGCCCGTGCTCATGCGCTCCAGGTCGCGCCGCATGCCCGCCAGCGGCTGCACGGCGCGCCGGTAGGTGAGCCAGCCGCCCGCCACCGTCAGCACTGCGCCGGCCGCCGCGCTGCTCCCGGCCACGGCCGGCCCGCCGCTGGCAGCCAGCACGAACAGGGCGATCAGCAGCGCGCCCGCGCCCAGCATGCCGTGCCGGATCGACAGTGCGGCCACCCGGTCGCGCAAGCCGTGGCGGGTGCGCGCCACGACGGCGCCCTCGCGCACGGCCAGCTTGCCGCCGCTGGCCGCCAGCGCCCGGTAGGCGGCGTCGGCGGCGGCCACGGCGGCGCGCTCGGGCCGGATGCGGATCGAGGTGTAGCCCACCACGCGCCCCCGCTCGTACAGGGGCGCCGCGCTCACGTCCACCCAGTAGTAGTCGCCGTTCTTGCAACGGTTCTTCACCAGGCCGCTCCACGCCTTGCCGCTTTGCAAGGTACGCCAGAAGTCTTCGAAGGCGGCGGCCGGCATGTCGGGATGGCGCACGATGTTTTGCGGCGCCCCCATCAATTCGGCCTCCGAATAACCGCTGATCTTGATGAAATCCTGGTTGACATAGGTGATATTGCCCCGCAGATCGGTCTTGGAGACGACGGTCTCGTGCGGCTGCAGGATGTATTCGATGTCGGTCACGGTCGGGCTTTTACGCATCTAGTTGGGTTCCAGGATGTTGATGGGAGGGGGCGCGGGGCCGGCGGCAAGGCGCCAGTCTAATGAGCGGGTAGACAAAAAAATATGATCCTTATCAAAGATTTACAATCAATCATTAAATGTTGCGATATTTGAACGCAAGAAAAGCGTACCCGGACACCCGCTTTCCCTATGGTGCGGGCAAGCCATGCCGTACAATGACAGCCCCTTCGTACAGTCTGTAAACGCAGGGCAATTTGATACCGAAAAGCACCGCATGAACGATTTAGCACCACAGTCCCTCCCGCAACTGCATCCCGACATCCTGTACGGTCCCCGGCAGGACGCCTTGTTGCGCGAGGAAATCCTGGCCGACCTGCTTGAAGCGAGCGCCGCCCGCGCCCCCGGCCAGCCGGCTCTGGTGTGCGGCACCCGCCGCCTCAGCTACGGCGAACTGGACGCCCAGGCCGACCTGGTGGCGGCCCGTTTGATCGCCGCCGGCGTGGGCCCGGGCCAGATCGTGGGCCTGTGGCTGCCGCGCGGCATCGAGCTGCTGGTGATGCAGGCCGGCATCGCCAAGGCCGGTGCGGCCTGGCTGCCGGTGGACGAGGACACCCCCGTCGAGCGCCTGCAAGTGTGCCTGGACGACGCCAGCGCGGCCGGCGTGCTCAGCTGCGCCGCCTTCGCGCCCCGGCTGGCCCAGCTGGGCCGCCCCGTGTGGACGGCCGAAGCCATGCTGGCCCCGCCGGCGGCCGGCGAAGTGCTGGCCCGGCGCGGCGCCGTTTCGCCCGACGCGCCGGCCTATGTGATCTACACGTCCGGCTCCACCGGCAAGCCGAAAGGCATCCTGATCACCCAGCGCAGCATCTGCCACTTCCTGCGCAGCGAAAACGCGGTGCTGGGCGTGCGCGCCGGCGACACCGTGTACCAGGGCTTTTCGGTGGCGTTCGACATGTCGTTCGAGGAAATCTGGATCAGCTACCTGGTGGGCGCCACCCTGTTCCTGGGCCCGCGCGAAGTGAGCGCCGACCCGGACGCCCTGCCCCAGCTGCTGGCCGACAACGGCGTCACCGTGCTGCACGCCGTACCCACCCTGCTGGCCCTGTTCAACCAGGACGTGCCCACGCTGCGCATCATCAACCTGGGCGGCGAGATGTGCCCGGAATCGCTGGTGGCGCGCTGGTCGCGCCCCGGGCGCCAGATGTTCAACACCTACGGCCCCACGGAAGCGACCGTGTCGGCCAGCCTGGCCGCGCTGGCGCCGGGCAAGCCCGTCACCATCGGCACCCCGCTGCCCAACTACGGCCTGCTGGTGATCGACGCCGAGGCGGCCCAGGCGGGCGCGCCCCTGCGCCTGCTGGCGCGGGGCGAGACGGGTGAGCTGTGCATCACCGGTCCCGGACTGGCGGCCGGCTACCTGGGCCGGCCCGACCTGACGGACGAAAAATTCCTCGCCAATCCATGGAGCGCCGGCGCGCACGACGCGCGCCTGTACCGCACGGGCGACCTGGCCCGCATCGCCGACGACGGCGACGTACTGTGCCTGGGCCGGGCCGACGACCAGGTCAAGATCCGCGGCTTCCGGGTCGAACTGGGCGAGATCGAAGCGCTGCTGGCCCAGCTGCCGGGCGTGGGCACGGCCGCCGTCCTGCTGCGCAAGGACGACGGCATCGACCAGCTGGTGGCCTACCTGGTGCCCGAGGCGGGCGCCGCGCTGGAAGGACGCACCCTGCGCCAGGCGCTGGCGGCCCAGCTGCCGCCCTACATGGTGCCGGGCCGTTACGAGCTGCTGGCCGCCATGCCGCGCCTGACCTCGGGCAAGATCGACCGCAAGGCACTGAAGGCGCTGCCGCTGTCGGCCCCGGCCGCCGGCGACAGCGCCGATTCCGACCTGCCCGAAACGCCGGCCGAAGCGGCCCTGTTCGCGGCCCTGGCCACCCTGTTCCCCGGCCAGCCTATTTTGCGCCAGGCCGACTTCTTCACCGACCTGGGCGGCCACTCGTTCTTCGCCGCGCGGCTGGCGTCGGCCCTGCGTGCCGACCCGCGCTTCGCCCACGTCACCGTGCGCGACATCTACCAGCAGCGCCAGGTGGGCAAGATCGCCGCCGTGCTGGCCGAAGCGCCGGCCGCCGTGGCGGCCGAAGCGCCGTGGACGCCGCCCTCGGCGCTCAAGCGCTGGCGCTGCGGCCTGGCCCAGGCGGCCGCCATGCCGGGCCTGGTGGCGCTGCGCATGGCGCAGTGGCTGGCGCCGTTCTTCACCTACCACTTCTTCACCGGCGACCCGGGCGACTCGGTGGCGCGCGCCATCGCCGCCTCGGCCGGCGTGTTCCTGCTGGCCACCGTGATGGAGTTCGCCATCGCCATCGCCGGCAAATGGCTGATCGCCGGGCGCCTGAAGGCGGGCGACTATCCGCTGTGGGGCCTGACCTATTACCGCTGGTGGCTGGCCGACCGGCTGGTGGAGGCGGCGCCGGCCTATCTGCTGAGCGGCTCCTCGCTCAACGCCTGGTGGCTGCGGGCGCTGGGCGCGCGCATCGGGCGTGACGTCATCGTCGGCTCGTTCACGCTGCGCGCGCCCGATCTGCTGTCCGTCGGCGACGGCGTCAGCATCGGCAACGCCGTCAACCTGGAAAACGCGCGGGTGGAACGGGGCCGGCTGCGCCTGGGCCAGATCCGCCTCGACGACGACGCCTGCGTCGGCTCGTTCGCCGTCCTGGAAGGCAACACCCACGTCGGCGCGGCCGGCCACCTGGAAGGCCAGTCGGCCCTGGCCGACGGCATGCGGGTGCCGGCCGGGCGCGTGTGGAGCGGCTCGCCCGCGCGCGACACGGGCCCGCACGACGCCACCCGCCTGCCGCCGCGCCCGGCCGTGAGCGGCGCGCGCCAGCTGGGCGAAGGGGTGTTCTTCGTGTTCGGCATCCTGCTCATCGTGACCCTGTTCTTCATGCCCGTGTTCCCCAGCTTCGTGCTGATCGACTGGTTCGACGAGGCGGGCTGGCTGCCGTGGGTGCAGGGCGACGACGTGCGGGTCCAGCTGCTGCGCTACTTCCTGCTGGCCTTCCCGGCCAGCACGGTGCTGATCGTGCTGACGGCGCTGCTGTCGGCCGGCATCCGCTGGAGCGTGCTGCCGCGCCTGCAGCCGGGCCGCTTCGCCATCCACGGCAACACCTACTGCGCCAAGTGGCTGGTGAGCCAGATCCAGGAATCGAGCTTGAACGTGCTGCACGGGATTTACGCCACCATCTACGCGCCGTTCTGGTATCGCCTGCTGGGCGCCAAGGTGGGACGCGACGCGGAAATCTCCACCGCCCTGGGCGTGGTGCCGGACATGCTGACGCTGGGCGACGAAACCTTCATCGCCGACGCCGTCATGCTGGGCGACGAGGAAATCGACGGCGGCTGGATGACCATGCAGCCGACCGTGATCTCGCATCGCAGCTTCGTCGGTAACGGCGCCTACATCCCGGACGGCACCGTGCTGCCCGAGCACGTGCTGATCGGCGTCCATTCGCGCGCGCCGGACAATGAACAGATGACCAGCGGCGACACCTGGCTCGGCTCCCCGCCCATCAACCTGCCCGCGCGCGAGACCACCAGCGGCTATCCCGAGTGGCTCACCTTCCACCCGTCGCCGCTGCGGCGCCTGGGGCGCGGCCTGATCGAAGCGTTCCGCATCGTCGCCCCGCATGCGCTGGTGATCGCCGTCGGCTACACGCTGGTGCTGTCGGTGATGCCGGTGGCCGGCGCCGGCCGCTGGGGCGAAGTGACGTGGGACCTGACCCTGGCCGGCCTGGCCTACGGCATCGGCAACTACTTCTTCGTGGTGGGCTTCAAGTGGCTGCTGCTGGGCCGCTACCGCAAGCAGTCCGAACCCATGTGGACCCCGTTCGTGTGGCTGTCCGAAGGGGTGACCAATATGTACGAGGGCATCGCCGTGCCCAACTTCATGCGCTACCTGCGCGGCACGCCGTGGCTGCCGCTGGCGTTCAACCTGCTGGGCAGCCGCATCGGGCGCGGCGTCTACCTGGACACCACCGACATCACGGAATTCGACTGCGTCCACATCGGCGCCTACAGCGAGCTCAATGCCCTGACCTGCCCGCAGACCCATTTGTTCGAAGACCGTGTGATGAAGATCGACCACGTCAACATCGGCGCCCGCGTCTACCTGGGCCCCCGCAGCGCCGTGCTGTACAGCGCCGTGGTGGCCGACGACGCCCACCTCGGTCCGCTCACGCTGGTGATGAAGGGTGAGCACATCCCGGCCGGCAGTCGCTGGGTGGGCTGCCCGGCCGCCCCCGCGCGCGCCTGAACGGCGCCAGCATGCGCGCCATGCCCGGCCCCTCCAGCGTAAGCACCGTGCCCGCGCCGGCCAGCCGCGCGCTGCCACCGGCCGGCCCCGTGCAGCCCGCTGGCCCCGCTCTGCCACCGGCCGGTTCCGCGCCGTGCCTTGGCCCTGTTCTGCCGCTCGCCGGCCCCGCGCCGGCCGCCGGCGTGCCGCTGGCCTTGCCGCCGGGAGTCACCGGCGTTTATGTGATCGCCGTTTCCACCGATGGCCTGGACCGGCCCGCCCAGCGCGTGCGCGTGCGCGCGGCGCTGGTGCAGCTGGCGGCCCGGCTGCTGGCGGTGCCGGCCGCCAGGATCGCCATCGCCGCCGCGCCGGGCCAGCGGCCGCGCATCGTGCTCAGTGGCGCGGACGGCCGGCCGCAGTCCGGCCCCACGCCCGGCTGCGCCATCAGCCATGAAGACGGGCTGTCGCTGGCCGCCCTGCACCTGCACGGCGCGGTCGGCGTGGACCTGATGCGGCCGCAGCCCGTGCCCGACTGGGCCCAGCTGGCGCACGACTATCTGGGTCCGCAGGTAGCAAGCCAGCTGGCCGCTTGCCCGCCAGCGCAGCGCGCACAGGCGCTGGCGCTGGCGTGGACGGCGCGCGAAGCGGACCTGAAATGCCGCGGCCTGGGCTTGTCCGAATGGACGGGCGCGGCGCCGGACGGCCACTGCCGGCTGCATGCGCTGGCACTGCCAGAGGGCTATGTCGGTACGCTGGCGCTGCCCCTGCCAGCAAGCGATGCCGGCACACTGGCCCTGGCCTGAAGCGGTCCCGCCGGCCATCCATGCCACAAAAATGCAACAGACGGGGCGGATAGCCTTGCCGCACGCGAGTCGGGGTGGATAATACCCAGACTGGCGGCGGCGCCAGATTTCCCCCGACCCGGACCAGGAGGCCTACGATGCACCAGCCATTGCGCACGCCGGGCGGCCAGCGGAAATCAGTTCCAGCCCGCCGCCTCCCGCCCGCCGTGGCGGCGCCGGCTCCCGCCTTGGCCAAGACGGCACGGCGCCCGCGCCGGCGCGGCTGAACCATGCGCCTGGCCATGCTGCGCACCTCACTTCTTGCCGGGCGGCCCGCCCAGCGCGCCCCCGGGTGTGCCCTGTCGCGTGCCGTCCTGCTGGCCTGCGCCTGCCTGGGCGCGAACGTAGTCCCGAACGTGGGCATGGCGGCCGAAGGACCGGCGCCGGCCGCCCCCGGCCCCATCGTCATCTACGGCGACGACGGCTATCCGCCCTACTCCTACCTGGAGAACGGCGAGCTGAAAGGCATCTACACCACCATCATCCGCCTGGCGCTGAAGAAGATGCCGGAATACCAGGTCGAGCTGCAGCCGGTGCCGTGGAAGCGGGGCCTGGTGCGGCTAGAAACGGGCGAGAACTTCGCCCTCTACCCGCCCTATCTGCGTCCGGCCGAGCGGCCCTGGATGGACTATTCCGATCCCATCCTGGCCGAGCAGCTGGTGGTCTATTGCAACAGCGCCGTGACGGCGCAGCGCCCGCTGAAGAACTGGCCGGCCGATTACACCGGCCTGCGCATCGGCCTGAACGCCGGCTTTCTCAGCGGCGGCAAGCAGTTCGACCAGGCCGTGCGCGAGGGCCGGCTGCGCGCCGTGCCGGCCCGCAGCAACCGGCTCAACCTGCTCAAGCTGCTCAAGGGCCGCATCGACTGCTACATGAACGACCGCCTGTCCATCGTGTGGGAGCTGGGCAAGCTGCGGCACGAAAAACTGGTCGAGGCCGACGCGCTGGAGGTGGCGGAAACGGCCGCCATCAGCGCCGAACACGGCTACCTGGGCGTGACCAACCGCGACGGCGGGCGCTTCCCCTACAAGCAGGACTTCATCCACAAGTTCAACGCCGTGCTGCGCGAAATGAAACAGGACGGCGAAATCCGCACCGTGCTGGACCAGTTCCTGCACCCGCCCGACTAGGACCACGACCAGGTCCACGACCAGGTCCACGACGGGACCACGACCGGGCCACGGGGAGCCACGGCAGCGCCACCGCGACGCCCAAGCCGGGCCACCACGCGCCGCAACGGCGCCCCAGCCTGCCCACAGCGCGGCGCCCGCGCCACGGACCGGCCGGCGCCGGGCAGAAAAATTTGAA
>JAZJZQ010000326.1:0-1352 GCA_040389625.1 Pseudomonadota bacterium | reverse complement strand
CCACAGCGCGGCGCCCGCGCCACGGACCGGCCGGCGCCGGGCAGAAAAATTTGAAGCGCGCGGCCCGTTTAAGGTAAAGTGTGCGCGCAGTCCGCAAGCCGGAAACACAGCAGGCGCCGCCGTGCGTGGCCAGCGCCGGTCCGTCCCGCTGGTGCTGCAGGAGCTTGCATCACCATGACAACCATAGCAGTGATCGGTGGCGGCATCACCGGCGTCACCACCGCCTACGCGCTGGCACGGCGCGGTTTCCAGGTTACCGTCTTCGAGCGCCACCGCTACGCGGCGATGGAAACGTCGTACGCCAACGGCGGCCAGCTGTCGGCCTCCAATGCCGAAGTGTGGAACCACGGGGGCACCATCGTCAAGGGCCTGCAGTGGATGCTGCGCCAGGACGCGCCGCTGCTGGTGCATCCGCGCCCCAGCTGGCACAAGTTGAGCTGGTTCGCCCAGTTCGTCGCCGCCATGCCCCGCTATCAGGCCAACACGGTCGCCCTCACCCGCCTGGCCATCGCGGCCCGCCAGCACCTGTTCGCCTGGGCGGCCGAAGAAGGCATCGCCTTCGACCTCAAGCGCGACGGCATCCTGCACCTGTGCCGCGACCGCGCCAGCTTCGAACACGCGCGCAAGGTCACCCGGCTGCTGGCCGGAGGCGGCCTGGAACGGCGCGCCGTCACGCCAGAGGAAATGCAGGCGCTGGAGCCGGCGCTGCGCGGCAGCTACTACGGCGGCTACTACACCGAGAGCGACAGCAGCGGCGACATCCACCTGTTTACCACCGGGCTGGCCCAGGCGGCGGCCCGGCTGGGCGTGCAGTTCCGCTACGAACAGGATGTCACGGCGCTGGCGGCCGACGGCGCCAACGCCATCGTCACCGTGCGCCAGGACGGCCAAGGCCACACCGCCAGCTACGACGGCGTGGTGGTGTGCGCCGGCACGGCCAGCCGGGCGCTGGCGGCCATGCTGGGCGACCGGGTCAACGTCTACCCAGTCAAAGGCTATTCCATCACCGTCCAGCTGGACGACGCGGCCAGCCAGGCCGCCGCGCCCACCGTCAGCCTGGTCGACGATGCCACCAAGCTGGTCAGCAGCCGCCTGGGCCAGGGCCGGCTGCGGGTGGCCGGCACGGCCGAATTCAACGGCTTTAACCGCGACATCCGGGCCGACCGCATCCGGCCGCTGGTGGACTGGGTGCAGCAATGCTTCCCCGGCGTGAGCACGCGCAACGTGACGCCATGGGCCGGCCTGCGCCCCATGATGCCGGACCTGATGCCGCGCGTAGGCCGCGGCAAGTCGCCCTGCGTGTTCTACAACACGGGCCACGGCCACCTGGGCTGGACCCTGTCGGCCGCCAC
>JAZJZQ010000325.1:0-20790 GCA_040389625.1 Pseudomonadota bacterium | reverse complement strand
CCATCGGCATCAGCGCGCCGGGCAGCAGCTACGTGTCGATCTCCATTTCCGGCGCCCCGCTGGGCATGATATTCGCGCCGAGCGGACTCAATATCGGCATCAACTGGGCCTATCCCATGACGGGCAGCTATACCCTGAAAATCGTCGTCACCGATTCGGCCGGCCATACCGTGCAGGCCAGCATGCCGGTCACCATCAAGGCCATGTAGCCAGCGCCAACGGCGCCCGGGCTAGGTGCCGCGCCGGTAGGCCGTCGGCGAACTGCCGGTCCAGCGCTTGAAACTGCGGGTGAAGTTGCTGCAGTCGGAAAAGCCGAGCAGGAAGGCGATATCGGTCAGCGAGCGCGCCGACTGCGACACATAGGCGCACGCCATCTCCTTGCGCGTTTCGTCGTAGACGGCATGGAAGGTGGTGCCGCGCCGGCGCAGCTGGTTTTGCAGCGTCGTCTCGCTCATGCACATGGCCGCCGCCAGGCGTTCGCGCGAACATTCTCCGTCGGGTAAGTACTCGACGATCTTGTGGCGCAGCCGCGCGATCACGTCGTTGCGGTCCAGGCGAGCCAGGTAGCCCGTGGCGATCTGGTCATGGTGCTGGGCCAGTTCCGGGCAGGCGCCCGTCAATGGCTGCAGCAGGTCGGCGCGGTCCAGCACCAGCGTCGTTTCGGCCACCCCGAACAGCACCGGCGAGCGGAACAGCTGTTCATAGGGCTGGCCGCCCTGCACCGGCATGGCGTGGTGCAGCTCCACCCGCAGCGGATGGAACTCGGCCTTGTGCAACTGGCGCATCGACAGCACCAGGAAGCCAAGAAACGCGTCTTCCGTCTCGCCGCACACGTCGGCCACCATCCGGCAACGCAGGATGACCTGCTCGCCCACCTCCTCCACCATCACCTCGCCCGTCTGCGACACCAGATGGAAATAGCGCGCCACCCGCTTGCACAGGTCCATCAACGTGCTGCTGGCCGCCATCGCGTAACCGAGCGCATGCAGGTTCGAGATGTGGATGAACCTGGCCACGGTCAAGCCGAAATACGGGTCGCCGGTGGCCGCCACGCTGGCCCGGAACAGCGCTGTCATGGTGCCCACGGGCAGGCGCCACATGGGGTCGTTGCCGATGGCCATGGGGATGCCCTGCCCCGCGAAGATCGCTTCCACCTCCACGCCGTAATGGGTCAGCGCCTTGGCGATGGCCAGCGCGTAGCCGCCTATCGTGGACGGCTGGTGCCGCCGCGCGTCTGCGACTGGGGGCGTGGCTCGCTTGGCGGGCAACGCCAATACATCCGGGTCCGGCATTGAAACTCCAAGTATCGACAGGCGGTGAAAAATTGTACGGACAGGCCCTTGGCATGTCAATTCCGGCACGGCACGTCAGTTGCCGTCCAAATCGACCAGAACTGTGCCGCCTATGACCAGACGCCCACCCACCCCGCGACTAGCATGGCGCCATTCCTGCTGATTTCATCCGACGCACGATCGGGCGCAGCAGTACTCCGGAGACAATTATGCACCCATTGCACCGCCACCGTCCCACCAGCCTGTCGCCCTGGCTGATCACGTTCGGCGCCATCGCGGCCGGTCCCATGGCCAACGCCCAGGACAGCCTGCCCTTCCCGCCCCAGCCATCGGCCAGCACGGTGGGCGAGTCGCTGGCCCAGTCCCGCATGGTGCGCCGCGCGCCGGCCGCGCACCTGCAGCAGGATGCGCCCAATGTGCTCATCATCATGCTCGACGACGTGGGCTTCGCCCATGCCGACACGGTGGGCGGCATGGTCCACACGCCCACCCTGTCGCGCATCGCCGCCAGCGGCATCCGCTACAACGCCTTCCACGCCGCCGCCATCAGCTCGGCCACCCGGGCCGCCGTGCTCACGGGCCGCAACCCGCACCACGTGGGCTTTGGCACCATCTCGGAACTGGCCAGCGATTTCGACGGCTACACGGGCGCCATGCCCAAATCGGCCGCCACCTCGGCCGAGGTGCTCAGGCAGTATGGCTACAGCACGGCCGCCTTCGGCAAATGGCATAACACCCCGGCCAACGAAACCTCGCCCACCGGGCCCTATGAGCACTGGCCCACCGGCTACGGCTTCGAGCACTTCTACGGCTTCCTGGCGGCCGAGACGTCGCAATACGCACCGCGCCTGTACAACGACACCACGCCGATCGAAGTACCACACGATCCCAAGTACCACCTGAGCGAAGACCTGGCCAGCCAGGCCGTGAACTGGATGCAGAACCACCACGCGCTGGCGCCGGAGAAGCCATTTTTCATGTACTGGACCCCCGGCGCGACCCACGCGCCGCACCAGGTGGCCAAGGAATGGGCGGACAAGTACAAGGGCAAGTTCGACACCGGCTGGGACACCTACCGCCAGCAGGCCTACGCCAACCAGAAGGCCATGGGCTGGATCCCGGCCGACGCCCAGCTGACGCCGCGCCCGGCCAGCCTGCAGGCATGGGACAGCCTGACACCGCAGGAAAAGCGCTTCAACGCGCGCGAGATGGAGGTGTTCGCCGGCTTCCTGGAGCATGTGGACACCCAGGCCGGCCGCATCGTCGATGAACTGGAGCGGGAAGGCATCCGCGACAACACCCTGATCTTCTACGTCCTGTCCGACAACGGCGCCTCGGCCGAAGGCGTGCGCGGCACCATCAACGAAATGCTGACGCTGAATGGGGTCGACATGCCCGTCGAGCAGCAGATCAAGATCCTCAACGAGCAGTATGGGGGCCTCGATGCGCTGGGCGGCCCCAAGGTGGAAGAGCATTACCACGCCGGCTGGGCCTGGGCGGCCGAGAGCCCGTTCCAGGGCACCAAGCTGGTGGCCGGCTATTTCGGCGGCACCCGCACGCCGCTGGCCGTGTCCTGGCCGCGCGCGATCAAGCCCGATGCCACCATCCGCACCCAGTTCTACGACGTGACCGACATCGTGCCCACCATTTACGAGGCGGCCGGCATCGTCCCGCCCAAGTCCGTCAACGGCACCGAACAGATGCCGCTGGATGGCGTGAGCATGCGCGCCACCTTCGCCGACGCCGGCGCCGCGCCCAACCGCCACGCCCAGTATTTCGAAACCCTGGGCAGCCGCGCCATGTACCACGACGGCTGGATGGCGTCCGTGTTCGGCCCCCGTACGCCCTGGATCGCCAGCCTGGCCGGCCTGGGCGGCTGGGACCCGGCGCAGGACAGCTGGGCCCTGTACGACATCGCCCACGACTATGCACAGGCCCGCGACGTGGCGGCCGAACACCCGGAAAAGCTGGCCGAGCTCAAACGCCTGTTCGACGCCGAAGCGCGCGCCAACAACGTCTACCCCATCGGCGCCGGCATGTATCCGCTGCTGCGCCCCAGCGAACGGGTCGGCAGTGCCCGCACGGAATGGCATTTCAACGCCACCACCCGGCGCCTGCCCGACCTGGCGGCGCCCCGCTTCGGCGCCCGCACCAACCGCGTGACGGTGGAGGCCGACGTGCCGGCCCACGCCAGCGGCGTGCTGTACAAGGATGGCGGCACGGCCGGCGGCATCACCCTGTATTTCGACCATGGCGTCCTGCATTACGAGTACAACGCCATGGCCGTCTCGCGCACCAGGCTGCACTCGGCCCGGCCCATCGCCGCCGGCCATCACCGCATCGAGGTCGAGACCGTGCTCAGCTCTCCCAAACGCGCCGCCCCGGCCATCCTGGTGCTGCGCGTGGACGGCGTGGAGCTGGCCCGCGCCACCGTGCCGATGACGGCCAGCCTGGCCTTCAGCGCCAGCGAAACCTTCGACGTAGGCGCCAACGAGGGCTCGCCCGTCTCGCTCGATTATTTCGACCGCGTGCCATTCAAATTCAACGGCAGCATCGGCGACGTACACGTCGTCTACCTGCCCAATCCCTGACAGAACGGAGACTTGCATGGCTATTCCTGCCACCCTGCGCACCAATCTCAGGCTGCCCCTGATCACGGCGCCCATGTTCCTCGTCTCCGGGCCGGAACTGGTGACGGCCGCCTGCCGGGCCGGCGTCATCGGCACCTTCCCCGCGCTCAATGCGCGCACCTCGGCCGGCTATGAAGAGTGGCTGCAGACAATAGCCGCGGCGCGCGGCCCGCACGACGCCGCGTTCGGCGTCAACCTGATCGTCCACAAAACCAATCCGCGCCTGCAGGCCGACCTGGAGATCACGATACGCCATCGCGTGCCGCTGGTGATTACCTCGCTAGGTGCCGTGCGCGACGTGGTCGACGCGGTGCACGGCTACGGCGGCATGGTGTTCCACGACGTCACCACCCTGGCCCATGCCCGCAAGGCCGCGGAAAAAGGCGTCGATGGCCTGATCCTCGTGTGCGCCGGCGCCGGCGGCCACGCCGGCACCCAGAATCCGTTCGCCCTGCTGCACCAGGTGCGCCAGTTCTACAGCGGCACCGTCATCCTGTCGGGCTGCCTGTCGACCGGGCGCGACGTGGCCGCCGCCATGGTGATGGGCGCCGACTTCGCCTACATGGGCACGCGCTTCATCAACGTGGCCGAGAGCCGCGCCAGCGCCGGCTACCGGCAGATGGTGATAGCCAGCGAGTCGGACGACATCACCTACACGCCGGCCATCTCAGGCATCCCCGCCAACTTCCTCAACGCTTCGTTGCTGGCCTGCGGCATCGATCCGCGCAGCCTGCCCGACACCCCAGGCATCGACGTCGCGGCGGAGCTCAGCCCCGAAACCAAGGCCTGGAAGGATGTCTGGTCGGCCGGGCAAGGCAGCGGCGCCATCGACGACGTGCCCACCACGCCGGCGCTGGTGGCCCGGCTGTCGGCCGAGCTGCATACCGCGCAAGCGGAATTCCAGGCCCGGATGGCAGCCGCCGTCCCGGCCCCCCGTTTTGTAACACCTGATCGTAGCGAGACTTGCCATGAATGACCCAACCATCTTGTTCGAAGCCGCCGGCCCGGTGGCCTGCCTGACCCTTAACCGCCCGCGGGCGATGAACGCCATGAACCTGGCCATGCTGGCGGAGCTGGAGCGCCACCTCGACGACATCGCCCGCCGCGACGCGCTGCGCGTGGTGCTGTTGACCGGCGCCGGCCCCGCCTTCTGCGCCGGCGCCGACCTCAAGGAAGTGCTGGCCGGCGCCGCCCTGCCGGCCGGCGAAGCGGACTTCCTCGACCACGCGGCCCGCGTGCTGGACCGCCTGCGCCGCTTCGACAAACCCGTGATCGCGGCATTGAACGGCGTGACCATGGCCGGCGGCCTGGAACTGGCCATGTGCGCCGACATCGTGCTGGCGGCCGACAGCGCCACCATCGGCGACGCCCACGCCAATTTCGGCGTCTACCCGGGCGCCGGCGGCGCCGCCGTGCTGCCGCGGCTGATCCCGCTCAACATGGCGCTATACCTGCTCTACACCGGCAAGACCCTGTCGGCGGCGCAGATGCATACCTGCGGCCTGGTGGCCGAAGTGCACCCGGCCGCCGAACTGGCCGGCGCGGCCCACGCCCTTGCCCTGACCATCGCCGCCAAGAGCCCGGCCGCGCTGCGCCGCATGAAGGCGGTGGCACGCACGGCCGCCGACAAGAGCCAGGACGACGCCCTGCTGCACGAACAGGTCATGCTGCGCCAGCACATGCGCTCGGCCGACATGCAGGAAGGCTTGCGGGCCTTCGCCGAAAAGCGCGTGCCGCAATTTACCGGCCGCTAAACCCATCCCACCTGAAAGCACCACACCATGAATGAGATTTTCGTCGCTGGCGTCGGCATGACGCCCTTCGGCCGCCTGCTCGACACCAGCATCTACGACCTGGCCGGCGCCGCCGTGAGCCTGGCCCTGAAAGACGCCGGCGCCACTCCCGCCGACATCGGCGCCGTGTTCTACGCCAGCGCCACCACCGCCCAGCTGCAGGGCCAGACCAGCATCCCCGGCCCGATCGCCATGCGCCGCTGCGGCCTGAGCGGCATCCCCGTCTACACGGTGGAAAACGCCTGCGCTTCCGGCTCGTCCGCCTTCAACCTGGCCGTGCAGGCGATCAAGGCCGGCAGCGCCGACGTCGCCATGGCAGTGGGGGCGGAAAAAATGAACGTGCCCGACAAGGCCAGGATGTTTGGCGTGTTCGACGGCGGCTGGGACGTCTCCACCGTGGAGCAGAACCGCGCCAACCTGGTGGCGCTGGGCGCCGGCGTCGTGCCGCCGCCCGGCACCACCTCCGAGCGTCCCTACAGCGTGTTCATGGATGTGTACGCGGCCATCTGCCGCCAGCACATGCAGCGCTATGGCACCACCCAGCGCCAGATCGCCGCGGTGGCGGCCAAGAACCATGGCCACTCCGTGCACAACCCGCTGTCGCAGTACCGTGAAGCGTGCAGCATTGAGCAGGTGCTGGCCTCGCCGCCCATCACCTACCCGCTGACGATGATGATGTGCTCCCCCATCAGCGACGGTGCCGCCGCCGTCGTCGTGTGCAACGCGGCCGGCCTGAAAAAGCTGCGCGGCGACGCCGGGCGCGCCGTCAAGGTGCTGGCCAGCGTGGTGCGCATGGGCGTTGAGCGCACGCCGGACCAGGTGGAAAAGACCATCTCCCACCTGGCCGCGCGCCAGGCCTACGAGCAGGCCGGGATCGCGCCGGCCGACGTCGACGTGGCCGAAGTGCACGACGCCTCGGCCATGGGCGAGATCCTCAACGCCGAGTCACTGATGCTGGTGCCGTTCGGCGAAGGCGGCCCGGCGGCGGAACGGGGCGACTTGACGGTCGGCGGGCGCATTCCCGTCAACCCGTCCGGCGGCCTGGAATCGAAGGGCCATCCGATCGGCGCCACGGGCTTGGGCCAGATCCATGAACTGGTGACCCAGCTGCGCGGCGAAGCGGGCCGGCGCCAGGTGCAAGGCGCGCGCATCGCCGCGCACGAAAACGGTGGCGGCCTGTATGGCATCGAAGAGGCCATCGTGGCCGTCAACCTGTTCGGCAAACAATAAGGAGCACATGATGGGATACGTATTCAGAACGGAAGAACAGCAAGCGGCCGTCGATGGCCTGCGCCGCTATCTCGACGCCGAAGTCGATCATGTCTTCAGCAAGACTTACCGCGACCAGTTCGTGCCGCGCGCGCAGATGGGCGCCATCATGCGCAAGCTGAGCGAATTCGGCCTGGTGTCGGGCGTGGGCAGCGAAGCGGCCGGCGGCATGGGGCTGGACTGGCTGACCTCCTTGATGCTGTTCGAGGAAGTGGCCACCACCTCGGCCGACCTGTCGATCCCGGTGCTGATCAACTCCTTCGGCGTGGTGATGCTGGAGAAGCTGGCGCCGCCTCACTTGCGCGCACGCTACCTGCCCGGCCTGCTCAAGGGCGAGAGCTTCATCTCGATGGGCATCTCCGAGCCGGACGTGGGCTCCAATGTCCTGGAAATCAAGACGCGGGCCCGGCGCGATGGTGACGATTACATCATCAGCGGCGAAAAGACGTGGATCAGCAACGGTGAATATTCGGACTTCCTGATCTGCACCTGTCGCACCGGCGACGATCCGCGCCGCGGCCTGACCCACTTCCTGCTCGACCGCAAGGAGCATCCCTATGAAGTGCGGGGCATCCGCAAGATAGGCCTGAACAGCCAGTCCACGGCCCAGATCTTCCTCGACGAGGTGCGCGTCCCGGCCAGCAACATGCTGGGCAACGAAGGCGAAGGGCTGAAAAACACGCTGTCGCTGTTCGAGCGCTCGCGCGTGTTCGTCGCCGCGCAGGGCCTGGGCATAGGCCGGCGCGCGCTGGAGGAAGCGGTGCGCTACGCCAAGGAACGTCGCCAGCACGGCAAGGTCATCGCCGGCCACCAGCTGATCGCCGCCATGCTGGCCGAAATGGCCACCAACGTCGACGCGGCCCGCCTGCTGACCTACCGCGCCGCTTCCATGATCGAAGCGGGCGTGCCGGCCGAGATGGAAGCGGCCATGGCCAAGTACTTCGCGTGCGAGACGGCCGTCACCATCGCCCGCCAGGCCGTTCAGATCCACGGCGGCAACGGCGTGACGACCGAGTTCCTGGTCGAAAAGCTGGCCCGCGAAGCCATCATCGTGCCCATCCCCGAGGGCACCACCCAGATGCAGCAACTGATCATCGGCCGTGCCCTCACCGGCGTGAATGCCTTCTAAATCACATCAAGGACATCATCATGCGTATTGCAGACAAAATCATCGTCATCACGGGCGGCGCCTCCGGCCTCGGTCTGGCGACGGCCCGCTACCTGCTGGCAGCGGGCGCCCGCGTCGCCCTGTTCGACCTGAACGCCGACGCCGGCACGCAGGCGCTGCGCGACCTGGGCAGCGACAACTGCCTGTTCGTGGCCACCGACGTCAGCGACGAAGCATCGGTGCAGCAGGCCGTCGACACCACCATGGCGCGCTTTGGCGCCATCCACGTATGCATCAACTGCGCCGCCCTGCCCACCCCGTGCAAGGTACTCAACCGCGAAGGCAAGGCCTCGCCGCTGGCCAAGTTCGCCCAGGTCACGGCCGTCAACGTCAACGGCGTGTTCAACGTCATGTCCAAGTGCGCCGAGCAGATGGTGAAGAATGCGCCCGAACAGGGCGAGGAACGGGGCGTGGTGATCAACATTTCCTCCGGCGCCGCGTTCGAGGGCCAGATTGGCCAGGTGGCCTACGCCGCCTCCAAGGCCGCGCTGCTGGGCATGAATATCCCGGCCGCGCGCGAACTGGGCGAGGTGGGCATCCGCGTCAACGCCATCGCGCCGGGCCTGTTCCTCACGCCCATGGTGGAGACGCTGGAACCGAAGATCGTCGAGGCCCTGAAGAGCCAGATCGAGGCGCCCAAGCGCCTGGGCGACATGCGCGAGTTTGCCCATACCTGCGCCTACATCATCGAGAACGCTTACCTGAACGCGGAAACGATACGCCTCGACGCCGCGTCGCGCCTGCGCGCGCGCTAAGGCGCTTGCGGCAAATGGGGCGCCGAAGTAAGCGCCCCGGCATACAAGAAACAGGAGACATAGCAATGAAACTGCAATTTGGCCGCGTCATGCGGGCCCTGGCGCTACATCACCGCGACCGCGAAGCCATCGTCAACGTCGAGCGTAACCGGCGTTACAGCTACTGGCAATTCCACCTGCTGACCAACCGCATCGCCGCCGCCCTCACGCACACGCTGCACATCGGCGCCGGCGACAAGTTCATGCTGATGCTGGAGAACGATAGCCTCAGCCTGATGATGCTGCCGACCGTGCTGAAACAGGAAGGCACGGTGGTACTGACCAACCTGCGCGACGCCATCGACGAGCACCGGCGCCAGATCGAACTGGTACGCCCGCGCGTGGTCTTCATCGAAACGCGCATGCTCGACAGCTATTACGGCATGTTGCGCGAACTCGGTTGCGAGATCGTCGTCATGGACGCGCCACCGGCCTGCCCGCCCGGCGTGCGTGCGTTCTGGCCCATGGTGGAGGCGGCGCCGGACGCCGACAGCACGGTGGAACTCGACATCTACCGCCACATCTTCATGCTGCGTTTCACGGGCGGCACCACGGGTGCCGGCAAATGCGCCATGTACACCATCGACAATACCCTGGCCTGCCGCGACAGCGCCATGAGCAATCCGGCGCTGGAATTCAACGCCGGCACCCGCATCGTCCATGTGGCGCCCCTGTCGCATGGCTCGCAGCTGCTGTACTACCCCACCTTTTTCGCCGGCGGCGCCAACCTGACCATGAACCAGCTCGACCTGGAACGCTGGCGCGAAGTGGTGGAAGCGGAGCGCGTCACCCACTCGTTCCTGGTGCCGACCATTTTGTACCGCCTGCTGGAACTGCAGCGTGCCCGCCCGCGCGACTTCTCCTCGCTGCGCACCGTGCTGTACGGCGCCGCGCCCATGAGTCCCACCAAACTGGGCGAACTGGTGAACTGCTTCGGCCAGATCTTCGCCCAGGGCTACGCCGCCACGGAAGTGATGACCATCATCTCGGTGCTCGACAAGAGCGAACATGACAACGGCGACCCGCTGGCGGTGGCGCGCCTGGCCTCGGCCGGCCGCGTCCTGCCCGGCATCGACGTGTTCATCTGCGACCCGGACGGCAACGCCGTGGCGCCCGGCGCCGTCGGCGAAATCCGCATCCGCTGCCGCGGCGTGATCGCCGGCTACTACGCCAACCCGGAGGGAACGGCGGCCGAATTTTCAGACGGCGCCTGGAAGTCCGGCGACCTGGGCTACATCGACGGCGACGGCTTCCTGTTCATCGTCGACCGCCTGAAGGACATGATCATCAGCGGCGGCTTCAACGTCTACGCGGTCGAGGTGGAGGCAGCCCTGTCGTCCCACCCTGCCGTGCTGCAGTCGGCCGTGGTGGGCGTGCCGCACGCCGACTGGGGCGAGGCCGTGCACGCCGAGGTGGTACTGCGGGCCGGCGCCGCCATCACGGCCCAGGAGCTGATCGCCCATGCCAGGACCACCCTGGGCGCCCACAAGGCACCCAAAAGCATCGCCTTCGTCGAACAACTGCCCACGTCCGTGGTGGGCAAGGTGCTGCGCCGCCAGGTGCGCGAAAAATACTGGCAAGGCGCGCAGCGCCTGGTCGGCTGAGGAAGGACTGCCATGCGCTACGATTACCTGATCATCGGCGGCGGTTCGGCCGGCTGCGTGCTGGCGGCACGCCTGAGCGAACACGCTGGCGTCACCGTCTGCCTGCTGGAAGCGGGCCCGCCCGACCACAGTCCCCTGATACATTGCCCGGCCGGCCTGGCGGCCCTGGTGCCGCGCCCGCTCTACAACTGGGCCTTTGCCACGGCACCCAATGCCGCCATGTTCGGCCGCATAGGCTACCAGCCGCGCGGCAAGGTGCTGGGCGGCTCCAGTTCGATCAACGGCATGATGTACATGCGCGGCGACCGCAGCGACTACGACCGCTGGGCGGCCGCCGGCAACGGGGGCTGGGGTTATGACGACGTGCTGCCCTACTTCAAGAAGGCCGAGCACAACGAGACGTTCGGCGCCAACGCCCACCACGGCGCCGGTGGTCCCCTCAACGTGGCCGAAGTGCGCGAGCCCAGCCCCTACAGCCGCGCCTTCGTCGAAGCGGGGGTGCAGGCCGGCCACGTCCACAACCCGGACTTCAACGGCGCCAGCCTCGACGGCGTGGGCCTGACCCAGGTCACGCAAAGAAACGGTGAGCGCTGCAGCGCGGCCAAGGCCTACGTCACGCCCAACCTGGGACGGCCCAACCTGCAAGTGCTGACCGGGGTGCGCGCCACCCGCATCCTCATGGACGGCAAGCGCGCCGTGGGGGTGGAATACCGCGACGGCGACGGCATACTGCGCCAGGTGCTGGCGACGCTGGAAGTCATCCTGTCGGCCGGCGCCCTGCAATCGCCGCCGCTGCTGATGCTGTCCGGCATAGGCCCGGCGCCGGCATTGGAACGCCACGGCATTCGCGTGGTGCACGACCTGCCGGGCGTGGGCCGGAACCTGCAGGACCATATCGACATCGTCCACAGCTACGAGGCGGGCGCCGGGCGCGGCCTGTTCGGCCTGACCGTGGCCGGCGTATGGCAAGTCTGCAAGGGCATAGCCGAGTGGCGGCGCCACCGGCGCGGCGCCCTCACCAGCAATTTCGCCGAGGGTAACGGCTACCTGCGCACGCGGCCGGACGAAACGGTGGCCGATATCCAGCTGGTGTTCATCATCGCCAAGCTGATCAACCATGGCCGCGACCTTGTCATGGGCAAGGGCTATTCGCTGCACGTGGGCCTGCTGCGCCCCCGCTCGCGCGGCAGCGTGACGCTGGCCAGCGCCGATCCGCTGGCCGCCCCCGTCATCGACACCAATTTCCTGGCCGAGCAGGACGACGTGGACCGGCTGGTGCGCGGCTTCAAGCTGGCGCGCCACATCATGCGCCAGCCGGCGCTGACCCGTTTTGGCGGGCGCGAATCGTGGCGTTCAGCGCATGCCCAGTCGGACGCCGAGATCGAGCAGCTGGTGCGCCGCCATGCCGATTGCGCCTATCACCCGGTGGGCACCTGCCGCATGGGCAACGGCCCGCTGGACGTGGTGGACCCGCAGCTGCGGGTGCATGGCATTGCCGGCCTGCGCGTGGTGGACGCTTCCATCATGCCCGATATCGTCTCCGGCAACACCAATGCGCCGACCATCATGATCGCCGAAAAAGCGGCCGACATGATCAAGGCGGCCCGTACATCAACGCGCTGAAGGCGCAGGCAGGAACCACATGGCCGATATGGACAACGACAACACCTTGCAGGCGCAGGACATCGCGCTGCGCTTCGAAACCCAGCACCGCGCCTCGCGCGCCGACCAGCATGTGGCGCACGCCGTGCGGCTGGACCGCATCGAGCGCGCCATCGCCATGATGGCGGCCCACTGCGACCGGCTGTGCGCGGCCATGTCGGCCGATTTCGGCAGCCGGCCGCTGGCCCAGAACCTGGCCATCGACATCGCCGGCACCATCGACAGTCTGAAGGCGGCGCGGCGCCAGCTGCGGCGCTGGATGCGGCCGCAGCGGCGGCGCGCCAATTTCCCCATGGGCTGGCTGGGCGTGCGGGCCGAGGTGCGGCGCCGGCCGCTGGGCGTGATCTGCATCATCGGCGCCTGGAACTTCCCCGTCGCCACGGTGACGGTACCCATGGCCGGCGCGCTGGCGGCCGGCAACCGGCTCGTGCTCAAGCCGTCCGAGATGACGCCCCGCACGGCCGCCGCGCTGGCCCGGGCCGTGGCCGAATTCTTCGCGCCCGACGAAATGACGGTGGTCACGGGCGACGCCACGGCCGGGCGCCAGCTGACGGCGTTGCCGTTCGACCGCATCGTCTTCACTGGCGGCGCGGCCACGGCGCGCCATATCATGCGCGCCGCCGCCGATCACCTGGTGCCGCTGACGCTGGAACTGGGCGGCAAGAGCCCCGTCATCATCGGCCGCGGTGCCGACCTCGCACTGGCGGCGCGCCAGATCATGTTCGGCAAGCTGTTCAACGCCGGCCAGGTCTGCGTTGGTCCCGACTACGTGCTGGTGCAGGAGGAGCAGCGGGCCGCCCTGAGCGCAGCGCTGGTGACGGCCACAGCCCGGCTATTTCCCCGCCTGCGCGACAATCCGGACTACGGCGCCATTGCCACCGAGCCGCACCGGCGCCACCTGCAGGCGCTGCTGGCCGACGCGCGCGACAAGGGCGCACGCGAAATGACGCTCGATCCGGCCGGCGAAGCAGCGGCAGGCATGGGAGGAAAGATGCTGCCGCGCCTGCTGTTCGAGGTGCACGACGGGATGGACGTGATGCGCGAGGAGATCTTCGGCCCCATCCTGCCCGTGCTCACCTACGGCGACATCGAACAGGCCATCGCCTACGTGAATGCACGCCCGCGGCCACTGGCCCTGTACTACTTCGGCCATGACCAGCGGGAGACGGAGCGCGTGCTGCAAGCGACCGTCTCCGGCGGCGTCACCATCAACGACGTGCTGCTGCATGCGGCCCAGGAGGACGTACCGTTTGGCGGCGTGGGCGCCAGCGGCTTTGGCAAGTATCGCGGCTACGACGGCTATTGCGAGTTCTCCACGCCCCAGCCGGTGCTGCGGCAATCGCGCTTCAACGTGGTGTGGGCCCTGCTGCGGCCGCCCTATACGGCGCTGGCATTGCGCCTGCTGCGCGCCACGGTCAGGCGCTAGCGACGCGCGCGTCGCGCACCGGCGCAGGCGCGGGGGCCGTTGCGGGGAACCAGCGCGCCCGCAGATTCATGAACGGTGTCTCCACCAGGCGGTACAGCAGCCAGCCGCCCAGCAAGGCGGCCGCCATCACCAGCGCGATGCCCGCCGGCGCATCGGTATCGACTTGCCAGCCGGCCAGCGGCGCGAGCACCAGCTTGAAGATGGGTTTGTGGGCCAGGTACAGCGCATACGACCACAGGGCCAGCTGCTGTGCGCCCGGTATCCGCACCCGGTGCAGCAGGCTGCGCGGACTGAGCGCGGCCAGCGTGAGGATGGCGAAACTGGCCGCCAGCAGCGGATAGCCGAACGTCATCATGGAGAAGGTGAAACCGTAGTCGTCGATCTGGTAATAGTTCAGGAACAGGTAGGCGATGGCGGCCAACGCCGCCAGGCCGCCCAGCAGCAGCGCCTGGCCGCGCCGCAGGATGGCGTCATACAGCGCGCCGTGGAAGTTCTTGAGCATGGCGATGGCCACGCCGGGCAGCAGTTCGTCGAAGCGGGCGAAGCTCGAGTAGTAGACATGGACGGCAAAATCGGTGTTGCCGATCGCGTTCTGCCCATGCGCCATCCAGGCCCAGCCCCGCACCGCCATGCCGCCGGCGATGGCCGCCGCAATGGCCAGCCAGCCCCACAGCAGGGCCTTGCGGCGGGCCGCGATGAACAGGACCGCCAGCGGCAGGATCACGTAGAACTGCTCTTCCACGCACAGCGACCAGGAGTGCGAAAACGTCTCGCCGAAATGAAGGCCGATGTTCTGGGTGAAGGTCAGGAAGCGCCACAGCGGCGCCGTCTGCGGTCCGCCCAGCTGGGACGGCAGCAGCAGGTAGAGCGCCAGCACCACATAATAATTGGGTACGGTGCGCAGCAGGCGGCGGGCGAAGAAGGTCTTGAGCGAGAACGCCTCGCCGCGCGCCAGCGGCGCCAGGATCTGGTTGCCGATCAGGTAGCCGCTCAGCACAAAGAACAGGTCCACCCCCATCCAGCCCATGTCCGTCAGGAAGCCGAAGGTGGACTTATGGCTCACCACCACCGCATAGTGGGACATCAGGACCAGCACGATGGCGCAGGCGCGCAAGGTGTCCAGTCCGTCGATACGGCGTGCTGCTGGGTGCTGGTTCATCGGGTCAGGCTTCTACGGTGTGGGTTGCGGATCGCGCATCCTGTCACAAACTTGCCAAATACTCAAGTACGAATTGCTGCTGCGGCCAGCGCCGGCCGCACGTTCCTGTGGCGCCCACCCCACAGCGACGCAACTTCTGCCCACGTCAACACAAACGGCGCAAACCCGCGTAAGCTAGCGCTTGCCGGGGCGCGCGTCCGGCCGCGTGCCGTGGCAACGGCGCGCTTTTTGTAACACCGCGAGTTTCTAAGCAGCAACATCCATGCTACACTGCGGCAGGATAGTTCCGCCTGGCGTACGCGCCGCGCCGGAATGCATACACTACTGAGCAAATCTAGACGATGACGAGGCCAACATGGTGCTGAAAACCGCAGCGGCGATAGGAGCCGGCCTGATTCTGGCGGGATGTGCGGCGCGCTACTCGCCCACGCCGCTGGCCACCAATTTCCCGGTATCGAAACAGCAAAAACTGCAGGCGGCCGAGCACTGGGCCGTCATCGCCGGCCATATCGAGCAGCATCTGAAGACGTCGTTGGCCAAGCAGCCCAGCCGTCCGCTCTACATCGCCGACACCCCGCAGGCCACGCCGTTCCAGCGCGCCCTGACGGCCCAACTCATTACCTCGCTCGTCAACGACGGCTACACCGTCTCGCGCACGGCCCCCGGCGCGCTCAAGGTGGAGCTGGACATGCAGGCCGTGACCTTCAGCGCCAACCGGCCACAATACCGCTACCACGGCGAACGGGCCGCGCTGGCCTCGGGCGTGTGGGTGCTGAGCGAGATCGACCTGCCGCCGCTGGCCATCGTCGCCGCCGGCATGGGCGCCTACGATTCCTATAACTGGTTCAACGACCAGTTCGCACCGGGCGCCACGCCGCGCACGGAAATCATCGTCACCGTGTCCGTCACCGACCAGTACCGCTACGTGGCGCGCAACAGCGCGGCCTATTACGTGGCCGACAGCGACCGCCACCTGTACGGCATCGTCGACGTGGAGCCGGAAGCGCCCAAACTGACCCGCATGTTCAAGGTGCGGGGGGATATGTAAATGCTCAAACAACTGGCCACCGCCACCCTGCTCGCCGTACCGCTGCTGCTGGCGGGCTGCTCGTCCACGCCGCCCAAGGACGAGGCCAACTACGCCACCATCTCGTCCAACCAGTTCATCGAATCGAACTACAAGGCGGCCGACGCCCTGATGCACCAGCTGAGCGGCAAGCTGGCCGCCGACAAGCCGCTCATCATGGCCACCATCGTCAACATCGACGCGCTGGAACAGACCACCACGCTGGGCCGGCTGGTGTCGGAGCAGATTTCCACCCGCCTGGCGCAGGGCGGCCTGTCGATGGTGGAAATGAAGCTGCGTAATTCCGTCTACCTCAAGCGCAACCAGGGCGAATTAATGCTCACGCGCGAGATCGGCGAAGTGGCGCAGACCCACAACGCGCAAGCGATCGTGGTCGGCTCCTATGCCGAGACGAGCGACATGGTATTCATCAACCTCAAGGTCATCCAGCCCAACACCAACTTCGTGCTGGCCGGCCAGGACTACGTGCTGGCCAAGGAAGGCATCGTGCGCTCCATGCTGCTGCGGAACTAGTCCAGCAGCTTTACGAGGCGCGGCAGCAGGTGCTGCGCGCCCGCCTCCACCTTGAAGTGCAGCAGATCGTCGGCCCGCGTCTTGCCGATGTTGAGCGCCACCACCGGCTTGCCCGATTCCGCCGCCAGCCGGCAGAAGCGGTAGCCGGAAAACACCATCAGCGACGACCCCACCACCAGCAAGGCATCGGCTTCATGCATCAGCTGCAGCGCGTCGGCGCTGCGCTGGGGCGGAATGTTATCGCCGAAGAAGACCACATCCGGCTGCAGCACGCCGCCGCACTGCATACAGTCCGGCACGCGGAAGTGCTCGAGCGCCGCCGGTTCCAGTTCCGCGTCGCCGTCGGGCAGCGGACGGGCGCTGGCGCCGGCCAGGCCAGGGTTGTCCTGCACCAGCCGGTGCTGGATCTGCGCTCGGCCGTGGCGCGCGCCGCAATCCAGGCACACCACGCCGTGGATATTCCCATGCAGTTCGATCAGCCTGCGGCTGCCGGCCCGCTGGTGCAGGCCGTCCACGTTCTGCGTGACCAGTGCGCCGAGATAACCGCCCTGCTCCAGCTCCGCCAGCGCCGTGTGCCCGGCATTGGGCGCGGCTTGCGCCAGCGTGGGCCAACCCACCAGGCTGCGTGCCCAGTAACGGCGGCGCACGGCATCGGAGCGCCGGAACTCCGGTCCCTGCACGGGCTGGCGCCCGCGCCGCACGCCCTCCTCGTCACGGTAGCCGGGGATGCCCGAGGCCGTGCTCATGCCGGCCCCTGTCAACGCCAGTACGTTGGCGTGCGCGCGCAGGAACGCGGCCAGCCGTTCCAGCTGGACCTGCTCATCGGCCTGTGCGCGTTCCTGACTCATGACGTCAGCTCCTGTATTGGTCGGTACACGAGCTTATTGTAGTTATCTTTTCGACGCCGTGCCTGCCCGTTTTTGCAGAATGACGAGCGCGATGCCGCCCAGGATGGCGACCGACGCCGCCACCAGCCGCAACGTGAGCGCCTCGCCCAGGAAGGCCACGCCGCCCAGCGCCGCAATCACGGGCACGCTCAGCTGAACGGTGGCCGCGCTGGTGGCCTGCAGCGCCGGCAGGGCCGCATACCAGATGGCGTAACCGATGCCGGAGGTGAGCGCGCCGGACGCCACCGCATACAGCAGGCCGGGACCATCAATGGCCGTGCCACCACTGCCGCCAGCCCCGCCGCCGGCCAGGGCCAGGGCCGCGCTCACGGCGATGGCGATCGGCGCCGCGCGCAGGAAATTGCCGGCCGTGACGCGGGTGGCGTCGCCCGCGCCCTTGCCGCGCAATGAGTAAATGCCCCATGCCACGCCGGCTCCCATCATCAGCAGCGCGCCACCGAGCGGCGGCGCCGTCAGGCCCGGCAGCAGCATGCCCACCAGCCCGGCCAGGGCCAGCAGCAACCCGGCCAGCTGGCGCGGCGCCAGCCGTTCGCCGGCCGCGATGCCGCGCCCTATCATGGTGGCCTGCACGGCGCCGAACAGCAGCAGCGCGCCGCTGGCAGCCGCCAGGTTCACGTAGGCGAATGAGAAACCGGCCGCGTAGGCATACAGGGCCAGCGCCGACAGCCAGTTGCCCTGCCCGGTCGCCGCCGGCGCGCGCAGGCGCGCGATCAGCCACAGGGCCAGCGCGCCGGACACGAGACGGACGGTGGTAAAGCTGGCCGGGTCGATGGCCGTGTGCTTGAGCGCCACCCGGCACAGCAGGGAATTACCGGCAAAGGCGAGCATGGCGATGGCGGTCAGGAGGACGATGCGGGCAGCGGGCATGGGCGGTTCTCTGGAAGTTCATCGGTGGCGCTGGTGTTCAACCGTGCCCGCACGCGCGGCGGCGGTATCACCAGCCCGCGCAGCCTGTCACAGCCAGCTTGCTACAGGCTGACACGGCCCTTCAGTTCTTCGACGGCGGCACGCCACTCGTCGTAATGCTCGCTGTCGGCCCACAGTTCGCGCAGTTCCGACTGCTCCGACAGGATGCGCGCGATGGCGCGGTGCGCCTTCTCGGCCAAGTCGGGCCGCGCCCGTTGCGGATGCTCGGCGATCCACAGATCGACCGGCTCGCTGTCCTCGTCGCGCTTGCCCCAGTGGCCCTGCATGCGCGCGATAACTTCGATGGCCACCAGCGCCTCGGCCGCGAACGGCGCCTCCAGCATATCGCCACCGTTGTCGAGCGCCGTGTCGAGCGTGTTCTCGACGGCCTCCATATTGCGCGTCTCCTGCAAGTCTTCCGCCCAGTCCTGCGCGTAGTCGTTGCCGAAAGCGTGCGTTGCCCATGTTCCCATCGTGTTCTCCTGTAGCCTGCTTATTTTTGCGATTTCACCACCTGCATGGCGGTGGCGATCAAGCCGCTCATATCGCCCATGTTGGCGGGGATGATGACGGAATTGTTGGTCTTGGCCAGCTGCGCGAAAGCGTTCACGTACTGCTCGGCCACCTTGAGGTTGACGGCGTCGGCGCCGCCCGGCGCCTGGATCGCGGCGCCCACTTCGCGCAGTGCGCTGGCGGTGGCGTCGGCCAGCGCCACGATGGCGGCCGCCTGGCCCTGGGCGCGGTTGATGGCGGCCTGCTTCTCGCCCTCCGAGCGGGCGATGGCCGCTTCCCGTTCGCCGCTGGCGATGTTGATCTGCTCCTGCTTGCGTCCTTCCGAGGCGGCGATCAGGGCCCGCTTCTCGCGTTCGGCCGTGATCTGGGCCTGCATCGAATGCAGGATTTCCTTCGGTGGCGTGAGGTCCTTGATCTCGTAGCGCAGCACCTTGACGCCCCAGTTGGCGGCCGATTCGTCGATCGCGTTGACGATGGCGGTGTTGATGTGGTCGCGCTCCTCGAACGTCTTGTCGAGCTCCATGCGGCCGATCACGGAGCGCAGCGTGGTCTGCGCCAGCTGGGTGATGGCGGCGATGTAGTTGGAAGAACCGTAGGAAGCGCGCATGGCGTCGGTAATCTGGAAGTACAGGATGCCGTCCACCTGCAGCTGCGTATTGTCCTTGGTGATGCAGACCTGGGGCGGCACGTCGAGCGGGATCTCCTTGAGCGAATGCTTGTAGGCGATGCGGTCGACAAACGGGATCACGATGTTCAGGCCTGGCCCCAGCGTGGCGTGGAACTTGCCCAGCCGCTCAACGACCCAGGCATGCTGCTGCGGGACGACGTTGATGGTCTTGAACACGAAGACCAGCGCCAGGATGAACAGGATGAGGCTGACGTTGCCGATGCCGAATTCCATAGAATCTCTCCGGTTATTATTGATTGAATGATGGTGAACGATGGTGGTGAAAAAGGCGGCGCTCAGCCACTCAGGCCGCGACGATGAGGCGGCTGCCCCGCACTTCGCGTATCGTGTACTGCCCCGGCGCCGCCGGGGCGCCCGGCGCCAGCTCCACGTCCCACAGCGCGCCGCGGTACATCACGCGCGCCGTGCCGTCCTGCCACTGCGACACGTTGATGGTCTGGCCGATGTCGAGGTTGACGTTGGGGTCGCGTGCCGTGTCGGTACGGGTGGGCCGCCCGAACTTGCTGCGCCGGAGCACGCCCGTGGCCACCAGCCCGACGGCGGCCGCCACCAGTGTCTGCACCGGTGTGCCGGCCCCGGCCAGCGCGGCCAGCGTGCCTGCCATCAGGCCGATGGCGATCATCAGCAGGTAGAAGGTGCCGGTAAACAGTTCCAGTATCGCCGTAGCGCCGGCCGCCACCAGCCAGAAACTCCAGTCAGCCATGATGTGCTCTCCGTTCAAAAATGCAAAAACCCCCGCCGCCCGGCTGGGCCACGAGGGTTTTTGCTGCGATGCGGTCGGTATTAATGGTGGTTGGTCATGCGTTTCAATATATCCAGTCTAACGCAAATCAGGCCAGCGTCAACTTTTTATTGTTCGATCTACACCATTAAATCCCTGACAAAGCTTACAGCCGGCTGGCCAGCTGCTGCCACGTTTCGACCACCGAGTCCGGATTGAGCGACATCGACTCGATACCTTCGCTCATCAGCCAGACAGCGAAGTCCGGATGGTCCGAAGGACCCTGGCCGCAGATGCCGATGTACTTGCCTTGTGCGCGGCAAGCCTTGATCGCCATCGACAGCAGCGCCTTGACGGCCGGATCGCGCTCGTCGAAGTCGGCCGCCAGCAGGGCCATGCCGGAATCGCGGTCCAGGCCCAGCGTCAGCTGGGTCAGGTCGTTGGAACCGATCGAGAAGCCGTCGAAGTGCTGCAGGAACTGGTCGGCCAGGATGGCGTTCGACGGCACTTCGCACATCATGATCAGGCGCAGGCCGTTTTCGCCGCGCTTGAGGCCATTCTTGCCCAGCAGGTCCACGACTTTTTCAGCCTGGCCCAGGGTACGCACGAACGGCACCATGATCTCGACGTTGGTCAGGCCCATGTCGTTGCGCACGC
>JAZJZQ010000324.1:0-1705 GCA_040389625.1 Pseudomonadota bacterium | reverse complement strand
ACGGAATTGAGCGCGATGGTCATGGTGGCACTCCTGCTCACTTCACTATAGGAGCTGCCGGTAGCGCACGCAAGTGCCGGCGGACAAGGTCACCTCAGTCCTGCCCCTGTTGCCCTGCCGCAGCGGCCAGGCTGGCGGCCAGCTGGCGCAACCACGCGCCGCCGCCGGCCCCGTTCCACACCAGCGCCACCTGTTCCACGCACTGATAGGCGCAATCGGTCACATGAATGCGGCGCAACTGCTCGCCGGCCAGCGCAAAGTCGGGCAGGTAGGCCAGCGCTTCACCGCCCCGCACCAGCGCCAGCAGCAGCTGCAAGTCGTCGGCCCAGTAGCGTATCTTGCGCGGCAGCTGGTCGTCGCGCCAGCCGTCGGAGCGGGCGCCGCGCAGCACGCCGCAAAACAGGGAACGGGACGGACAGACGAAATCATGGGCCAGCACCTGGGCCGTGCTTGCGTGCAACAGCGATGCGGGCGGCAAGGCCGTCACCAGCGGATGGGTCGGCCCCGCCGCCAGTTGCAGGGTCACGCTGCCCAGCGCCGTGGTCCGCCACTGCTCCGACCAGTGGGCGGCCCGGCCCGCCGTCACGCTGTCGGTGACGATGGCCGCGTCCAGCTCGCCGCGCGCCAACGCGGCCAGCGCCTCGTCCTCGTACATGGCGTGCAGATGCAGGCTGGCGGCCGGATAGGGGCGCAAGGCTTGCGCCAGCGCATGGCCGTGGCGCCACAGCAAAATGGCCGGGCCGCCGACGCGGCATGTCACGTCGGCCTGTTCGCCCATCAGGTCGCTGCGGGCCTGGTCGGCCAGCGCCAGCAAGGTCTGGGCCCGCTGCAGCAACAGCTGGCCATGGCCGTTCAGCGCCAACTGCCGGGCGCCGCGGTCGAACAAGGGCTTGCCCAGGTCATCCTCAAGCCGGCGGATGGCCTTGGACACGGCCGACGGCGTCAGGTGCAGTTCCTGCGCCGCCGCGCCCAGCGTAGGACTGTGGGCGGCGCGGGTGAAAATGCGCAGGTCGCTCAGGTTCATCGTTTCCCATCGGGACATCAAGAGTGAATTTAAGTTGCTTTACGAGATACGAACGCCATCATACCATCGCCACTTTCCCTTCATTCATGCTGCCCGCCATGCCCACCCTGACCCAACGCCAGTGGCTGTACCGCCGCCAACCGACCGCCCACATCACGGCCGACCATTACGAACTGGTCGAGCAAGCGCTAGCCACCCGGCTGGGCGAGCGCGAAGTGCTGATCGAAGCCCGTTATTTCAGCGTCGATCCCTACATGCGCATCGGCCAGTCCGGCAAGCCCACCTACGACCCGCAGCCCCATCCGCTCGACACGGTGCAGCAGGGCGGCGTCGTATCGCAGGTGCTGGCATCGAACGCGGCCGGCTTCATGCCCGGCGACTGGGTCTACAGCTACACGGGCTGGCAAAGCCACGCGCGGGTCCACGCGGGCGCGCTGACGCGGCTGGACCCGGCCCAGGCCCCCGTCACGACGGCGCTGGGTGTGCTGGGCATGCCGGGCCGCACGGCCTGGTTCGGCCTGACGGAAGCGGGCCGGCCCCATGCCGGCGAAGTGGTGGTGGTGTCGGGCGCGGCCGGCGCCGTCGGTTCGCTGGTGGTGCAGTTCGCCAAGCGCCACGGCGCCCGCGTGCTGGGCATCGCCGGCGGCCAGGCCAAGTGCGACTGGCTGCGCGACACGCTGG
>JAZJZQ010000323.1:0-2772 GCA_040389625.1 Pseudomonadota bacterium | reverse complement strand
GCCTCCAGCCATTTGCGCATGCGGCCGGCATCGGCCGTACGCGACTGCTTGCCCTTGGAGTCGAGGAACACCATGATCACGGCGCGGCCCTCGATCACGGCCTGCATCATCAGGCAACGGCCCGCTTCGTTGATGAAACCGGTCTTTTGCAGGCCGATCTCCCAGCTCGGATTGGCCACCAGGTGGTTAGTGTTACCGAACTGCATGGGATGGCCGTTTGCTTCCACGATCGCTTTCGGATCGGTGGAATACTGGCGCAGCAGCGGGTGCTGGTAGGCTGCCATGGCCAGCTTGGCCAGGTCGCGGGCGCTGGCCACGTTCATCTTGGACAGGCCGTTGGAATCGACGTAATGGGTATCGAGCATGCCCAGTTCGCGGGCCTTGGCGTTCATGGCCTCGACGAAGGCGGCCCGGCCGCCCGGATAGTTGCGGCCCAGGGCCGAGGCGGCCCGGTTCTCCGAACTCATCAGGGCGATGTGCAGCATGTTGGCGCGCGTCAGCTGCGAGCCCACCTTCAGGCGCGAGCTGCTGAACTTGACGCGGTCCACGTCCTCGTCCGTCACGGTCAGCACCTCGTTCATGTCTTGTTGCGCTTCCACCACGACCAGGCCCGTCATCATCTTGGTGATCGACGCGATTGGCAGGGACACGCTGGAATTCTTTTCGAACAGCACTTCCGCATTGTTCTGGTCCAGCACCAGCGCCACGTTCGATTTCAAGTCGAACGGATCGTGCGTCTGGTTCAGGCCGGCCAGGTCGCCCATGGTGGGCACTGCTGGCGCGGCGGCCAGCAAGCGCTGATAGACCACCTTGCGGCGGCCATGCACCATCACCACCCGTTTGACCAGCTGTTCGCGCGGCGCGGCAGCCGCCTCATGCAGGGCCACGGCCTTGCTCTTGTGAGCATGATGTTTCTTGTGGTGGCTATCGGCCGCCTGGGCGGCGACAGGAACCGACACCAGCAGCGCCGCAATCAGCGCTCCAGACGTGAGCTTAAACATGGAATTCCCCGGTAAACGAACAGACGAGTGACTGTTGCAGTGTAGCAAAACCGTGCGCAAGCGCAAGCTCATTTAACATTGGCGGTATCATAGTTTTCCCCTGCGCAATGCTCTCGCGATAAGCTTGTTGAAATGGCCTGCCGGGCCACTGCGGACGGTACGTCGTCAGTCGAGAAATTTAACAAATTCAGCAACCGGCATGCGCTCCGTGACCAGGCTGTTTTCGACCTTGTCCATATCAGCGTAGCCTAAGGACATCCCACACACAACCGTTTCATTGTCGGGAATTGACAACGTTGACATAATGATCTTGTGATACTGGGTGAAAGCGGCCTGGGGGCAAGTATCGAGCCCACGCCCTCTGGCGGCCACCATGATGTTCTGCAGGAACATGCCATAGTCCAGCCAGGAGCCCTGCTCCATGACGCGGTCGATGGTGAAGATCAGGCCGACGGGCGCGCCGAAGAACTCATAGTTGCGGCCATGCTGGGCCGCCATGCCGGCCTTGTTCTCGCGCGTCAGGCCCAGCAGTGCGTACAGGTCCCAGCCCACCTTGCGGCGCCGCTCGATGAACGGCGACACCCACTCGCGCGGGTAGTAGGCGTATTCCTCCGTATGCTGGCGCGCCAGCTCGGGGTCGTTGTGGGCGGCCAGGATGGCGGCCGACAGGGCACGCTTGCGCTCGCCCGTGAGCACATACACTTTCCACGGCTGGGTGTTGGTGCCGGACGGGGCGCGCGCGGCCACCTGCAGCAATTGTTCGATGTCGGCCCGCGGCACGGGCGTGGGCAAATAGGCGCGGATCGAGCGGCGCGACGTGATGGCGGCGTCCACGGCGGACTGGTCGGAAGGGCTGGGCATGCGTCCTCACTGGTGGTTGGATGGTTAGGTGGCCTGGGCGGACTGAGCACGAGCGGCAGGGCCGATGCGCAGTCTAGCATGGGACGCGGCCATGGCTGCTGGCCTGCCCTGGCCGGCAACATCCAATTCCAGCAAGAAATCGTGCCACAAGGCCAAAGAGACTTCTTTGGTGCAACGCACAAAAAATCGCTTGACTTAATCCCGGAAGGCCGTAAAATCGGGTTTGTTGCGTTGCACAATTTGTTGTTCGGTCTGAAAGCTGGATCCATCTGCTTCGTACCACTGGTAGAAACAGCAGCATTTATCGATGACTATTTACTAATTACTGGAGAGTTATATGTTTTCAATCCCTGAGCAATTTTCCAATGCGACCAAGGCCAATTTTGAAGCCCAGTTCGCCATTTTCTCCGCCCTGACCAACAAGGCCTTCGAAGGCGTGGAAAAATTCGTCGACCTGAACCTGACGGCCGCCAAGGCCTCGCTGGAAGAGTCGTCGGTCACCACCAAGCAACTGCTGGCGGCCAAAGATCCGCAAGAGTTCTTCTCGCTGACCGCTGCCCAGGCCCAGCCGACGGCTGAAAAAGTGGTGGCTTATGGCCGTCACCTGGCATCGATCGCTTCCGGCACCCAGGCTGAATTCAGCAAGGCCGCCGAGACCCAGATCGCCGAGACCAACCGCAAGGTGATCTCGCTGGTGGAAGAAGTGAGCAAGAACGCCCCAGCCGGCACCGAAAACGCCGTGGCCCTGCTGAAGACCGCCATCGGCAACGCCAGCGCCGGTTACGAGCAGTTCACCAAGACCGCCAAGCAAGCCGTGGAATCGATCGAAACGAACATGGCCAGCGCCGTGAACCAGTTCTCGCAAGCTGCCGCCAAGGCGACCCCAGCTGCAAAGAAATAAAGCAGGTCA
>JAZJZQ010000322.1:0-2256 GCA_040389625.1 Pseudomonadota bacterium | reverse complement strand
TCGGGGTTGATGCACATGAACGAGTCGAGGCCATCTTCCGTGCCGTAAGCCGGCAGGTTCGACAGGCTGGAACAGACGCGGTTGTCCTTGGTGAACACCAGGTCGCGCAGCACCGTCACCCGGGTCGGGCTGGGGTAGCTGAGGAAGGTCTTGGTCGATGGCGTAAAGCGCAGCACGCGGTCCGAGTTATTGGCCGTGATCCACACGTCGCCCGTGCGCGGATGGATGTTGAGCGCGTACGGCACTTCATGTTCACCCTTGGCCAGCACGGGCAGCGGGTAGCTGCTGAACTGTTTGGTGGCCGTGTCGAAGGCCATCAAGCCGCTGTCGTCGAAGGCCGGTATCCACAGCACGCCATTGTGATCGAAGCGGGGGCGGCGCGGGCCTTGCATCGGCGTGTCGTACTCCGTGATTTCCATGGTCTTGGGATCGATGCGGCCGATCTTGTTCGCGTACAGTTTGGCATACCACACGCTGCCATCCTTGGGATTGATGTCGATACCGTATGGGAAGGCCAGGATGTTATGCCCCAACCACTTCTGGTGCGACAGGTCCAGGTGCAGGTTTTTGCCGGGGAACCAGCTGGTCAGCTCGACGATGGTGGGGAACAGCATGTCGCTGACCCAGCGGAAGAAGCCGTTCGAGGGCAGGCGCATCACCTTCATCTGCTCCGTCTTCGGATCGAAGCGGCCCACCTGGTTGGAGGCCACATTGGTCCACCAGACGATGCCTTCCTGGTCGATGCGGATGGTGTGCGGATACAGCACGTCGCCCGGAATCGGGTAGACCTTGAAGGCATGGCTGACCGGGTCGAACGACATCAGCGTGGACGACAGGGCGTTGGTGATCCAGATGCGGCCATCCTTGGCCTGGGCCGTGCTGTGCGGACCGTGCCTGCCGGTGAAGATACCGATCGGCAGCTGCTGGCCGGAGAACTTGCCGCCCACGGGCAGGTCGGACGCCGGCAGCGGATATTGCTCGACCTTGTGGGTCTTGCGGTCCAGCACCCAGATGATGTCGTGGCCTTCGTCGGTGCCGTACAGTTTGTCGTCCTCGCCCACGTCGGTGTCGTGGATGAAGGACATGCCGTCGCCCACCAGCCACTGTTCGACCTTGGCGCGGGCCAGTTCCGCCGTGGGCGCGTAGTCGTGCACGGCGGCCACCGGCTTGCCGTCGAAGCCGCGCGTGAGCACGCCGCTGATGGTCTGGATTTCCTTGCCGCTGAGCTGGGCGAAATAGCCTTCCATGCGGTTGATGGTGGCGATCCATGCGCTTTGCGGGCGCGGCGGCCGGGTCAGCGCGTTGCCGATCTGGTGGCAGTACATGCACTGGCTGACGAACGGTTTGCGGTCGTCCGTGCTTTCCCACGGCAGGCGGGCGTTGTGGGCCGACGCCGTCAGCGCGTCCGACGCCGCCTGGGCCGAGGCGAAGTGCTTGATGGTGAAGTTGACGGTGGCCGTCTCGTTGGGCGCCAGCGACGTCTCCGTGCTGCGGTCCTCGAAGTTGGCCAGGCGGGTGCGCACGGCCAGCTTGCCGCCGAAATCGGTGCGGATGGCGTAGCTGCCGTCGGCCGCCGTGTACACGGTTTCCTTGCGGTTCTTCGCTTCGTTAAACACGGTCACCATGGCGCCCAGTACGGGCTTGCCGTTTTCCAGCGCGACGGTGCCGCTCAGGTTGGCGGCGCCGGCGGTGCCGCTCATGCCCAGGCCCAGGCCCAGGGCCGCGATCAGTGTGGTCGATTGCAGTTTCATATGCGGGCCTTCTTATGCGGCGCGGCCGGACTGGAACCAGCCGGGCAGGGTTTTACTGAAGTGCATGGAGCCGAGCGCGCCTATGGCCAGGATGCCCATCAGCGGGCCGCCCAGCAGCAGGTTGGCGGCCAGCATGGAGGCCGAGATGGTCAGCTTGGGCAGGTGCAGCAGGTCGCCCAGCCACAGGTCCAGGATCAGGACGATGGCCGTCAGCTGGTTCAATTCCAGTACGCGCTTGAACCAGCGCAGGCTGGCGCCTTTCCACAGCAGGGCCGCTTCCAGCAGCAGGCTGGCGGCGGGGAGGTAATAGGCGTGGGCATCCACACCCAGGGCCAGCATGATGATGGCCGCCAGCAGGAACAGGGCACAGAAGATGGTCGCCTGCATGGGGCGGGTCCGGGTAGTCATAGAGGTCTCCTCAACAAGGGTGTCGATGGAGCATTCTCGGACAGCGGGGGCAATCGGACTTGTTATTTCTTGCCATTCGCTTGTCATTTTCGCGCGC
>JAZJZQ010000321.1:0-6139 GCA_040389625.1 Pseudomonadota bacterium | reverse complement strand
CACTTCGTTCATGAAGCGCATGATCAGGTTGACGATGCGTTCCTCTTCCTTGGCGTTCTTGAACTTGGGCACGTCCTTGCCATCCTGGCCCCAGATCTTGGGCAGCCATTCGGCCGGCATGATGGGCTCCGGGCCGATGGCGATGGCCGTCAGGAAGCCGTGCAGGGTGTCCATCGTCATCGCATCTTCGGGGCTGCGGTCGGACAGCAGGAAATTGTCTAATTCGTCGAATTCTTTTTCGCTCAGTGGCTGATCGAGTTGCATGGTTAGCTCTTTTTATAAGGTTGAAGGCGACAGTATACGCTGCGCGGCGGCGCGCTGCCCACTTGTTTGCGCCGGGCAGGGCGCAGCCACGTACAATGGCGGCATGCATACCGACGACCCCTCCGGCGCCCGCGCCCACCATCCCTTTTCCGACCTGAGCCCGGATTGCGTGCTCGACGCGCTCGACAGCGTGGGCCTGCGCGGCGACGGCCGCCTGCTGGCGCTCAACAGCTACGAGAACCGGGTCTACCAGGTCGGCATCGAGGACAGCGCGCCGCTGGTGGCCAAGTTCTACCGGCCGGCGCGCTGGAGCGACGCCGCCATCCTCGAGGAGCACGCGTTTACGGCCGAACTGGCCGAGCGCGAGATTCCCGTGGTGCCGGCGCTGGCGCTGGACGGCAAGACGCTGCACCAATACCAGGGCTTCCGTTTCGCCGTGTTCGAACGCCACGGCGGGCGCGCGCCCGAGCTGGACGACCCGGCCGTGCTGGAGTGGACGGGGCGCTTCATCGGCCGCATCCACGCCGTCGGCGCGCTCAAGCCTTATACGGAGCGGCCCAGCCTCGATATCGGCACCTTCGGCACTGAACCGCGCGACTACCTGCTGGCCAACGATTTCATCCCGCCCGAGCTGCTGGCCGCCTACACCAGCGTGGTGGACCAGGCGCTGGATGGCGTGCGGCGCTGCTACGACCGGGCCGGCCCCAACATCGCCCAGCTGCGCCTGCACGGCGACTGCCACGGCGGCAACGTGCTGTGGACGGACGCCGGCCCCCATTTCGTCGACTTCGACGACAGCCGCATGGGGCCGGCCGTGCAGGACCTGTGGATGATGCTGTCGGGCGAACGCCACGAGCAGATCCGCCAGCTGGGCGACATCCTGGCCGGCTATGAAGATTTCTGCGAGTTCGATACGCGCCAGCTGTACCTGGTGGAAGCGCTGCGCACGCTGCGCCTGGTCCATTATTCGGCCTGGCTGGCGCGGCGCTGGGACGATCCGGCCTTCCCGGTCGCCTTCCCATGGTTTAACAGCCAGCGCTACTGGCAGGACCGCATCCTGGAGCTGCGCGAACAGGTGGCGCTGATGGACGAACCGCCCCTGTGGCCCGTGTGAGTCGGGGCTGCCGCAGCGCGTCATTGCGTGCAGTGTAAGTCGAAAAACGTATCGAAATCATCCTGTGATATAAATTTTATATCACATCCATATGCGGGAAATAGCGGGTATTTCCCGCTCTCCTTGCCGTTCTGCTTGTCCGGGCCATGTTTGATAATGGCAACTCAGAAGTCCCGGTTGGTGCCGGGGCGCAGCGAAAAGCGAGAACACTCATGCAAGCACAACTGGCTCAGCGCGAAGGCGCCACCCTCACCGTTGCATTTTCGGCCGATGACGCAGCCCATGCACAGGACCAGATGAGCGCCTCGCCGCAAGCGCCACGTGCCGCGCTGGAAATGCGCGCCATCCAGGAAGCCATCGCCCGGGTCGAGGCCGAAGCGAAGGCCGCCTGCGCCGCCGAGAGCCGGGCCCACGCCGAAGCGCGCGCCCGCGCCCTGGCCGAAGACCGCGCCGCCATGGATGCCGCCGCCGCCGCCGCCGCGCTGCAAAACGCCCAGGCCTCGGAAGACGCCATTGCCGCCAACCGCGACCGCCTGGAATCGCTGCGCGCCGCCGCCCAGGCCAGCGTGGCCCGGCTGGAAGCGGTCAAGCAGGAGACGGCCGAGCTGCGGGCCCGGGTCGAAGCCGACAACCAGATCCGCCTGGCCGCCGAACAGCGCGCCAAGGCCGAGGAAGAGAGCCGCAAGCGCGCCTCCGAACAGATGGCGGCCGAATCGGAGCTGGCCGAACAGGCCGCCCGCGCCGCCGAGGAACTGAAGGCGGAAACGGAGCAGGCCCGCCTGCAGGCCGTCGAGCGCGTGGCCGCCGTGCAGGCCGCGAAAGAAGAAGTGGTGGGCATCGCCGAGGCGGACGCCCGCATGGCCACGCTGGCCCGTGAGCGCGAGCGTCACGCCCACGCCGCCCGTCAGACGGCCCAGAACCTGGCGCAAGCCGAAGCGGAAGCGCTGGAACTGACCATGCAGCGCGAGCGCGCCGACAAGATCGCGCTGGAATCGGCCTTCAACCGCGCCGCCGCCGAAGTGCGCGCGCTGGAAGAAGCACGGGCCCTGGCCCACCTGGAGCAGGAGCGCGAACAGATCGCGCTGGCCCAGGCCGAGTCCGAGCGCAGCGCCGCCCAGTCGCTGCACCTGCGCCTGCAGACGGAGAAGGAAATCCGCGACGCCGCCATCCACCGCGAACGGCTGGAAATGATGGCCGTCACCACGGCCCAGGCCCGGCGCGATGCCGAAGCGCGCATCCTGCAGGCGACCGAAGCCCGTATCGCCGTCGACCGCCAGCTGCGCACCGTGGCCGAAGCGCGCGTGCAGGCCGAGGAAGAGGCCGAACTGAAAACGTTGGCCAAGGTGGAAGCGGAAGCCCAGGCGCTGGACCAGGCCAAGCTGCGCCAGGCGGCCGATGAAGCGGCGGCCGACGCCGCCCGCGCCGACAGCCTGGAGCAGCAGCGCGCCGCCCAGCTGGCCGAAGAACGGGCCTCGCTGGCGCGCGCCGCATCGGAACTGGCGGCCAGCCAGAACGCAGCCGAGCAGCGCGAGATCGCATTGCTGGCCCAGCATGTGGAAGCGCAGAGCGTCGCCCAGGCGCTGGCCGAACAGAGTGCGGTCCGCGCCGCCGAACTGCTGGCCGCCGAGCAGGCCCGCGCCGGCGCTGAGCAGCAGGCCCTGGCCGCCATGAAGGACAAGATGGAAGTGGAGCGCATCGCCACCGCCGCCGCCGAGCACCGCATCGCGGCCGAGCAGGCCCAGGCCGCCGCGCTGCGCCAGCAGCATGAAGCCGAACAGCGCCTGGCCGCCGCCGCCGAACAGGAAACGGCCGCGGCCCGCATGATGGCCGAGCAGACGGCGCTGGAAGCGGAGCAGAAGGCCGCCGCCGCCACGGCGCTGGCCGCGCAGGCCCGCCTGGCCGTCGAACTGGGCGCGGTGCAGGCCGAGCGGGCCCGCGTCGAGCAGGACAAGGCCGCTGCCGCGCAAGCGCTGCTGCAGGCGGAACAGGAATTTGTGGAAGCGGAGCGCCAGTCGCTGGCGCTGATCGACCAGAAGCTGGCCCAGCAGCGCCAGACCACGGCCGCCGAAGCGCGCGCCACCAAGGCCATCGCCGGCCGCCTGGAAGCGGAAAAGCAAGTCGCGGCCGAAGCGCGCGCCCGTGCCGAGGCGGAGCAGGCCGAACTGGAAGCGATGCGCCAGCGCGAGCAGGCCGAGCATGCGGCCCGCCTGGCCGCGGCCGACAAGGCCCAGGCGCAGCAAGCGCTGCTGGCCGCAGCCCAGGCGCACGCCGCCATGCAGCGCAAGGTGGCCGACACCACGGCCGCCATGACGGCCGCCAAGCAGCAATTGCTGGAATTGGAAACGCGTCGTCAGCAAGCGGCCCGCAACGCGCTGGCCGCGCTGCAAGCGAAGGTGGAAGCGGAGCAGGGCGTCTGCCAGCAAGCCGAAGCCCAGGCCCGCGTCGCCTCGCTGGACGCAGCCCGTGCCCGCAAGGAGCGCGAGCAATCGGCCAGCATCGCCCGCGACGTCATCGGCCGCCTGACCCAGGGCGTGGAAACGGTGGGCGCCGTCTGGCGCGCCCGCTAAGGGCCGGTTCAATCGAGACGCAATCCAGGCAGGCAGCGCCGCAGCCTCCAAACAGAAATGCGAGAAAATGGGGACGTACCCCTTTTTCTCTAAAATGGGGACGTACCCCTTTTCCTTCCTCTTTTTCCATCACAATTGGAAGCGCGCACCATTTTTTGCTCACCCTGCGAAGTGAGTGGGCACGCAACTCAATTCTTAAGAAATGGGGTACGTCCCCATTTTTAGTGTCCCCATTTTCTTTGGCTTGGGCGGGCCCTTACTGGCTGATCTGGACTTTGGCGATGTAGTACTCTGTCTCGCCGAAGCAGACCGTCGGTACGCCTTTGTGCTGTTCGTAGGTGAGCAGCACGCGCTTGCCGGTGGCGGCCAGCAGTTGCTGGGCGACGGCGTCGTCGCGTACGCTGAATTCAAACTTTTCCGGGATGGCGCCCGGCATGGATGTCATCAGGATTTCTCCTTCCCAGGTCTTGCAGACCCAGCCCCGCTTGGAGAATTTTTGCAGGAAGCCGGCCCGCTCGCCTTCCGAGTAGGTCAGGTGCAGCGTGATCCACGTGTAGGCGCAGAACAGCAGCACGGCGGCGGCCACCAGGGCGGTGAAGGACAGCAGGATGCGTTTGGATGTGGTCATGGATGTCGCGTTAGGGTGAAGGCAAGGTTTGCAATCTTATCACCGGACGGCCTGCGCTTGCGCCGGCCGCCGGCGTGCTTCACCGTTCCCGCCGGCGCTTGTACAGGATGGACGACCACAGCGAGATGGCAATGAAGGCCACGCCCGACAGGCCGGTGAACCATTCGGGGATGTCGTACTTGACGCTGGCCAGCATGATCAGGGCCAGGATGCCGATGGCGTAATGGGCGCCATGTTCCAGGTAGACAAATTCGTCCAGCGTGCCCTTGTGCACCAGGAACACGGTGAGCGAACGGACGAACATGGCACCGATGGCCAGCCCCAGCATGATGACCACCACGTCGCTGGTGATGGCAAACGCGCCGATCACGCCGTCGAAACTGAACGAGGCGTCCAGCACTTCCAGGTACAGGAAGGCGCCGATGCCGCCCCGTCCCGCCGCCGACAGGGCCAGCGCCGCCGCGCCGGCGCCCACCGCTTCCACCCCCGTCTCGGTGGCGTCGCTGTCGTCGTCCGGCTGCGGCTCTTCTTCCAGCAGGGTGCTGATCCAGTGCACGGCCAGGTACACGGCCACGCCCGTCACGCCGGCCGTCAGCACGCCGAATTTTTCCTCGTGGCCGGCCACCGCCATGCAGGCGAACACGGCCAGCAGGGCCAGCAGCACGGCCAGGCTGTCGGTGCCGTGCTGGCCCATTTTCTTTTCCAGCCAGCCCAGCCAGTGCAGTTCCTTTTCCTCGTCGAACAGGAAATTGAGGAACACCAGCAGCAGGAAGGCGCCGCCGAACGCGGCCACCTGGGCGTGCGAGGCCGTCAGGTGGGCCGCATACACGTCCGGCGTGGCGGTGGCCATGTGCCACACTTCCACCAGTCCCAGCCCGGTGGCGAAGGCGACGATCAGCAGGGGGAACAGCAGGCGCATGCCGAACACGGCCACGACGATGCCCACCGTCAGGAACAGCCGTTGCCAGAACGGGTTCCAGTGCCGTAGCACGGAGGCGTTGACGACGGCGTTGTCGAACGACAGCGACACTTCCATCACGCCCAGCACGGTCGCGATCCACACGGCTTGCAGCACCCCGGCCGCGCCGCCATGGTGAAAGCCCCACCAGGCGGCCAGGCCCAGCAGGACGGCGGTGACGGCGAACGAGAATTTGAAATGCTGCATGGGGCTTCCTGTGCTCAAGAGGGGAGAGGTGGCCCCGATTTTATATTACTTGCTTTGGGGGCAGCATAGCCATCTGCGATAATGGCCGCCAGCCCGCCCAGACGGGCATACCATGACTCGCTTAATTAAGGACACGCCGATGGACCTCGCTTACCTCGTTACCCCCTTGCTGACCTGGACCACGGTCGGCCCGATCAAGTTCCTGATCAACAGCGTAAGGACCCGCAAATGGGCGTTCGACCTGGTGGGCAACGGCGGCTTCCCCAGCAACCACAGCGCCGTCGTGTCCAGCATGGCGACCCTGATCGCCCTGCGCGAGGGCATCGGCCATCCGGCCTTTGGCGTGGCCGTCACGCTGTGCTTCATCGTCGTCATCGACGCCAACAGCCTGCGCCAGCACG
>JAZJZQ010000320.1:30230-33421 GCA_040389625.1 Pseudomonadota bacterium | reverse complement strand
CTTGCCCTGGTCGCAATCCTGCGGCCACAGCTCGACGCGGTCGCCCAGCTTGACGGGCGAGTCGCCCGGCAGCTCGCCTACCTCGATCATCATGCGGCGTGAGTGGCGGTAGTCGATGCGCACGAAACGGTGGCTGGCCAGTTCCTCGGCCGGTACGCCGGCCAGGCACTTGGGCAGCTCGCTGCGCGGCGTGGCCGCATCGTAGAAGCCGGAGACCCAGCCGTGACGGGCGCCGTTCTTCCAGTCCACGTCATGCGCGGCCGGCAGCGGCGCGCACGCGCTGCACGCGAGGCCCGCAGCCAGTACGAGTGATGTCAAAAATGTGTGGTTCATGTCCGCTCCAATGATGGCGACGGCGACGGCCGGCGCGAATTGGCCACCGCATACGGCAGCGCGCACAGATGGTATGGGAACGCACATTGCCGCAACATTGCGCGGACATTACGGATTGGAAAGGTGGCGCCGCCGGTGGCGCCGGAGCGGAAGGATCAGGCAGCGCCGGCGGCCGGCAGGACGATGCGCGCCAGCAGGCCGGGCTGGCGATCGGCCAGTTCCAGCGTGCCGCCATGCAGGGCCGCCGTGGCCTGCACGATGGACAGGCCCAGGCCATTGCCGGGCAGGTTGCGGCTGCGGTCGAGCCGGTAGAAGCGCTCCGTCACCCGCCCCAGTTCCCCGGCCGGGATGCCGGGGCCATCGTCGCCCACGGCCACGCACACCTTGCCGTCGCGCGTGCTGGTACTGAGCACGATGGCCGCGCCCTGCCCCGCATATTTGAGGGCGTTGTCGAGCAGGCTGGCCAGGGCACTGGCCAGCAGGTTGCGGTCGCCCGGCACCAGCGCCTGCGGCGCCAGCGCCAGCGACAGCCGCGCGCCGGCCTCCTCGGCGCTCGCTTCGTACATTTCGGCCAGGTCCTCGGCCACGCGGTTCAGGTCCACGTTTTCGAACAGCCGGCCGCGCACGCCCGATTCGGCCTCGGCGATCTGCAGCAACCGTTCGAACAGGCGGATCAGGTCATCGATGTCGTCGATCGCGTCGCGCGCCGCGCCTTCCAGCACGCCCGCTTCGCGCGCATGGCGCAGCGCGTCCTCCAGCTTGCCCCGTACCCGGCCCAGCGGCGTGCGCAGGTCGTGGGCGATGGCGTCCGACACATGGCGCACACCATCCATCAGCAGTTCGATGTGGTCCAGCATGCGGTTGATGTCGCCGTTCAGGCGGCCGAATTCGTCGTCGCCGCGGACGGGAATGCGCCGGCTCAAGTCACCGGCCTCGATCTGCTCGGCCGTGCGCCGTATCGCGCCCAGCCGGATTTCGATCTGGCGCCGGAACAGCAGCGCGCCGGCCACCGTGAACAGCAGCGACAGCCCGGCACCCGAGACCAGCGCCCGCCATACCAGCGCGCGGATGGCTTCCTGCTCGCTCAGGTCGCGCCCCACGATCAGCAAGGCGCCGTCGGGCAGGATGCGGCGGTGCAGGCGGGCCGGCGTGACGTGGCCGTCGCGCACCACGTCCGCGCTTTGCAGCTCGGCGCCGGTCGGCCCCGGCCAGGCAGACAGGTTGCCGGCCAGGACATGGCCATCGGCCCGCTGCAACAGGAAGATCTCGCGGTCGCTGTCGATGCCGTCGCTGAGCTGGCGCCGCACCTCGGCGGCCAGGGTGGCGCTGCTGCTGTCGCGGCCCTGGGCCAGCAGCCGGTCCGACAGCGCGACGATGCGCCCGTCGATGTTCTGGTCCAGCACCCCGATGGTGCCGACGTAGAACACGGCCGATACGGCCACCATCGACACCATGCCCAGCACGCCGTAGCCCAGGACCAGCTTGGCGGCGATGGAGCCGCGCAGCTTAAGCATGGTCCGCTTCCGGCGGCCGGGCCGACAGGCAGTAACCGATGCCGCGCAGCGTGTGGATCAGCGGGGCCGGAAAATCCTTGTCGATCTTGGTGCGCAGGCGGCTGATCTGGACGTCGATCACATTGGTCTGGGGGTCGAAGTGGTAATCCCACACCGCTTCCAGCAGCATGGTGCGGGTGACCACCTGACCCTCGTGGCGCATCAGGTATTCCAGCAGTCGGTATTCGCGCGGCTGCAGCGCGATGGTGCGGCCATCGCGCGTGGCGCGCATGGCGCGCAGGTCCAGCCGCAGGTCGGCCACCTGCAGCTGGGTGCCATCCTGTCCCGGCGTGGCGCGCCGCAGCAGCGCCTCGATGCGGGCCAGCAGCTCGGAAAAGGCGAATGGCTTGGACAGGTAATCGTCGGCCCCGCCGCGCAGGCCGGACACGCGCTGCTCGATGTTGGTCAGCGCGCTGACGATGATGACGGGCGTCTGCTTGCCCAGCGCCCGCAAGCGCTCGACGATGGTCAGCCCGTCTATCCCGCCCGGCAGCATGCGGTCCATGACGATGATGTCCCATTCGGCGCCGGTGGCCAGGTCCAGCCCCTCGCGCCCGGTGGCGCAGGCGGTCACCGTATAGCCGGCCTCGCGCAGGCCCTTGCAGATATAGCGCGCGGTGTCGGTTTCGTCTTCAATGACCAGGCAATGCAACAGGGCCTCCGTATTTCGTCAGGATAGATGGCCGGCGGCTGGCGCGGCCCCGGGCAGGAAATCATACAACATACATCGCCCGGATTGCACCGATGCGCCGCTCACGACAACGCGTCCAGCTCCCCTTCCGTGAAGCCGGCCTGGCGCCGCGCCTCCAGGTTGAACGGGCCGCGCACGGCCGGCGCCTGGTAGCGCACCGTCAGCTCGGCGTAGGTGGCGCCCGGCTCCAGGCCGCGCTGCCGGCACAGGTAGCCGTACCAGCGGTTGCCGATTTCGACGTGGCCGATCTCGTCGCGCAGGATGATGTCCAGGATCTGCGCCGCCGCCAGGTCGCCGGCCTGCGCCAGCTTGGCCCGCAACGGCGGGATCGCGTCCAGCCCGCGCGCCTCCAGCGTGCGCGGCACCAGCGCCATGCGCGCCAGCACGTCGCCGCAGGTCTTTTCCACCATCTCCCACAGGCTGCCGTGGGCGGCAAAATCGCCATAGGCATGGCCCAGCACCTGCAAATGGGCCGCCAGCAGCGAGAAATGGATCGCTTCCTCGCGCGCCACCCGCAGCCAGTCCGTGTAGTACTGGGCCGGCAGGCCGGGGAAGCGCCACAGCGCGTCCAGCGCCAGGTTGACGGCATTGAATTCGATGTGGGCCAGCGCGTG
>JAZJZQ010000320.1:28893-30130 GCA_040389625.1 Pseudomonadota bacterium | reverse complement strand
GGCCCGCGCCGGCAACGCACCGTTTAATCATCAAGGATATTGTTGTGCATATGACTACCTCCCTTCGTCTCGCATGGCTGGCCGGCGCGCTGGCACTGGGCCTGAACGCCCACGCGGAAAGCTTCGCTTCCTCGGCCTCCAGCGCCGGTTCCGCCTCCAGCGGCAGCATCTCGACTTCGCTGGGCGACTCCAGCAACAGTTCCACCGGCGGCCACAAGACGGCCGACGGCGCCTACCGCATCATCGACATCGCCCACACCCCGGCCCGTGACGGCATGGCCCGCGTGACCATGCAGGGCGAGCTGCCAGAGCAGCACATCGTGCTCGACCTGCCGCAGAAGACCTTCGACCAGCAGCACCTGGACAAGGGCGACCTGGTCTACGCGCAAAACCGCGCCTACGGCATCGCCTTCGCGCGTAACGACACACGCCAGCCGTTCTATCTGGTGCTGGCCGACGACTGGTATGGCGAACTGGCCGCCCGCCCCGTCGGCATCTGACCTTGCGCCGCGCGCTCACGCTGCTGCTGGCGGCCTGCGCGGCGGCGGCCTGCACCTTCAGCGGCGCCGCCCAGGGCGCCGGCCTGTCCGGCGCCTCGCGCTTTTGCGACAGCGCCCATGAACTGGACGCGACGGAACAGGACCGCCTGCTGCGCTTTGCCGCCGTGGTGCGGGAAGAACTGGACGCCAGCGCCGGCAGCGTGGCCCTGATCAGCCGCTCCGGCCTGGACCTGTCGCGCTTTGGCATCCGCTATTCCCATGCGGCGCTGGCGTGGCGCGCCGCGCCCGCCGATAGCGCCGATAGCATAGTCGCCACCAATACGGCCGATAGTGTCGCGAACGCGGGAAGCGCGGACAGCGGGGATAGCCGGCTTGGCGCCGCCGACGCTATCCAGCCTGGCCGTGCGGCCACGACGGCAAGCCCGGACAAGCCAGGCAACGCCGCCTGGTCGGCCCGCCAGCTGTATTACGCCTGCGACGAAAGCCGGCCCCGCATCTACGACCAGGGCCTGGCCGGTTTCGCCATGGGCACGGACGATCCCGCCCTCGGCTACATCTCGCTGCTGCGCCTGCCCGCCTCGGCCACCCCGCCCCTGCAGGCCGCCCTGCTCGACACACCGCGCGTGCTGCACCTGCTGGCCGGGCACTACAGCGCCAACGCCTATGCCTATGGCCTGGCCTACCAGAACTGCAACCAGTGGCTGGTGGAGCTGCTGGCCGTGGCCTGGGCCGGCATG
>JAZJZQ010000320.1:3903-28793 GCA_040389625.1 Pseudomonadota bacterium | reverse complement strand
CCAGAACTGCAACCAGTGGCTGGTGGAGCTGCTGGCCGTGGCCTGGGCCGGCATGGCGGACGCCGATGACCTGCGCGCCCGCGCCCAGGACTGGCTGCGCGCGCAAGGCTACGCGCCGGATCCGGTGGACGTGGGCTCGCGCTGGCTGATGCTGGCGCCCTACTTCATCCCCTTGCTCAACCTGGACGACCATCCGGCGGCGGACCGCGCGGCCATGCAGTTGCAGGTCAGCCTGCCCGCGGCGATCGAAACGTTCATGCGCCAGCGCCTGCTCGGCAGCGAGCGGGTGGAAATCTGCCACGACGACCAGCGGATCGTCGTGCACCATGGCTGGAGCGCCGTGGCCGAAGGCTGCGTGCCGGGCGCGGACGACCGGGTTATCCCTTTCGACTGACGCGGCGCGCCGGCAGCGCCCGGCCGGGCCGCCCCCAGCTTATCCTTCCTGTCCCGCCTGCGCCAGCAGCCAGCGGCGGAACTGCTCGACGTGCGGTTTCTCGTGCGCGCTGGCGGGCGTGATCAGATAGTAGGCCCGGGCCCCGCCCAACGGCCGCTCGCACACGACCTGCAACTCGCCCCGCTCCAGTTCCGATTCCACCAGCATGGCCGGCAGCAGCGCCACGCCCAGGCCATGGCTGGCCGCCGTCGCCAGCATCGAGAACAGTTCGTAGCGCGGCCCCTGCATGGCCTGCTCCGCGTTCACTTCCATCGCCTCGAACCACTGGCGCCACGCCTCCGGCCGGGTACTTTGCTGCAGCAGCGGCAAGCCGGCAATGTCGCGCGGCGTCCACCGCTTGCGCCCGGCCAGCAGGCGCGGGCTGGCCACCGGCACCACCGTCTCGTGCATCAGCAGCACGGAACGGGTGCCCGGCCAGTTGGCGATCTGCTCGGCGCTGCCAGCATACAGGGCCGCGTCGTATTCCGCCTCCGTGAACATGAAGGGCCGGGTCTGGGCGTCGATGTGGACCGTGATGTCGGGATGCTGCCGCTGCATGTCCTGCAGCCGCGGCAGCAGCCAGCGGGTGGCGAAGGTGGGCACCGAGGCCAGCCGCACCACCCCGCCGCTGCCCTGGCGCGCCATGGTGTCGAGCGTGTCCCGTTCCAGCCCGGCCAGGCGCAGCGCCACTTGCCGCGCATAGGCGGCGCCGGCCGGGGTCAGGGCCACGCCGTGGCGGGTGCGCTGGAACAGGCGCACGCCGAGAAAGCTTTCCAGGCTGGCCACCTGGCGCGACACGGCGCCCTGGGTCAGCGCCAGTTCGCGCGCCGCGTGGGTGTAGCTCTCGTGGCGCGCGGCGGCCTCGAAACAGGTCAGCGATTGCAGCATGGGGATTTTTCTTGTCATGACTGGCCAGAATAGTTGGGTCAAAAGGCAGGGTGAACACGCCGACAGTATGCCGCAAGATATGAGCAACATGCATATCTGAGTGCGAATAAATCGTTTGCGCCCGGCTGCGGCCAAGATTAAGATTGCCTCATCCGATTCCATGCCGGCCGACCGCCGGCGCCTTGCACACACACTGGAGACAAGCATGAGCAAAGCCGCCTTTCACTGGGATTCCCCGTTCCTGCTGGACGACCAGCTGACCGCCGACGAACGCGCCGTGCGCGACGCGGCCCGCGAATACAGCCAGGGCCGGCTGGCGCCGCGTATCCTGGAAGCGTTCCGCAACGAGAAGACGGACCCCACCATCTTCCGCGAAATGGGCGACCTGGGCCTGCTGGGCGCCACCATTCCGGAAGCCTACGGCGGCGCGGGCCTGAACTATGTGTGCTACGGCCTGGTGGCGCGCGAAGTGGAGCGCATCGACTCCGGCTACCGCTCCATGATGAGCGTGCAGTCCTCGCTGGTGATGGTGCCTATCCATGAATTCGGCTCCGAGGCGACCAAGCAGAAATACCTGCCCAAGCTGGCGCGCGGCGAATGGATAGGCTGCTTCGGCCTGACGGAACCGAACCACGGCTCCGACCCCGGCAGCATGATCACGCGCGCCCGCAAGGTGGCCGGCGGCTACGAGCTGACCGGCTCCAAGATGTGGATCACCAACAGCCCGATCGCCGACGTGTTCGTCGTGTGGGCCAAGGATGACGAAGGCGCCATCCGCGGCTTCGTGCTGGAAAAAGGCTGGAAGGGCCTCTCCGCGCCGGCCATCCACGGCAAGATGGGCCTGCGCGCCAGCATCACGGGCGAGATCGTGATGGATGGCGTGTTCTGCCCCGAAGAAAACGCCTTCCCCGACGTGCGCGGCCTGAAAGGCCCGTTCACCTGCCTGAACTCGGCCCGCTACGGCATCGCCTGGGGCGCGCTGGGCGCAGCCGAGGATTGCTTCGAACGGGCCCGCCAGTACACCATGGACCGCACCCAGTTCGGCCGGCCGCTGGCGGCCAACCAGCTGATCCAGAAAAAGCTGGCCGACATGCTGACCGAAATCGCGCTCGGCCTGCAATCGTGCCTGCGCCTGGGCCGCATGAAGGATGAAGGCACGGCCGCCGTCGAACTGACCTCCGTCATGAAGCGTAACAGCTGCGGCAAGGCGCTCGACATCGCCCGCATGGCACGCGACATGATGGGCGGGAACGGCATCAGCGACGAATTCGGCGTGATCCGCCACCTGGTCAACCTGGAGGTGGTCAACACCTACGAAGGCACCCACGACGTGCACGCCCTCATCATCGGGCGCGCCATCACCGGCCTGGCCGCGTTCTCGTAAGCCCATGGCAGCGACCGCACAACGCAGCGCCGCGCTGAGCGGCATCAAGGTGCTGGACCTGTCGCGCGTGCTGGCCGGCCCGCTGGCTGGCCAGGTGCTGGGCGACCTGGGCGCCGACGTGGTCAAGGTGGAACGGCCAGGCCAGGGCGACGACACCCGCTCCTGGGGCCCGCCCTACCTGAAGAACGCGGCCGGCGAGCATCCGGACGCGGCCGCCTACTTCCTGTGCGCCAACCGCAACAAGCGCTCCGTCACCATCGACATGGGCCAGCCGGAAGGCCAGGCCCTGGTGCGCCGCCTGGCCATGGAGGCGGACGTGGTGCTGGAGAACTTCAAGCTGGGCGGCCTGGCCCGCTACGGCCTGGACGCGGCCAGCCTGCTGGCCCTGAACCCGCGCCTGGTGTACTGCTCCATCACCGGCTTCGGCCAGGACGGCCCCTACGCGGCGCGGGCCGGCTATGACTTCCTGATCCAGGGCATGGGCGGTTTGATGAGCATCACGGGCGGGGCCGAGGGCGAACCGGGCGCCGGTCCGCAAAAGGTGGGCGTGGCGCTGACGGACGTGATGACGGGACTGTACGCGGCCATCGCCATCCAGGCCGCGCTGGCCGAGCGCGAGCGCTCCGGCCTGGGCCAGCACGTCGACCTGGCGCTGCTGGACGTGCAGATCGCCGGCCTGGCCAACCAGGCCTCGAACTACCTGGCCGGCGGCGTGCTGCCTACCCGCATGGGCAACAGCCATCCCAACATCGTGCCCTACCAGGACTTCCCCACGGCCGACGGCGACATGATTCTCGCCATCGGCAACGACGGCCAGTTCGCCCGCTTCTGCGCCGTGGCCGGCCATCCGGAATGGTCGGACGACACCCGCTTCGCCACCAATCCGCAGCGCGTGGCCAACCGCGCCGTGCTGATACGGCAGCTGCGCCAGGTGACCATCACGCGCGACACGGCCGCCTGGATCGCCGCGCTGGAGGCAGCCGGCGTGCCGTGCGGTCCCATCAACCGCATCGACCAGGTGTTCGCCGATCCCCACGTGCAGGCGCGCGGCCTGCGCATCGAAGTCGAGCATCCGGCGCTGGGGGCCGTGCCGCTGGTGGCCAACCCCATGCGCCTGTCCGCCTCGCCCGTCGCCTACCGGCTGGCGCCGCCCACGCTGGGCCAGCACACCGACCAGGTGCTGCGCGAATGGCTGCAGCTGGACGACGCGCAACTGGACGGGCTGCGCCAGCGCGCCGTGCTGTGACCGCGGCCCGGCCGGCGGCCGGCATGACGCGCTAGCGGGCCAGCGACGGCGCACGCAAGCGCCCGGCCGGCGTCCCGTAGTGGGCCGCGGTGCAGCGCGCCAGCCGCTGCGCCACCTCGTGCGCGCCCTGCGCGCGCCCGAACAGCCAGCCCTGCACCTGGGGGCAGCCTATGCCGCGCAGCATGGCCGCCTCCTCCTCCGTTTCCACCCCTTCCATCACCACCGTCATGTCGAGCGCGTCGGCCATGGCCAGGATGGCGCGCAGCACAGCCACGTCGCGCCGATTGTGGCCGGTGCCGGCCAGCAGCGAGCGGTCCACCTTGAGCGTGTCGAACGGCAGCGACTTGAGGTAGACAAAGGACGAATAGCCGACCCCGAAATCGTCGATCGCCAGCGAGATGCCGCGCCCGGCCAGCGCATGGAGCACACCTTCGCACTGCTCGCAGCCGTCGATGGCCTGGCTCTCGATCAGCTCCAGCTGCAGGTATTCGGCCGGGAAGCCGGTCTCGGCCAGGATCGTGTCCACGTCGTGCAGGAAACCTTCCCAGCGCAGCTGGCGCAGCGACAGGTTGACGGCCATGGTGCCGAACACATAGCCCTCGTCGAGCCAGGCCCGGCCCTGGCGGCACGCTTCGCGCAGCACGGCCTGGCCCAGCGGGATGATGAGGGCCGTCTCCTCGGCGATGGGAATGAAGCGCCCCGGCGCCAGCAGGCCCAGTTGCGGATGCTGCCAGCGCACCAGCGCCTCCAGCCCCACCACGGTGCCGTCGGCCAGGTCCACCTTGGGCTGGTAGTGCAGCACCAGTTCGTCGCGCTCGAGCGCCTGGCGCAAGTCGTTCTCGATCTGCAGCTGCTCGTTGGTGTCAGTGTTCATCTGGCCGATGAAGAACTGGAAGTTGTTCTTGCCGGCGCCCTTGGCCTCGTACATGGCGCGGTCCGCGTGCAGCACCAGCGTTTGCGCATCCTCGCCGTCGTCCGGATACATGCTCACGCCAATGCTGGGCGTGACGTAGATTTCCTCGCCGCTGATGGGGAACGGGGTGCCGATCGCCTCCAGCAGCTTCTGCGCGATATGGGCCACGTGGCGCGCGTCGCCCACATCCTCCAGCAGCAGGGTGAACTCGTCGCCGCCCAGGCGCGCCACCGTGTCAGTCTCGCGCACGGCCGCGCGCAGGCGCTCGCCCACCATCTTGAGCAGTTCGTCGCCCACGCCGTGGCCCAGGCTGTCGTTGACCAGCTTGAAGCGGTCCAGGTCGAGGAACAGCACAGCGATGCGGTGCTGGGCGCGCTGGGCGCAGCGCAGCGCATGTTCGAGCCGTTCGCCGAACAGCGAGCGGTTCGGCAAGCCCGTCAGCGCGTCGTGGGTGGCCAGGTAGTTCAGCCGCTCCTCGGCCAGCCGGCGCTGGGTGATGTCGGCGAAGATGGCCGCATAGTGGGTGCACACGCCGGCGTCGTCGCAGATGCTGGAGATGGTCAGGTGCTCCAGATACAGCTCGCCGTCGCGGCGCCGGTTCCAGATCTCGCCCTGCCAGCAGCCCGTCTCGGCCAGCTGCTGCCACATCTGCTGGTAGAACTCGGGCGTCTGGCGCTTGGAGCTCAGCATGTTGGCGTTGCGGCCGATGGCCTCCTCGGCGCTGTAGCCGGTGAGCGTCTCGAAGGCCGGGTTGACGCGCTCGATGGTGCCGTCGGCCCGGGTCACCATCACCCCTTCCAGGGTGGACTCGAACACGCGGTCGGCCAGCCGCAGGTGGTAGCGCGATTCCCACAGCGCCTGGTCGCGCTCGCGCAGGGCCGCGCCCAACTCGGACACATATTCATCCTCGATGCTGCTGAGGATGTCGTCGAAGCTGAGCAGGCCCACCAGCCGTTCCTGCTCGTCGAGCACGCCCAGGTGGCGGATCTTGTTCTGGGCCAGCATCTTGCGCGCCAGGTACAGGCTTTGCCCGCACTGCACGCTGCGCAGGGGCCGGCTGGCATGCTCGCCCACGGTCCCCGTGGCGGCGCCGCCGGCCGCGATCAGGCGCACGATGTCGCGCTGGGTGAAGATGCCATAGCCGCCGTCCCCATAGGCGATGATGGCGGCGTCGCGGCCGGCGCTGCGCATCTCGGCCACGGCCGCGTCCAGCGCCTGGCCGGCCGCCAGCACCAGCGGCGCATGGCAGGGAATGGAACTGACGGCGCGCATGCGCAGGAAAAATTCAGCGCCCTGGTTGAGCACCACATCGCTTTGCGACAGCATGCCCAGCCGGTGGCCGCGGTCGTCCACCACCAGCAGGTGGCGGATGCCGTTGCGCTTGAACTGCACGGCCGCCTCGCCCACCAGCAGCTCGCCGTGGATGGTCTGCACCGGCCCCTTCATGGCCGTCGACACGGGCAGCGTGGCCAGCAGCGGATTGGCCAGGTCGAAGGCCAGCACGTCGCTCTCGGTGAAGATGCCCACGGCCGTGTCGCCGTCGAGCACGAGGATGGAGCTGCAACGGCGCGCCGCCATGAGCTTGGCCACGTCGAGCAGGGGCGTGTCGGGCGCGCACGCCAGCAAATCGCGCGTCACGAGCCGCTTGATGGGGAATTCACAACTGAGGAGCATGGCCTTGCGCCCGGCAGGCGCCCAGAAAGTTTCCCGCGAGTATGATTGATGTTCGCGGGAAATTCCATGCGCCAAATCAAGAATTTCCCGCAGGCGCGCGCCCTAGCGGAACACTTGCTGGATGGCACGCCGCCACCCCACGCGCGAATAGGCCCGGCGCGCCGTCACGACGGCGCCGCCCGGGTCACAGGCGGAGATCAGCTGCGCGGCCGTAGCCATCATGGTGCTCTTGCCGTCGACATTGGCCATCGCCCCCCACGCGCCGGAATTGTTGTCGAGCTCCCACGCTGCGCCGACCGGGATGATCTCGCCGGAAATGGTGGCCGAGGGCGTCAGCGCGACATGGCCGATCTTCGCATTCGGCAGCGCGCCGATCACCGGCACCAGGGCTGCCACCTGGACATCATAGCCAAACTTGAACTCGTAGCCGGCGTGGGTGGAACTGAACGCCCACAGCAAGGGCGTGCCGGGGTTGGCCAGGTGCACCTGGGTCAGCGCCTGAGCCAGGGTGAACGCGGCATAGGCCGCCGCCGGCGCCCACGCCCCGGGCTGGGCCGGATTGACGACGGTCAGCGTACCGATCAGATTGGTGCCCAACGGGCGGTGGAAAGTCTCTTCAGGCTTGACGGGACGTTGGGAAGGATAAGTAGGCATGGGCAATCCCTTTCGACATCGGCGCGGTGGACGTGTGATTGCCCGGCTTCGTTTGGCCATGCCAGCCTTGGGGGGCTGGCCAGGATAAGGCAACCGCTGAGTACAAGGGGCCAGTATAAAAGGTTTGCAAGAGGGCCGATAGCGCACGGCAAAATGGCCCATCTGCGCCCCGGTTCGCCCGCAGTGACGGGCTGTTCGTGCCGCCGCCATCACTTGCAGCACACTACGAAGCCGGTCCGTTCCCCTTGCCGCCCGGCCCCGTCCGCTTCGATACGTCCAGGAAATTTGAACCGCGCAGCGTCCACAGGCAATATACCGACGTAACCGCACCCCAGCTGCAGGTTGCGGATTGCCTGCAAAACGATGCAGCAGTTAGGAGTACGCCATGAATTACGCCGCTATCCCCATCGCCGCCAGCTTGCTGGTGGCAGCCGCGAGCGCCGCGGCAGGCAGCGGGGGCCATCCCACCGCACCGGGCTTTGCCGTCCCTGTCCGATCCACCCTGGCGCCACCGGTTCCGCCGCCCGCGCCGGCGGCGGCCAACCGCCACGCGCCGGCCACACCGGCCGGCCCCACCCACACCGGCCAGCCTAACCAGAGCTGCGGCAGCGTGACCGCCCCCACTACGCCGGGCCGCTCGATGGACGCGCCGGGATCGGCCTTCAACCCCGACGGCACCGCCGGCACCGTCTATGCTGGCGAACAGCCGCAGAACTCGAAGAATCCGGTCAGCGTGTCGCAATACGACGTGGCTTGCGCCCGCCAGCCCAGCCGCTAATGGCAGGCGGGCCGCCACAGCCGCGAGGCCGGCAGGCCATGGCACGGGACTGGGACGCCCCCATAAACGGGACGGCAAACCCGGGGTTCTGGGGCCCGCTCAGGCAAGAACGGGCCTGGCCGATCCATCCCTTGCCTGCCGCGGCACCCCGGCCGGCGCCTCCACGCCCAGCCGGAATGCCGACACCAGCCGTGACATCTTGTCGGCCCGGCGCTGCAAGGTGGCCGTCTTTTCCAGCGCATCGTCGGCGCAGGCCGCATTCCCCTGGGTAGCCTGATCGATCTGCAGCACGGCCTGGTTGATCTGGGCGATCGCCGCGCTTTGTTGCTGGCTCGATAACGTGATCACGCCTATCATTTCCGTCAACCGGCCCATATGGTCGACCACTTCGTCCATGGCCGTGCCGGCCGACGCCACCAGACGGCTGCCCGCGGCCACATGGTCGCTCGATTCGGCTATCAGCTGATTGATTTGCCTGCCGGCCCCCGCCGCGCGCTGCGCCAGCCCCCTGACCTCGGCGGCGACAACGGCGAATCCCTTGCCCTGCTCGCCGGCCCGGGCCGCTTCCACCGCCGCATTCAAGGCCAGCAAATTGGTCTGGAACGCGATCCCTTCGATCACGTCCACGATCGCGGCAATGCGCCGCGACGAGTGTTCTATCCTGCCCATCCGTTCGACCACCTCGCCCACCACGACGCTGCCCCTGGCCGTGGTGGCCGATGCGCCCAGCGCGAAGCGGTTCGCCTGCGCGGCGCTGGCCGCCGTGCCGCCGACGCTGGCGGCCAGCTGTTCCACCGAGGCGGCAGTCTGCTCCAGCGCGACGGCCTGTTCGGCAGTCCGGCGCGACAGGTCGGCGTTGCCGTCCGCTATCTGGGCGGAGACGGCGGCCACCGATTGCGCGCCGCCCTGCACTTCCCGCACCATCCTGACCAACTCGCAGCGCATGACGTCGAGCGCGCACAACAGGCTGCCGATCTCGTCGCGCCGCACCGGCACGGCGCGGGCACCCAGGTCGCCGGCCGCGACCGCATGGGCCGCGGCGAGCGCCGCCGTCAACGGCACGGTGACGCTGCGCGCCGCCAGCCATGCAAACACCGCCGCCAGCAGCACCGTCAGTGCGCTCAACACCAGCACCAGCCGGGCGCCGCGTTCCGTTGCCAGCCGTATATCCGCGCGCATGCGGTCTATGGTGGTGCGTTCAAGCTGGCGCAACGCGCGCATCTGCGCCAGGTAAGCCTGGGACGCGGGCAGGAACTGCAGCTGGAAAGTCTGTCCGGCCAAGGCCATGGCGCCGTCCTTCCTGGCCGCCAGGATGCGGTTCTTGGCATCGAGATAGGCGGCGCGCCTGGCCATCGCGGTGCCGTAGATGGCCTGTTCCTCATCGCCGCGCAGCAGGCGCCCCATCTGTTGACCCAGCGCCGTGCCCTGCTCCGCGTCGAGCCGGATGTCGTCGGCAAACGCGGCGGCGAGCTGGCCATCACTGCTCCTGGCGATCATGGAGGTCCGCATGACGGCGGCATAGACATGGGCATACCAGTCGCCCGCGATACGTTCCTTGGCCAGCGGTTCCTGCATCATCTGCTCGACGGCAGACACATTGTTCCTGGCGCAGACCAGGGCACAGGCGGTGGAAACGACTGAAACCACAATCAGGATGGTGAACGCGGCGCCCAGGCGCGCAGCGATGCTGCAATTGGCGAGTATCTTCATGGAGCTCCGGGGTCGGCGGTGGACGGGCGCCCAACGGCAGCGTGCGGCCGCTGTGGGCCGCACGCCTGGTCAGGTTCAGAACGTGTGGCGCAAACCGAGGTTCAAGCCGCGGTTGCCCGAGCCCGATTCGCTGTTGTTGGCCACCGTGTAGCCGGCGCCGTGCCGGTTGGCGATCATGGCATAGGAGCTGTACATGGTGGTGCGCTTGGACCAGGGATACAGGTAACCGAGGCCCCAGGCGTGCGCGTCCTGGTCCAGCACCGTCTTGTCGTTCTTGCGCATGTACGACGCGAGCACGGTGCCGCGGGCCAGCGGCGCGCTCACGCCCAGCAGCATGTCGTTGCCGTTCGTCGATGCAGTGGGTTTGACGCCGCCATAGGGATTGGCTGAATTCCCCAGCGGCGCGCTGTTGTAACCCTTGTCGCTGCCGTAGGCGCAGTACGCCTTGACCGGGCCGAAGTCGTAATTGGCCGCGACCAGGGCGTTGCGGCCATTATCGCGGCTGACTGCCGTCACGCCGGGGGCTGCTGCCACGTCGCCGTTCTTGTTGTTGTACGCGAGCCGCACCGTGAGCGCGCCGGCCGCGTAGCCGATGGCGGCGCCGAACTGGCGGCCGGCGGCGCTGCCCGCCTGTTCGCCTGGGCTGTAGGCCAGTTCGCCGGAGACGCCATGCAGCGCCGGAGAAGCGTAGCGCACCGTGTTGCTGCTGCGGACATTGGCGCCGGAATCGGGGAACAGGTTCTTGGCGCCGCCCGCCATGCCGGTCGCGAACGGGTCTCCCACCCCGGCCAGGGCGTTGTGCCATGGCGTGTACTGCCGCCCCAGCGTGACCGTGCCGGCGGCGCCTTGCAGGCCCACGAATGCCTGGCGGTTGAAGATGGTGCCGGCCGCGTCCACCTCGCCCGTGTCGAGCTTGTAGCCGGTTTCGAGCGTCATCACGGCCGACCAGCCGCCCCCCAGGTCCTCGCTACCCTTGAAGCCGATGCGCGAAGCCGAGGCGGCGCCGCTGGTCAGCTTGTTCAGGGTGCCGGCCGCGCCGCCGCTTTCGCGCACCAGCGCGGCATCGGCCACGCCGTACAGGCTGACGGAACTTTGTGCCGAGGCCAGGTTGGCGTAGGCCAGTGCGAGGGTGGCGGCGATCAGTGTCTTGCTCATCGTTGTCTATCCTTTGTATTTGGGTTGTCAGCCCATTGTTGGTATGGCGGAAGATGCGGCGCGGGGCCGCGGTTCAGGCTATGTGCGCGATGCGCAACAGGTTGGTGGTGCCGGGCGTACCGAACGGTATCCCGGCCGAGATGACGATGGTGGCCCCCGCTTGCGCAATGCCTTCGCGCTTGACGGTCTGGCAGGCCCACGTGCTCATTTCCAGCACATCGACCACCTCGTGGCACAGCACCGGATAGACGCCCCACGCCAGCGCCAGGCGGCGGGCAATGGCGGCGCGCGGCGTCATGCCGACGATGGGGGCGCGCGGGCGTTCGCGCGCCATGCGCATGGCCGAATAGCCGGAACTGGTGTAGGCCACCACGGCCGCGACGCTGAGCGCCTGCGTCACGCTGCGCACCGCTACGCCGACGCCGTCCGAGGCCAGGGTGGCGGCGCCGTCGTGGTCCGCCGCCACCGTCTGCAAATAATAGAGGTCCGCCTCGGTCTGGGCGATGATGGAATCCATGATGCGCACTGCGTCGAACGGATACTGGCCCGAGGCCGATTCGGCCGACAGCATGACGGCGTCGGCGCCGTCGTAGATGGCGGTGGCCACGTCGGACGCTTCGGCGCGGGTGGGCACGGGCGCCGTCACCATCGATTCGAGCATCTGGGTGGCGACGATGACGGGCTTGCCGGCCCGGCGGCAGGCGCGCACGATGCGCTTCTGGATCGCCGGCACCTGCTCCGGCGGCATTTCCACGCCCAGGTCGCCGCGCGCCACCATGACGGCGTCGCTGGCGGCGACGATCGCCTCCAGGCTGTGGATGGCGGCCGGCTTTTCCAGCTTGGCGACGATGCCGGCCCGGTCCTGGACGATGGCCTTGATTTCCGCGATGTCCTCGGGCCGCTGGACGAACGACAGCGCCACCCAGTCCACGCCCAGGCTCAAGCCGTAATCGAGGTCGGCCCGGTCCTTGTCCGTCATGGCCGACAGCGGCAGCACGACGCCGGGCACGTTGACGCCCTTGCGGTCGGACACGCGGCCGCCGACGATGACGCGGGTCTCGGCGTAATCGGGGCCGAAGGACTCGACCCGCAGCCGCACCCGGCCGTCATCGATCAGCAGCTCGGTGCCCGTTTCCAGCGCGCGGTAGATTTCCACATGGGGCAATGCGGCCCGATGCCGGTCGCCCGGCACGTCGCGCTCCATGTCGAGCCGGAAGGCGGCACCCGCCTCCAGCATGACGGGGCCGTCGCCAAAGGTCCCCAGGCGCAGCTTGGGGCCTTGCAGGTCGAGCAGGATGCCGATCGGGCGGCCGCTGTCGCTTTCGATGGCGCGGATGATGTCCAGCCGCCGCTTGTGGTCGGCATGCTCGCCGTGGCTGAAGTTGAGGCGGAAGACGTCGACGCCGGCGGCGAACAAGGCCTGTATCGTGTCCCTGTCGCTGCTGGCAGGTCCCAGGGTGGCGACGATCTTGGCGTTACGGTTGCGGTGCATGATGGTGCTCCTGTCGGTGGAGTCGCTTACTGGCGCGTGACCAGGATGGCGCGGAAGTCGTTGACGTTGGTCAGAGTGGGGCCGGTGATCACGCTGTCGCCCAGCGCCTGGAAGAAGCCGTGGCCGTCGTTGTTATCGAGGCTGTCGTTGGGGCGCAGGCCGGCGGCCCAGGCGCGCGCCAGCGTGTCGGGCGCGATGCAGGCGCCGGCGATTTCCTCCTGCCCGTCCACGCCGTCGGTGTCGCCGGCCAGGCCGTACACGCCGGGTTCGCCCTGCAGGGCGGCCGCGCAGGCCAGCAGGAACTCCACGTTGCGCCCGCCCCGGCCGTCGCCGCGCACGGTGACGGTGGTTTCACCGCCCGACAGCAGCACGCATGGCGCCTGGAACGGCTGGCCGCGCCGCGCCACCTGCATGGCCATGCCCGCCATCACCTTGCCCACGTCGCGCGCCTCGCCTTCCAGGCTGTCGCCCAGGATGTGGGCCGGCACGCCGGCGGTGGCGGCCACCCTGGCCGCCGCTTCCAGCGCCATCTGGGGCGTGGCCACCATGCGCACCTCGCTGCGCGCCAGCCGCGGGTCGCCCGGTTTGACGGACTCGCCCCGGCCGCTGCGCAGCACGTCGAGCACGTGCTCCGGCAAGGCGATGCCGTAGCGGGCGATGATCGCCAGCGCATCGGCGCAGGTGCTGGCGTCGGCCACCGTGGGGCCGGAAGCGATGTCGCGCGGATCGTCGCCGGGCACGTCGGAGATCAGCAGCGTCACCACCCTGGCCGGGTGGCAGGCGGCGGCCAGGCGGCCGCCCTTGATGGCCGACAAGTGGCGCCGCACGCAATTCATTTCGCTGATGGTGGCCCCGCAGGCCAGCAGCGCCGCGTTCACCTGCTGCTTGTCCTGCAGGCTGATGCCGTCGGCCGGCAGCGGCAGCAGCGCCGAACCGCCGCCCGAGATCAGGCACAGCACCGTATCGTCCGCGCTCAGGCCCTGGACGCGGTCCAGTATCCGGCGCGCGGCCGCCAGGCCGGCGGCGTCGGGCACGGGATGGGCCGCCTCGACGATCTCGATGCGCTGGCACGGCACGGCGTAGCCGTAGCGCGTGACCACCAGGCCGGTCAGCGGACCGGGCCAGTTCGCCTCCACGGCACGCGCCATCTCGGCCGACGCCTTGCCGGCGCCGATCACGATCAGCCGGCCTTTGGGCGCCTCGGGCAGCGCGGGCGGCACGCACAGGGCCGGTTGCGCGGCCGCGATGGCCGCCTCGAACAGGCTTTGCAGCAGGCGCCGGGCCTGCCCGCCCGGCCCCGTGTCGTTTTGGGATTTCAGGTTCATCGTGTTCTCCACTGGTGGCATGGTCAGGCGGAGACTTTTTGCACGCTCGCCAGTGCGGCCGGCGGCTGGTCGGCCACGTCGTCGGGCGCATACAGGGTCCGCATTTCCTCCGGCGTGGACGCGCCGTCGAGCACGCGTTCCATGCGCTGGCGATCCAAGGCTCCCACCCACTGGGCGATGGCCATGGTCCCCACGGCGTTGCCGATGGTGTTGGTGATGGCGCGCGCTTCGGACATGAAGCGGTCCACGCCCAGCAGCAGCACCATGCCGGCCACGGGGATCTTGCCCATCGAAGCGAGCGTGGCGGCCAGGGTGATGAAGCCGGACCCCGTCACGCCGGCCGAACCCTTGGAGGTCAGCATCAGCACCCCCATCACGACCAGCTGGTCGGTGATGGTGAGCGGCGTGTTGGTGGCCTGGGCGATGAAGATGGCGGCCATGGTGTAGTAGATGCACTGGCCGTCGGGGTTGAAGGTGACGCCGGCCGGGATGACCAGGCCGACCACGGGCTTGGACACGCCCACGTGTTCCAGCTTGCGCATCAGCTGCGGCACCACCGACTCGGACGAGCTGGTGCCCAGCACCGTGAAGATCTCCTCCTTGATGTAGCGCAGGAACTTGAACAGGCTGAAGCCGGACAGGCGCGCCACCAGGCCCAGCACGACGACCACGAACACGACGCAGGTCAGGTACATGCAGCCCATCAGCTGGCCCAGCGACAGCAGCGAGGCGACGCCGTATTTGCCCACCGTGAAGGCGATGGCGCCGAAGGCGGCAATGGGCGCGACCCGCATGATCATGCCGACCACGATGAACATGCCGTTGCTGAACGCTTCCAGGAAGTCGACCACCGGCTTGGCGCGGCGCCCCATGTGCGACAGGGCCATGCCGAACATTGTGGCGAACACCAGGATCTGCAAAATGTCGTTCCTGGCCAGCGATTCGACCACGCTGGTCGGTATCATCCCCAGCAGGAATTCCATGAAGCCGCCGGACTTGGCCGCGGCCGCCGTGTAGCTGGAGATACTTGAGGTATCAAGGGTATGGACGTCCACGTTCATGCCGGCGCCGGGCTGGGCCACGTTGACCACGACCAGCCCCAGCAGCAAGGCGAAGGTCGACATCACTTCGAAATAGATCAGGGCCCGTATGCCCACGCGGCCCAGTTCCTTCATGCTCTCCATCTTGGCGATGCCCAGCACCACCATGGCGAAAATGACGGGGGCGAACACCATCTTGATGAGCCGGATGAAGGCGTCGCCCAGCGGCTTGACGTCGGTGCCGAGCTTGGGATAGAAGTAGCCGAGCAGGCCGCCGGCGAGCACGCCGATCAATACCTGCACATAGAGTTTGGAATAAAAACGCCTGGACATGATGCTGTCTCCTGAAATGTAGTCTTGCCTGGATGCCGTCCCGCCCTGCTCTTGCGCGGCCGGTGGGGACGGACCGGCGCCGGCGATCCCGGCGCCTGGAACACGGGCCCTTATGCGGCCTGGCGCTGCAGGCCGGCCTGCAGGTCATCGCACACGGCGCGGGTCACATCGGCCGTGGTGGCCATGCCGCCCAGGTCGCGCGTGTGCAACTGGGGATTGGCCGTGACGCGCTCGATGGCCTGCATCACGCGCCGGGCCGCCTGGTGTTCGCCCAGGTGTTCCAGCAACATGACGACGGACCAGAAGGTGCCGACCGGATTGGCCAGGCCCTTGCCCATGATGTCGAAGGCCGAACCGTGAATCGGCTCGAACATGGACGGATAGCGGCGCTCGGGATCGATGTTGCCGGTGGGGGCGATACCGAGGCTGCCGGCCAGCGCCGCCGCCAGGTCGCTCAGGATGTCGGCGTGCAGGTTGGTGGCGACGATGGTGTCCAGGGTGGCGGGACGGTTGACCATGCGCGCGGTGGCGGCGTCCACCAGTTCCTTGTCCCATTTCACGTCGGGGAAGTCGCGCGACACTTCCAGCGCGATCTCGTCCCACATCACCATCGCGTGGCGCTGGGCGTTGCTCTTGGTGATGACGGTGAGCTGCTTGCGCGGCCGCGACTGGGCCAGCTTGAAAGCGTAGCGCAGGATGCGCTCGACGCCCACGCGCGTCATCATGCAGACGTCGGTGGCGGCCTCGATCGGGTGGCCCTGGTGCACGCGCCCGCCCACGCCCGAGTATTCGCCTTCCGAGTTCTCGCGCACGATCACCCAGTTCAGGTCTTCCTGCTTGCAGCGCTTGAGCGGGCCGTCGATGCCGGGCAGGATGCGGGTGGGACGCACGTTGGCGTACTGGTCGAAGCCCTGGCAGATCTTCAGGCGCAGGCCCCACAGCGTGATGTGGTCGGGGATGTCCGGATCGCCGGCGGAACCGAACAGGATGGCGTCCTTGTTGCGCAGCGCGTCCAGGCCATCGGCCGGCATCATCACGCCATGCTGGCGATAGTAGTCGCCGCCCCAGTCGAAATCCTCGAACGCGAACTGGAAGGTGTTGCTGGTGGCGGCCAAGGCCGCGAGTACTTGCTGGCCGGCTGGCACGACTTCCTTGCCGATGCCGTCGCCGGGGATGGTTGCGATCTGGTAGGTCTTCATTTACGGTCTCCTGTGATTGAGGTGGCGGGATGTGCAGCCACTGTAACGAGTGGACGGCCCCGCATAACTGGCCTAAACTCAATCCATTGTTAACCTCGGACTCAACAATCAACCATGAGCAACGGATTCCAGCCTGCCGAATTGAGCTTTATCGTGTCGTTGTCCAATTGCGGCAGCCTGAGCGGGGCGGCGCGCGAGCTGGGCATCACTACCTCGGCCGTCAGCAAGCGGCTGAGCCAGATCGAGGCGCGGCTGGGCGTGCCGCTGGTGAACCGCACCACCAGGCGCATGAGCCTGACGCCGGAAGGGGAAGTCCTGCTGGAGCATGCGCGCCGTATCCTCGACGAGATCGCTGAACTGGACCAGCTGCTGACCAGCTCCAAGGGTGTGCCCAAGGGCCAGTTGCGGGTCAATGCGACGCTGGGGTTCGGCCGGCTCCATATCGCGCCCGCCATTTCGAAATACGTGCTGCGTTATCCGGAGGTGGATGTGCAGCTGCAGCTGTCGGTCGACCCGCCGCCGTTGACGGACGACCAGTTCGACGTCTGCATCCGCTTCGGCGCGCCGGCCGACACGCGCGTGGTGGCCAAGCGCCTGGCGGCCAACCGGCGCCTGCTGTGCGCCTCGCCCAAGTACCTGGCCCGGCGCGGCGAGCCCAAATCGCCGGCCGAACTGGGCCGCCACAACTGCATCTGCATCCGGCAAGGCGACGAAGCGTATGGCCTGTGGCGCCTGTCTTCCGGCCGCGGCGCCGGGCATGATGGGGATGCCGTCAAGGTGCGCGGCAACTTGACGACGAACGATGGCGAGATCGCCGTCAACTGGGCGCTGGACGGGCACGGCATCCTGATGCGGGCCGAGTGGGATATCGAGCGCTACCTCAAGACGGGGCGTCTGGTCCAGGTCCTGCCCCAGTACCGCACGCCCGACGCCGACATCTATGCCGTCTATCCGCAGCGGCACCAGCTGTCGGCCCGCATCCGCACCTTCGTCGAGTTCCTGGCGGAGGCGTTTGAACGGTTCGACTGAGCGGGCCGGCGCACTGGCCAGGATATTTCGTCAGGAGAGGTACTGCGCCCGCCGCGCTGGGCAGCTGCCCGCTAGGCCGCCGCCGGCGCGTGCTGGCGCCGTATCGTCATCACGATGCCGGCGGCCACCAGGCAAGCCGCGCCGGCGGCGAACAGCGCCGGGTTATACGTGAGCATGAGCGTGCGGATGCGGCCCGCACCGTAGGCGGCCACGGCCGCGCCCAGCTGGTGGCCGGCGAAGACCCAGCCGAACACCATGCCCGCGCGCTCCTTGCCGAAGGTGGCGCCCACCAGGCGCACGGTCGGCGGCACGGTGGCGATCCAGTCGAGGCCGTAGAACAGCGCGAACATTGACAGGCCGTAGAGCGTGAACTCCGAATACGGCAGCCAGAACAGCGACAGCCCGCGCAAGCCGTAGTACCAGAACAGCAGCTTGCGGTTGTCGTAGCGGTCCGACAACCAGCCCGAGCTGATGGTGCCGACGAGGTCGAACGCGCCCATCATCGCCAGCACGGAGGCGGCCGGCACGGCGCTCAGGCCGGCGTCGCCGCACAAGGAAATGAAGTGGGTCTGGATCAGGCCGTTGGTGCTCAGGCCGCAGATGAAGAAGGTGCCGAACAGTGCCCAAAACGTGCGATTCGGCGCCACGCTGGCGAGCACCCGGAACGGCGTGGCGAAGGTTACGCGCATGGGCGCGGGCGCAGGCGCGAGCGCCGTGGCGGGGTCGGCGCCGTACGCGGCCAGGCCCATGTCACGCGGACGGTCGCGCATGAACAGCAACGCCAGCACGGCCACGATGGCGCAGCTGGTGAGCACGGGGAACAGCGCCGTGCGCCAGCCGAAATGCTCGATGAGCCAGGCGCCCGCCGGCAGGAACAGCAACTGCCCCGTGGCCGAACTGGCCGTCAGCAGGCCGATGACGAGGCCGCGGCGCGCGTCGAACCAGCGGTTGGCCACGACGGCCGAGAGCACCAGCGCCGTCATCCCCGAGCCCACGCCAAGCATGATGCCAAACAGCGCCACGAGCTGCCAGAACGCCGTCATGCGCGTGGCCAGCAGCATGCCCGAGCTGATCAGGGCGAGCGCCGTGAAGACGACGCGGCGCAGCCCGAAACGCTCCATGAGGATCGCGGCGAACGGCCCCATGAGGCCGAACAGCACGAAGCGCACGGCCAGCGCCGACGAGATCTGTTCGGCGTTCCAGCCGAATTCGTGGCTCAACGGCTGCATCAGCGCGCCGGGCAGGCCCAGTGCCGCCGACGAGGTCAGCGCGGTCAGGAAGGTGATCGCGGCGACGACCCAGGCGTAGTGGATGCCGCGCCGGCCGAGCCAGGCGGAGAAAGGTTGGGAGAGCATGGGCGGGTCCTGTGGCGTGGTATCGGTGGCGTTGTCGGAGTGGTGGAATCGGCGGCCAGCCTCAGTGCGTGTGCAGCGCGGCCAGCGCGGCGGCGAGGATGGCGTCGGAAACGGGGTCGCCATCGGTGGCGCGTGCCAGCGTCAGCGCGCCCACCATCATGGCGAGCGCCTGCATGGCGTGCTGCTCGCGCGCCGCGGCGTCATCGCCGTCGGCCATGCGCGCCAGTTGCGCCAGCAGCCGCTTGGTGCCGGCCACGTATGACGCGCGCACGGGCGCATCGGCATCCTCGCGCGCGACGTCGGACGCCAGCGCCACCACCGGGCAACCCGCACCCGCGTTGTCGCGGCTGCGGGCCGACAGGTAGTTCGACACCAGCGCATCGAAGGCGGCCTGCTTGTCGGCGCCGCTGTCGCAGCGCGCCGACCAGCGTGCCGTCGACTCGGCGAAGGTTTTCTCGCAGGCGGCCGCCAGCAGGGCATCCTTGGAGGCGAAATGGCCGTAGAATCCGCCGTGCGTGAGGCCGGCAGCGCCCATCAGGTCATTCACGCTGACGGCCTTGAAGCCCTGTTCGCGGAACAGGCGCGCCGCCGCCTGCTCGATGGCGGCGCGGTTCGTTTCAGTTTGCTGGCGCGATACGCGTGGCATGGCGAGTTCCTTTTCATCCGATAATAAATGATGGTAGTCATAAATAAAATAGATGTCAAGCATCATTAATGAGAGTGCGAGGGCGCGCTGAAATCTCCGGGCTAGAGGAAAGGCTCTAAGGGGACGGCCAGCAACCTGTGCCCGCCGTGAATCGCATACAATCGCCGCTCCAGTTTCATGCATTTATGGCAAGTTCCAGACCCCGGATGCCGTCCGGCGTGCGGCGCTGGCAAGCCGTTCCCGGGAGACGAACAGCGATGTTGAGCAGCAACCAGAATCAAACGTATCAAGCGGCGGCCGGCTTCCAGCCCGGAGTCCCCCTGCAGCTGCAGGTGCAGCGCGCCCTGGGCCTGCACCAGCAAGGCCAGCTCGATGCGGCCGCAAGCCTGTACACGGCCATCCTGGCGCGCCACGCCAAACAGCCCGAATGCCTGCACTACCTGGGCGTGATCAAGTACCAGCAGGGACGGCACCAGGAGGCCGTGGACCTGATCAAGAAGGCCATCAACCTCAACAAGAACGACCCCGAAGCCCATTCCAACCTGGGGCTGGCCCTGCACGGCAACGGCCGCCACCAGCTGGCGCTCGACAGCTACGCGCGGGCGCTGGCGCTCAACCCGCGCCATCCGGACGCCCTCAACAACCGCGGCAATGTGTACCGCGACCTGAACCGCTTCGACGATGCGCTGGCCGACTACGACGGCGCCCTGGCCTTGCGGCCCCGCTTCGCGCTGGCCCTGGCCGCCCGCGCCGACGTGCTCAACCGCCTGGGCCGGACCGGGGAAGCGCTGGACGCAATCGACCGCGCGCTGGCGCTGCAGGCGACGCCCGAACTGCACAACGCGCGCGGCACCGTGCTGCAAACGCTGCACCGGCGCGACGAAGCGCTGCTCTGCTTCGAGCAGGCCTTGCAGCTCGACCCCACCCACCTCAACGCGTGGAACCACAAGGCCGGCGCCCTGTACCTGATGGGACGGCGCGAGGCGGCCCTGGCCGCGCTGGACGAAGCGGCCCGGCTGGCGCCGCAGGCGGCCGACATCCGGCTCAAGCAAGCGGTGGTCAAGCTGCCCATCATCCGCCCGGCCGGCGACGACCTGGCGGCGCTGCGCGCCGGCTTCGCCCGCGACCTGGCCGACTTCGAGGCCTGGCTGGCGCAGCGCGGCGCGTCCGACCCCGTGCCCAATCCGCTGGCCGTGGTGGGCGGCTGCCATCCGTTCTACCTCAGCTATCACGAGCAGGACAACCGCGCGCTGCTGTCACAGTACGGCGCCATCTGCAGCCGCCTGATGGGCCAGTGGGCCGCCCAGCGCGGCCTGCCCGCCATCCCCGCCGCCCGCAAGGCCGGCGCGGGGACTATCCGGGTCGGCGTGGTGTCGGCCCACATCGTCGAGCATCCCGTGTGGCGCGCCATCGTGCGCGGCTGGTTCAGCGAACTCGATCGCGACCGTTTCGAGCTGCACCTGTTCTACCTGGGCAGCCAGGAGGACGGCGAGACGGCCTACGCCCGCAGCCGCGCCGCCGTCATGCACCAGGGCGCGCGCTCCGAGCTGGAATGGGCCAGGCTGATCGCCGGCGCCAACGTCGATGTGCTGATCTATCCCGAACTGGGCATGGATGCCATGGCGCCCCGCCTGGCCGCGCTGCGCCTGGCGCCGCGCCAGCTGGCCACCTGGGGCCATCCCGAGACGACGGGCCTGCCCACCATCGACGCCTACCTGTCGGCCGCCGGGCTGGAGGACGAGCAGGCGCAGGACCATTACTCGGAACAGCTGGTGCGCCTGCCCAACCTGGGCTGCTGCTACGCACCGGCCGCCGTGCCGCCGGCCGAGGTGGACCTGGCGGCGCTGGGCGTACGCGCCGGCGTGCCGCTGTTCATCTGCCCCGGTTCGCCGTTCAAGTACGCGCCCGAATACGACGAGGTGCTGGTGCGGATCGCCCAGCGCTGCGGCCCCTGCCAGTTCCTGTTCTTCTCCAACGTCCAGGCCAGCCACCTGACGGCGCTGTTGCAGGCGCGCCTGGCGCAGGCGTTCACCCAGGCCGGACTGGCGCCGCAAGACTACCTGGTGAGCATCCCGTGGCAGCCGCCCGCCCGTTTCTACAGCATCCTGCGCCAGGCCGACGTGTTCCTCGATACGCTAGGCTTCTCGGGCTTTAACACGGCCATGCAGGCGGTGGACTGCGCGCTGCCGGTGGTGACGGTGGAAGGCCGCTACATGCGCGGCCGCTTCGGCAGCGCCATCCTGCGCCGCATGGGGCTGGACCACCTGGTGCAGGCCGACGGCGACGGTTTCGTGGCGCTGGCCGCCAGCCTGGCGCGCGACGCCGCCCTGCGCGCCACGGTGCGCGAGGCCATCACGGCCCGGCGCGAGGTGTTGTACCACGACCGGGCGCCGGTACGGGCCCTTGAGGACTACCTGGCCACGCTCGTCGCCGGCTGAGGGTGCGGGTGCGGCTGGCCATGCTCAGCCTTGGCCGGCCCGTACCACTGGTAGTTGTTGCGGCCCCGCTCCTTGGCCCGGTACATGGCCACGTCGGCGCTTTTCATCATGCTCGTGAGGTCCGTGCCGTCGTGCGGGTAGCTGCTGATGCCGATGCTGATGGTAACGCTGATGTCGCGCTGCCCCAGCGCGAAGGCCGGCGCCATGGCATCCATGATCTGCCGCGCGGTCTGGCTGACGCTGTCGGCATCCATCGGCTCCGTCGTCAGCACCACGAACTCGTCGCCGCCCAGGCGCGCCACGACGTCGGACGGGCGCACGCTGGCGGTCAGCCGGCCGGCCACTTCCTGCAGCAGCTTGTCGCCCGCGTCATGTCCCAGCTCGTCGTTGATGATCTTGAAGCGGTCGACGTCGATGAACATCAGGGCGAAGCTGCCCTCCTCCAGTTCCTTCCTGGTCAGCAGGTCGTCGAGCGCATCCATGAACATGGCCCGGTTGGGCAGTCCCGTCAGCTCGTCGTAGAAGGCGCGGCGCTGCAGTTCCTGCTGGTGGCGCTTGCGCAGCTCGATGTTGTTGACCGCCGTGAGCACGCATTCCTCGCCGTCATACTGTATGCACTGCGACGACAGGCTGGCCCAGAACAGGACGCCGCGCGTATCGCGCAGCCGCACTTCCCAGTCCTCGACGCTGCGGTGCTGGCGTAGCTGGGCCAGCAGCGCCTCGCGGTCGTCCGGGCGCACATAGAAGTCGCCGGGGCGGACCTGTTGCAGCCCGCCGGCGGCCAGCTTGAACTGTTTCAAGGCATGTTCATTGGCGAACACGATGGCCTCGTCACGCAGCCTGACGATGACGATGGGCAGCGGGGCGAAGCGCAGCAAGGCCCGCAGCTGGCGTTCGCCATGACGCAGCATCCGCTCCACGCTCTCGGTATGGCGCACCATGCGCAGCGAAAACAGCAGCGCCGCCCCCAGCAGCAGCGATACGCCCACGAACAGCACCACCAGCAAGATGGTCTTGGTCAGGCGTGCCGCCTGGCCCAGGGTCGAGGAGAAGGCATCCTCGAGCGGCATCAGGCGCTGGTTGATGAGCGACAGCCGGTCCAGGTAGGGCAGCATGGCGTCCTCCCCCGTCCGGCCCGCGCGCACGGCCATCCGGATCTCCTGGGCCAGGGCCATCAGCTGGTCGATCTCGGCGTCGGCCCGGGTCCAGATGGCTATCGCCTTGTCGATGTCGGGTATGTGCCGGAAGTGGCGGAACAGGCCTATCATGCCGTCGATGTCGTCGGGGTGGTTGTGCCCACGCAGGAAGCCGGCGCGCGCCAACGCCAGGTCGGGCTCTGCGCGCTCGAGTTCGAGCCGCGCCTGGCGGTCGCCCAGGATCACGTCCAGTGCCTGCTCGTAGGATTGAAAATCGGCCGCCTGCTGGTAGCGCGCATAACGCGCCAACGCGTACACGGCATCCTTCTGGGCCTTGGACCACAGGCCCTCGCCGCCGACATAAGCGCGTCCGGCCGACAGCAGGCCGATGCCGTAGTAGGTGAAGGCCAGCACCAGCACGATGATGGCGGAGAACAGCCAGGCGATCAGGATCAGGCGGCGGCTCTTCATGTCGCCAGCGGATGCCGCTTCGATATGCAGGGATTCGGCCATCTGGTCGCTTTCTCAATGACGTAGCGTGTCCTCCATGCCGGCAGCGACATCCACGCGGGCGCGCATCGCCCCGCTAAAGGCGTGCCGGAACAGGATGGGAGGACGGCCATGGAGACTATCTGCGAGCAATCTTAGGATAGCAGCTTGCCGAGCAACCAAAATACACACATTCTCACTCTTTCCTATTCGCAACAACAGCCTGCCGCCATGCGGCCAGCGCCGCCACCACGGCGTCGGGCCGCTCGATGTGCAGATAGTGGCCCGTGTCACCGAGCATCACGCGCCGCACGCCGGCCTCGCGCGCGATGCTGTCCTGGTTGCGCTGCCAAGCCACGCGCATGGCGCCGTTCTCCAGGCCGGGCGGGAAGTCGCGCATCACACTGCTGCTCAGCACCACGGTCGGCACGGGCGGCAGCGGACCGGCGTGGCGCGCCTGCTCCAGCATGGCGTCGAAGGCGGCGTTTTCCGCCCGCAGGGCGGCATACTGGCGCGCGCACAGGCTGAACGCGCGGGCACTGGCCCGCTCGGCCGGCGCCACGCGGGCCGCCACCAGCGACGCTGGCTGGCCCAGCGCCTGCGGCACGCCGAACGGCGCCAGCGACGCCGCCAGCGACAGCAACCGGTCCAGGCTGGCGCGGAAATCGCGATACGGCCCGGGTGGGAACTGGGCCGCGTAGTCGCGTCCCACGGCGTCGACGAAGGCCAGCCCCGCCACCTCGCGCGGATAGCTGCGCGCGTACAGGCCTACCAGCAAGCCGCCCATCGAATGCCCGACCAGCAGATAGGGGCCGACTATGCCGGCATCGTCCAGCGCATGGCGCAGCTGGGCCACCATGGCGTGTCCGTCGCGTGCGGCAGGGCCGTCGTCGGACCAGCCGTAGCCGGCCCGGTCGTAACTGCACACCCGGCCCTGGGCCGCCAGCCGCGCTTGCACCAGCGACCAGTCCTGCGACCAGCCGCCCATGCCCGCTTCCAGCACCATGGTGGGCCCGCCGCTGCCCATGCAATGCAGATGCAGGCGATGCCCGCCGGCGGCCACGCGCTGGCCCGGCGCCGGCCAGTGCAAGGCCCGCGCCGCGTCGAGGCTGGACTGGCGCAGCCAGGCGCCGCCCATCGCCGCCGCCATCAGCACGGCCAGCACCGCCAGCGCGGCCGCGACGCGGCCCAGCCTGCGCCTGGCGCCCAGGCCGGTCGGCCCGACGGATCCGGACGGCCCGGCTGGTTCGGCTGGTTCGGCTGGTTCGGCTGGTTCGGCTGGTACGGCTGGTACGGCTGGTACGGCGAACCGGCCGCCGCCGGCCGGCCTGGTCACGCCGTGGCTGTTTTTCTCGGCAAGTACGATGTGATAGTCCGGCGGCATGGGCGCACTCCATAATGTACGAATACTGACAATATATCAGAACTCGTACATTATGGCCACGCCCGGCCACCAGGCCCATGCCCCAGAATAAAACTTGCCCTCCATTCATTTTTAGGCAAGACTTACTCCGCTTTATTTTTCCACTTCATCAGCAAAGGACGGTCCATGCCCACTACCCCCGCACGTCCC
>JAZJZQ010000320.1:0-3803 GCA_040389625.1 Pseudomonadota bacterium | reverse complement strand
ATTTTTCCACTTCATCAGCAAAGGACGGTCCATGCCCACTACCCCCGCACGTCCCCAGATGCTCGCCGGTCTTATCCTGACCGGTCTGTTGAGCCTGGGATTGCACACCGCCGCCAGCGCGGCGGACGCCAAACCGGAAGCGAAGGCCGAAGCCAAAAGCGATATCGAGCTGCCGCCCCTGTCGGAAGACAAGAAGGTCCACCAATCCATCACCCTGAACGGCAAGGTACTCAATTACGACGCCACCGTGGGCGCCATCAAGGTGCGCGACGCCAAGGGCAAGGTCACGGCCGAAGTGGTGTACACGGCCTACGTGGTGCCGGGTGCGGACGCCAAACGCCCCGTCACCTTCGCCTTCAACGGCGGGCCCGGCGCCGCCTCCGTGTACCTGAACCTGGGCGCCATCGGCCCCAAGCGGGTGCAGTTCGGCGACGCCGGCAACGTGCCGTCCGATTCGTCTGAACTGAAGGACAACGCGGCCACCTGGCTCGACATGAGCGACCTGGTGTTCATCGACCCGGTGGGCACGGGCTTCAGCCGCTCGCTGGAAGACGCCGACAAGACCAAGGCCGATTTCTACGCCACCGAACCGGACATCAAATACCTGTCGCGCGTGGTGTACGACTGGCTGGTCAAGAACGGCCGCCTGCGCTCGCCCAAGTTCGTGATGGGCGAATCCTACGGCGGCTACCGCGCGCCACGCATCGCCTACCACCTGCAGACGCAGCTGGGGGTGGGCGTCAAGGGCCTGATCATGGTGTCGCCGTATCTCGATCCGGCCGCCATCGGCGACGACTCGGCCCTGTCGCCGCTGCCGTGGATGATCAACCTGCCGTCGATGGCCGCCGTGCAGCTGGAAACCCAGCGTCGCCTGACGCCGGCCGCCATGCAGGAAGTGGAAACGTATGTGCGCCAGCAGTACGCGCTGGACCTGTTCGCGGGACGCGCCGATCCGGCCGCCATCGCGCGCCTGGTGGGCAAGGTGTCGGGCCTGACCGGGGTTGACGCGCAGCTGGTGGGCCGCCTCGACGGCCGGCTCGACATCCAGACCTTCCTGCGCGAAGTGCACCGCGCCGACAAGAAGATCGGCTCCATCTACGACGCCAACGTGACGGCCTGGGACCCGTTCCCGGAATCGGCCGACCGCAAGTCGGGCGACCCTATCCTGGACGCGCTGATCGCGCCCACCACCAGCGCCATGGTGGACTTCATCACGCGCGAGGTGGGCTGGAAGACGGAGGCGCGCTACAACGCCCTGTCGTATGACGTGAACCACGCGTGGGACCGTTCGGCCACCCGCAAGGACAAGCCCGTTTCCGACCTGCGCATGGCCATCGCCAACGATCCCAACATGGGGGTGCTGATCGTGCACGGCTATAACGACCTGGCCTGCCCCTACTTCGCCTCGCGCCTGATCATCGACCAGATGCCGAAGATGGGCAGCACGCCGGTGCGGCTGTCGGTCTACCCGGGCGGCCACATGTTCTACAGCCGCGACGCCTCGGCGCAGGCCTTCAAGCGCGACGCCCGGGCCCTGTACGGCCTGTGATCAGTGGACGTGACCGGCCGCCTCGGCGGCCGGCACGTGATCGAGATCGGGCCGGCGCCACGGGTCGACGTGGGTCATCAGGTTGAGCACGCGGTGGCGCTGCAGCACGCGCTGGCGCGCCGCCACGGCGATGTCGTGGCCCTGCTCCACGGTCAGCAGGGCGTCCACCTCCAGGTGGGCGTCGACCACAATCAGGTCGCCCATCTTGCGGGTGCGCACGTCGTGCACGCCGCTCACGCCCGGCGTTTCCATTAAAGTGAGGCGGATCGCCTCCACTTCCAGTTCATCGACGGCACGGTCCATCAGGTCGTGCAGCGCGTTCCAGCCGAACTCCCAGCCCATTTTCGAAATCAGGAAGCCGACGATCAGCGCGGCGATCGGGTCCAGGATGGGGTAGCCCATCAGGTTGCCGGCGATACCGATGCCCACCACCAGCGACGACGCCGCATCCGAGCGCGCATGCCAGGCATTGGCCACCAGCATGCTGGACTTGACGCGCGTGGCCACGGCCAGCATGTAGCGAAACAGCGTCTCCTTGGCCACCAGCGCCACGGCGGCCACCCACAGCGCGGCCACATGCACCTGGGGGATGGCGTCCGGCTTTTGCAGCTTGGCCACGGCCGACCACAACATGCCCACGCCCACGGCCAGCAGCAGCAGGCCCAGGACCAGCGAGGCGGCCGTCTCGAACCGCTGGTGGCCGTAGGGGTGGTCCTCGTCCGCGTCCTTCTTGCTGTGGTGGCTGGCGAACAGCACCACGAAGTCCGCCACCAGGTCCGACAGCGAGTGGATACCGTCCGCCACCAAGCCCTGGGACCGGGCGAACAGGCCTACGCCCACCTGGGTGCAGCTCAGCACCAGGTTGATGGCGACACTGACCCAGGTGCTGCGGGCGGCGGCGGCCGAGCGCTCCTCCGCACTATGTTGGGATTCTTCGTGGTCGTCGTCGATCGGGTCAAAATTCATGGGTGATGCGCTTTCTGATGGTGAGGCCGGCGGGCGGTGCAGCCGCCATTTTACGACGGGACGGCGCGCCGCGTGGCCCCGGCCCTCATTCCTGCAGCAGCACCGAGGCCCCGCGCGCCAGGGCGCCCGCCACGGCCAGCGCATCCCAGTTGGTCAGGCGGATGCAGCCGTGCGACTGGGTCTTGCCGATCTTGCCCGGCTCCGGCGTGCCGTGGATGCCGTAGTGCTTCTTGCTCAGCTCTATCCACACGGCGCCCACCGGGTTGTTGGGGCCGGCCGCGATCATGGCCTTGGCCTCGTCGTGCCTGGCATCCCAGAACAGCTTGGGGTCGTAGCGGTAGACGGGGTTGCGCACCACGGCCGTCACCTTCCACTGGCCGTAGGGCAGCGGATCGTGCTCGCTGCCGGTACTGGCCGGGAACTGGGCAAACGGCGTGCCGCTGGCGTCGAGCAGCGTGAGGGTGCCGTCGCCCCGCCCCACCATCAGGGCCGTGGCCTTGGGCAGCGGGCTGCCCGCCAGCACATTGGGCACCACCACCTGTTCACCCGCGCGGTCCAGGCGCTTGCCGGGGTTGAGCCGCTTGAGCAGCGCGGGGCTGCAATGGAAACGTTCGCCCAGCGCTTCGGCGGCGCTGGCGTAGCCCATCGCCGGCAGCCTGGCCTTGGCCGCCATGCTGGCCGGCGCCGCCGTGTAGGGCCCGGCCGCGTCCTGCGCCGTGACGGTGTAGCCGCCCAGCACGGGCGCCCGGTCCTGCGCCAGCAGCGCCCAGGTGGGGGCGTCGATGGCGCCCGTCACCTTCAGCTGGTGCAGCTTCTGGTAGCCGGCGATGGCCAGCCGCAGGTTGCGGCTGTAGACGCCATCGATCTCGCCGGACGAGAAATGGGCGCGGTCCAGCAGCACCTGGGCCCGCAGCACGTTGGCGCCCCGGGTGCGGGGGCCGACCGTGGCGGTGGCGGGCAGCTGGTTGATGGCGGCCGGGTCGAGCGCCGCCGCGCCGGACGGGCGCGCCGGCGCAACGGCGGCCGGCGGCATGGCCCTGCCGGGCGCCGCGGCGGGCACGGCGCCCCTGGCCGGTGCGATGGGTGGGGCCGGCCTGTCGGGCGCGGCCTGGACGCGGCAGGACAGCAGGACGCACGCCGCCAGCGGCAGCAAAAGACTAGGTGTTCTCAAGCGGACTTCTTCTCGGTAGCGGGGCGCGGGCCGGCGCCCGCTTATTTTCGTGAGGCAAGATTATGACACCGGTCGCCGCAACGGCGCCAGCGCGCGCCGGCAATCGTGCGCGCCCCC
>JAZJZQ010000319.1:0-3309 GCA_040389625.1 Pseudomonadota bacterium | reverse complement strand
CTCACTTCCGCCTGCGCGGCCCCGCAGGCGGCCAGGGCCAGCGCCGCCGCGGCCACGATACGGTAACGGATAAGCATGATGCAGTTCCTTTCACGGTGCGGGGCGGCTGTCCCGCATGGTTTCAATATAGCGCGTTTCAACGCGGCCGGTGCGAATTGCATAATCTTGTTACCAATGTCACGACCTTGTCATATCGAATTACTATCATCCCGCTCGTTGAGGCGCGCCACCGCCTCGCATGATGCCGCCGGCGCTGTGCAGGGCGGCACATGGAATGGCTTAACCACTACAGGATGCTTTTCATGAGCGAGTCTCCCGATCTGTCCCGCCGCCGTCTGCTGCAATTCTTGTCGAGCGCGCCACTGCTGCCGCTGGCCGGCGCGGGCAGCGCCTCCCTGCTGCTGTCGGCTTGCGGCGGCGGTTCCTCCGCGGCCGACGCCGGCCCGGTCGCCCCTACCGTCAACCTGACCTCCGTGACGTTCTCGTCCATGCCGGCCCTGAGCCTGGCCGACGCGGCCAAGATGGCCACCACCACGGTCGGTTCGGCCCTGCAGGCGACCTACAGCGACGGCAGCAAGCGCAGCTACGACCTCAAGTACGAAACCTTCTTCATCACGGGCGCCCAGGTGCCCAACGGCAGCGGCGGCACCATCCTGTCGGGCGGCTACTACGACATCAACAACAAGCCCATCATCGACAGCACGGACGCCGGCAAGCGCCAGTTCTTCTCCGACTGCCCGGACGGCACCTCGCTGCTCAAGCTGGACGCGCCCACCGTGCCTGGCGTGAAAGGCAACACCGTGTTCGCCGTGGTGCAGTTCGAATACACCACCCGCAACGTGGCCGGCGCCTCCATGTACGGCATGTTGCCGTCGCCGATCGCCGTACTGACGCTGGACCAGGACAAGACCACGGGCGCCCTGACCCTGGTCAAGTACCACAACGTCGACACCAGCGCCGTCAACGGCCTGTGGATCACCTGCGGCGCCAGCCGCTCGCCGTGGAACACCCACCTGTCGAGCGAGGAATACGAGCCCGACGCCAGCGCCATCGCCACCAACAGCCAGTTCGCCTCGTTCAGCACCAACCTGTTCGGCGACGCCACCCGTGCCAACCCCTACCACTACGGCCACCTGCCGGAAGTGACGGTCAACCCGGACGGCACCGGCAGCATCAAGAAGCACTACTGCATGGGCCGCCTGTCGCACGAACTGGTGCAAGTGATGCCCGACGAGCGCACCGCCCTGATGGGCGATGACGCCACCAACGGCGGCCTGTTCATGTTCGTGGCCGACCGCGCCCGCGACCTGTCGTCCGGCACCCTGTACGTGGCCAAGTGGGCCCAGAAGACGGCCGACAACGGCGGCTCCGCCGACCTCAGCTGGATCAAGCTGGGCAGCGCCACCAGCGCCGAGATCAAGGCCCTGGCCGACAAGCTCAAGGCGGCCGACATCCTGTCCGTCAAGACGGCCGATCCGGCCGATGCCAGCTACACCCAGATCCCGTTCAGCGGCAAGAAGAACTGGATCAAGATCGTGCCTGGCATGGAAAAGGCCGCCGCCTTCCTGGAAACCCACCGCTACGCCGCCTTCAAGGGCGCCAGCATGGGCTTTACCAAGATGGAAGGCACCACCGTCAACGCCAAGGACAAGATCGCCTACTCGGCCATGAGCTACATTAACGGCGCCATGAAGGACGGCTCCGGCGGCATCAAGGTCACCGGCCCCAGCGCCGGCATCGTCTACGGCCTCAACCTCAAGGGCGGCCAGAAGGACACGGGCGGCACGGCCATCGACAGCGAATGGGTACCGGTCGACATGGCCGCCGTGCCGGCCCTGGTGGGCGAGGACCTGGCTACGCCGGACGCGCTGGGCAACCTGGCCAACCCGGAAAAAGTGGCCAATCCGGACAACATCAAGTTCTCCGAAAAGCTGCGCACCCTGTTCATCGGCGAAGACAGCGGCCTGCACGTCAACAACTTCCTGTGGGCCTACAACGTCGACAGCAAGAGCCTGACCCGTCTGCTGTCGACCCCGTCGGGCGCCGAATCGACGGGCCTGCACGCGGTGGACGACATCAACGGCTTCGCCTACATCATGAGCAACTTCCAGCACCCCGGTGACTGGGAAGTGAACAAGGATGCGGCCGGCAACGTCACCGGCGGCCTGCACTCGAAAGTGATGACCACGCTCGATCCGCTGATCCGCGCCAACTACCGAGACCGCTTCGGCGCGGCCGTCGGCTACCTGACCGGCCTGCCCGTGCTGAAATAAGCGCATCCACCCCGCTCAACCGGGGACGGAACACGGTTTTCCGGCCAACTGGCCGGCGCCCCGTGCTCCGTCCCCGGTTTTTTTATGGGCGTTCGCCACGCCAAAAATAGTTCAATTTAGGATAGCAATATTGCCAAAAACGAAGTATTGTTGCACTTGCATAGAGCAACAGAGTGTTGTCATAAATAGCAAGTAAATAGCCAGTAATGCAGCTTCCCCGGCGGCCGTTGTTGTATGAGCAGCGGGAATCATTATTGCTTGTTGTTAATGATGACAGGTTGGGACTACAATCGAAAAAGTGTGCCCTGAAAATGCACATGACAGAGCAGTGCCTGGTAGTGAAACGTCCTATAGGTCAGCGCCTTTAGCATTGAGTCAGTTGTGCCAATTTGCGGAACTCGTTCTTATGTCTTTTTTGTCTTCAGCATCGCCCAAGCTGCCGCCGTGGAAAATCCTGCTGGTGGACGATGAACCCGATATCCATGACATCACCAAGCTGACCCTGACCCGCTTCCGCCTCGAGGGGCGCGGCCTGACTTTCGTCCACGCCTACAGCGGCGCCGAAGCGAAACAGGTGCTGGCGCGCGAGAGCGACATCGCGCTGGTGTTCCTGGACGTGGTGATGGAGCGCGAGGATTCCGGCCTGGAAGTGGCGCGCTGGATGCGCGAAGAGCTCAACAACCAGTTCACCCGCATCGTGCTGCGCACGGGCCAGCCCGGCCAGGCGCCGGAAGAACGCGTGATCGTCAACTACGACATCAACGACTACAAGGAAAAGACCGAGCTCGACCGCACCAAGCTGTTCACCACCACCTTCGCCGCCCTGCGCGCCTACCGCGACATCATGAAGGTGGAGGAAGCGCGGCGCGCCCAGCTCAACTACCGCGAAGGGCTGGAGCGGGTGATTGCGGCCTCGGCTCACATCTTCCAGCAGCGCAACCTGAAGGACTTCGCCAGCGGCCTGCTGCAGCAAGTGGTGGCCCTGCTGCGGCTGGAAAACAGCATGCTGCTGCGCCTGCGCGGCGCCACCGCCATC
>JAZJZQ010000318.1:0-4252 GCA_040389625.1 Pseudomonadota bacterium | reverse complement strand
CCGCGCATGCCCACCATCGTCGGCCTGCGCCGGCGCGGCTACACGCCGGAAGCGATCCAGCTGTTCTGCGAACGCATCGGCGTGACCAAGTCCGACGGCTGGATCGACATGAGCACGCTCGAAGGCTGCCTGCGCGAAGACCTGGACCCCAAGGCGCCGCGCGCCACGGCCGTGCTGCGCCCGCTCAAGCTCATCATCGACAACTTCGAGGCCGGCGCCAGCGAGGAATGCAGCTCGCCCGTGCACCCGCACCACCCGGAACTGGGGCTGCGCACCTTCCCCATCACGCGCGAACTGTGGATCGAGGAAGAAGACTTCATGGAAGTGCCGAGCAAGGGCTATTTCCGCTACTACCCGCCGATCGGCGACGCGCCGGGCAGCCGGGTGCGCCTGCGCCACGGCTACGTGACGGAATGCACGGGCTACGACAAGGACGAGAACGGCAAGGTCATCGCCGTCCACGTCAACTACTTCCCGGACAGCAAATCGGGCACGCCAGGATCGGATAACTACAAGGTCAAGGGCAACATCCACTGGGTATCGGCCGCCACCGCGCTGGAAGCGGAAGTGCGCCTGTACGACCGCCTGTTCACGGACCCGCAGCCGGACGGCGGCGGCAAGGACTTCATGCAAGCGCTGAACCCGAACGCCAAGGAAGTGATCACGGCCTACCTGGAGCCGGGCATGACGGCGGCCCAGCCGGACCAGCGCTACCAGTTCGAGCGCCACGGCTATTTCGTGGCCGACCGGGTCGACTCCCAGCCAGGCAAGCCCGTGTTCAACCGCATCGTCACCCTGAAAGACAGCTGGACCGCCAAGTAGGCCGGCGCCGCTCCCGCCCAACCGCCTCCGGGCGGTTTTTTTATTGAAAAATGGGGTACGTCCCCATTTCCTGGAAAATGGGGACGTACCCCATTTTTTTGATCGTTTGCATAAGACAAATGACAATTTAACAAAATCACTTGACTGTGCGGCCAGAACCCGTTTATAAATCAGGCAACTTTGCCCGCCGTTAAGGCCGCTGCGCCATACCCGGGTCCCACCCCACGAACCAGGAACTGTTCCGCGCGATACCCGATGCCCACCGTCCCAGCGCAAAAGAATTGGTTCTCCGTTGCGGCGTCCGTGTGGTGGACTGGGCTCCTGTTGTCGCTCACCGTGGGGCTGGCCCTGTATGTGGTCACGGCCCGCTCCATCGAGCATGACGCGCACCAGCGCTTCCTGAACCAGGCCCGCAACGCCCAGTATGCCCTCGCCGCCCGCGTGCGCGCCTATACGGACGTGCTGCGCGGCGCGGCCAGCTTCTTCCAGGCGGCCGACAAGGTCGACCGCGCCAGCTTCCACCGCTATGTCAGCGGCCTGAACCTGCCGCAACAGTTCGCCGCCATCGACAATGTCAATTTTGCCCAGTACCTGACCGACAGCCAGCGCGCGCGCTTCGAGCAGGCCGTGCGTGCCAGCGGAAGGGCGCTGGACGGCTATCCGCCGTTCGCCATCCAGCCGCCGGGCCGGCGGGCCGACTATGCCGTCATCACCCTGATCGAGCCGGTCGAGCAGTTCAGCGAAAAGCTGGGCATGGACATCGCCGCCCGCGCCCCCGTGGCCCGCGTCCTGGCGCAATCGCGCGACACGGGCGCGCCGGCCACCTCCGGCCAGACCATCGCCCTGCTCGAGCAGCCGCAGCGCACCGGGTTGGCCATGCGCATGCCCGTCTACCGCAAGGACGCGGCGCTCGACAGCGTGGCCCGGCGCCGCGCCGCCTATCTGGGCTCGGTCGGCATCGGCTTCAGCGTGCACCGCCTGGTGCAGGCGGCGCTGGACGAAAGCGCGGGACGCAACCTGCGCTTGTCGCTGTACGACAGCGGCGAACTGGACGAACCGCGCCCCCGCCCGGCGGACGCAGTGCTGCTGTTCGACAGCCTGCCCGCCACCGGCGCCGAACAAACGGACGATCTCTTTGCCACGAACTTGCCGGTAGAGTTTGGCGGGCGCCAGTGGCAAGCCCGCTTCAGCGGCCCCAAGGCGGCCTGGCGCTCGCCCGTGGACGGCTACCTGCCCTATCTGGCGCTGGCCACGGGCAGCGTCGTCACGCTGTTGCTGTATGTGCTGTTCCACACGCTGGCCGCGTCGCGCCGGCACGCCATCCGCATGGCCAAGGCCATGACGCGCGAGCTGCGCGACAGCCAGGCCCGGCTGCAGCAGTCGCACCACAAGCTGCGCGGGCTGGCGGCCCACGCCGACCAGATCAAGGAACTGGAGCGCAAGCGCATCGCCCGTGAAATCCATGACGACCTGGGCCAGAACCTGCTGGTGCTGCGCATCGAGGCCGACCTGCTGGCCTCGCGCACCCGCCAGCGCCATCCGCGCCTGCACGCGCGCGCCCGCACCACGCTGGGCCAGATCGACCGCACCATCCGCAGCGTGCGCCACATCATCAACGACTTGCGCCCGGCCGTGCTGGACCTGGGCTTGAGCGCGGCCGTCGAATGGCAGATCGACCAGTTCCGCCAGCGCTCGGGCATGGTGTGTGAACTGGTCGAAGGCGAGGCCGAGATCACGGTCGACGATCTGTGCGCCACGGCTTTCTTCCGTGTGTTACAAGAGTCACTGAGCAATATCCTGCAGCATGCGCGCGCCAGCGCCGTGCGGGTGGAGTTGCGCCAGCAGGACGGCGTGCTGAGCATGACGGTCAGCGACAACGGCGTGGGCATAGTGCCCAGGCAGCGCCACAAGCATGGCTCGTTCGGCCTGGTCGGCATCGAGGAACGCATCGGCATCCTGGGCGGGCGTTGCACGATCAGCGGCGGGCCGGCTGCCGGCACCACGGTCACCGTGTCGGTGCCGGTCGACGGTGGCGCTGACGATGGTGAAGCCAGCTCCTGCGCCGGGCAAGAGCTGGCCGTATAAATCCGCTGCCACCCGGCCAAGCTGGTGCCGGAAATTTGCCGATAGTTTGCGCAAAATCAATAACGATGGATTGCCTTTAAGAAAGAATTCTTCATTCCGGCAAGGCGTGAATGTCGTGCCAGGGGCGCCGCGGCGCAGGCTACTGCAGAGTCCGACTTACTGTCATTTTGCAAGTCATCTTCATAGTGCAAATTACCGACAAATTTTCAAATTTCATGTTGAAATCGGCGGCACGCCGAATATACTAGGACTGTTGACATGCATCAACTAACTGCTACCAGACCCTCGTAGCAGCGTCGGCCCAGGCGACACCACGCCGACTGCCGGCCAACGCTACCACATCCAGCCGAAACACCGCCGCGACGATAGACATTTCGTTTTTCACTCATTCAAGGCAAAGGGATTTCATCCATGATTTCACATGACAGCTTTCAAGCAATTGCCGACCTGGACCTGGAACCGATCAAGGTCAAACTGATGCACGAGGAATCGGGCGAAGGATGGTCGCTGGACCAGGTCAACGCGGTCGAATTTGAATACCGCCGTTTCCTGTACCTGATGAAGACCTTCCCCCACGAGCAGACGGCACCGCTGATGGATGTCGATATCTTCTGGCACTACCACATCCTGGATACGATGAAGTATGCGGCCGACTGCGAAGCCGTGTTCGGCTACTTCCTGCACCACTTCCCCTACATCGGCCTGCGCGGCGAAGACGACGAGCAAGTCCACCACCGCGTCGGCGAGCGCATGCGCGAACTGTATGAAGCCACCTTCGGCGAGAGCTATGACCGCAGCGCCCGCCCGGCCTACTCGGGCGCGGCCGTCCAGGCGGCGGGCGAGGAAACGGCGTATTCGGGCGCGCAAACGGTAGCGTACTCGGGTGCGGCCACCAAGCAGGCCAAGGAAACGGCCTACTCCGGCGCCCAGACCGTGGCCTATTCGGGTGCAGCCACCAAGCAAGCCAAGGAAACGGCCTACTCCGGTGCCCAGACCGTGGCCTATTCGGGCGCGGCCACCAAGCAAGCCAAGGAAACGGCTTACTCCGGTGCCCAGACCGTGGCCTATTCGGGCGCGGCCACCAAGCAAGCCAAGGAAACGGCTTACTCCGGCGCCCAGACCGTGGCCTATTCGGGTGCAGCCACCAAGCAGGCCAAGGAAACGGCTTACTCCGGCGCCCAGACCGTGGCCTATTCGGGCGCGGCCACCAAGCAGGCCAAGGAAACGGCTTACTCCGGTGCCCAGACCGTGGCCTATTCGGGGGCAGCCACCAAGCAGGCCAAGGACAAAGCCTACTCCGGCGCGCAGACGGTCGCCTATTCGGGCGCAGCAAATTCCAATGCAG
>JAZJZQ010000317.1:3599-10954 GCA_040389625.1 Pseudomonadota bacterium | reverse complement strand
CACGACGGCGATGATGCTCAGGATCAGGAACTTGTGCGGCAAGCGCAGCCGGCTCACCAGTGCGAGAGGATTCATGTCGACCTCCAGGTGTAGGCCTGCAAAAAAGATAACTTGCAGTTTGGATGTTTCTATTTCCTATGATAAGCGTCTGGCCAATAATGTGTAGAAGATTTTACGCGGTGCCGGCGTCAGGCCACCACACCGCTGGCGAGGGCCGGTTGCGAGGCAGCAAAAAGCAACAGCTGCTCCGGCGCGGCGGGGCGGGCGATGTGGAACCCTTGCAGATAATGACAGCCCATCCGGGCCAGGATGCTGGCCTGGCCTGCCGTCTCCACCCCTTCGGCCACCAGCTGCAGCCCCAGGCTGTGGCCCATGGCGATGATGGCCTGCACCAGGCTGTTGCTGCGGGCGCTGTGCTCGATGTCCATGACGAAGGCGCGGTCGATCTTGAGCGTGTTGAGCGGGAACTGGGTCAGGTAGCTGAGCGAGGAATAGCCGGTGCCGAAGTCGTCCAGCGACACGCTCACGCCCAGCGCGCGCAGCCGCGCCAGCACGGCGCGCACGTTGGCGCCGTCGTCGATCAGCACCCGCTCCGTCAGCTCCAGTTCCAACACCGTGCCGGGCAGGCCGTGGCGGGCCAGCGTCGCTTCCACCAGGGCCGTGAAGCGGGGATCGGCCAGCTGCCAGGCCGACACGTTGATGCTGACCCGCACCCCGTCGAGCGGGCCGCCGCGCCACAGGGCAGCCTGGCGGCACGCCTCCTCCAGCACCCAGCTGCCCAGTTCGACGATCAGGCCGCTGTCCTCGGCCACCGGGATGAAACGGTCCGGCGCCACCGGCCCCAGGGTGGCGCTGTGCCAGCGCAGCAGGGCTTCGACCTTGCCCACCCGGCCGCTGCCGGCTTCCGCGATGACCTGGTATGCAAGCCGGAATTCGCCGGCGCCGATGGCCTGGCGCAGGGCGCCGTCGATCACCAGCGCGTCGCGCGCGGCCGCGTTCATGGCGTCGCTGAAAAAGCGCAGCTCGCCCCGGCCCGCCTTCTTGGCCTCGTACATGGCGATGTCGGCGTGGCGCAGCAGGGTGTCGCCGTCCGTGCCGTGGCGCGGATAGCAGGCCAGGCCGATGCTGGCCGACACGGCCACCGTGTGGTGCGCCAGGTCGAAGCCCGGCCCCATGGCCGCCAGCATGCGTTCGGCGCAGGCCTGGGCCGCCGCGCAACCGTCGCCCTCGAGGCCGGGCAGCACGGCGATGAACTCGTCGCCGCCGAAGCGGGCCAGCATGTCCTGCGGCCCCAGCAGCGCCTGCAGGCGCCGGGCCACCTTGCGCAGCAGCTCGTCGCCGGTGGCGTGGCCGAACGAATCGTTGACGCGCTTGAACTTGTCGAGGTCGATGAACAGCAGCGCGCAGGCGCCCCCGGCCGCGCCGGCCCGGGCGATGTCTTGCTGCAGCCGGGCCGACAGGGCGTAGCGGTTGCCCAGGCCCGTGACGGGATCGACCCGGGCCGCCTGGTACAGCAGGGCGTCCTTCTTCTTGCGTTCGGAAATGTCGAGCAGCTGCACCAGGCAATACAGCCGGCCCCGCTCGACGTAGGGCGAGGCCATCATCTCCACCGGCAGCTTGCTGCCGTTGTGCAGGGTCAGCTCGGCCTCCTGGGTCATGGGGAAGCGGGCGCCGGGCGCTTCCAGGGCGGCGAAATAGTCGTCGGCCATCTGGCGCGTCAGGCCCGGCAGCAGGTCCGTCACGTGGCGCCCGATCAGGTCGGCCGCGCCCGTGTAGCCCAGCAGGCGGGCGCAGCGTTCGTTGGCCACGTGCACGTAGCCGCGCCGGTCGCGGATGAGGAAACCGTTGCTCAGGCTGTCGATGGTGCTGGCGTAGCGCAGCTTGATTTCGTGCTGGACGGCGTAGATCAGGCCCAGCATGGCCAGCGACTTGAGCAAGGTGCTGGCGGCGAACCAGTACAGATAGGTTTGCGGCACCATGGTCATGCTGCCGGCCGCGTTGAACAGGCCGCGCAGCACCATGATGATGCCCAGCAGGCGGTAGCGGTGCATATGGCGGCCCCGTCCCAGGCGCACGCCGGTCCACACCATGACCAGGCCCAGCAGGGCGCCGCAGGACGGCAGCACGACGCGCTCGTCGTAGGCCCACCACAGCTGCAGCGCGCCGGCCAGCAGCAGGAAGCCCAGCAGCGGCAAGGCGCCCTCGCCCCGGCGCAAGCCGCCCAGGAAGAACTGGGTGCCGGCCCAGTAGCCGGCCACGCCGCCCGTCAGCAGCAGCGCGCCCAGCGGACGGCGCAGCGGCTCCAGCGCCGGCAAGCCGGAAAACCACAGCACGATGCCGCCCATGATGGCCAGCTGGCCCATGGCCCAGTACAGGGCATGGCGTTCCTTGCGCTGCATCAGCCACAGGAAGATCAGGATGGCGCTCAGGATGGCATCGGCCACCACGGAAATGTAAGCGTACTGGCTGGGGTCCGGACTACTCATTTATCTCTTCCGCTTCGGAGCCGGCCGCCATGCGCGGCGCCGGGCTGACCGGCCCGCACTGTCCACGACAGCGGGCCGTCACTCCCGGTATTGTAGTCTGAATAATGACGGCCGGAAATCCGGGTGTTGCCTGCAGGCACATATCTCGCAGCGCGCCCTCACCTAGCTTGCAGGCACAGCATCTAGCCGCAGGGCAAATCGGCAACACCGCGGCGGCCCGCGATGCGGCCACAAATAGCCAAAGCGGGGGAATCTGGGCATACTGTGTGGCAAGGCCGGGCGCCGTGGGCGGCGTCCGCCACGCAGGGGGGAAACCATGCAATCCATGTTGACGCTGCTGGCCGCGCTGCTGTTCGCCCTGCCCTGCCTGGGCGCGCCCAAGCTGGTGCTCAACAGCTCGTTTTTCGCCCCCATCACCTCGCCCGCACACGACGGCGCGCTCGACCTGTTCTACGCCGAACTGTTCCGCCGGGTCGGCCTGGCGGTCGAGATACAGCCGGCCTCGGCCGAACGGGGCTTGCTCAACGCCAACAGCGGCATCGACGACGGCGACGTTTCGCGCGTGCTGGGCATAGACCAGAGCTACACCAACCTGGTGCGGGTGCCGGAGCGGGTGATGAGCTACCAGATGGTGGTGTTCACCCGCCATGCCGACTTCAAGGTGGACGGCGCGGCCAGCCTGCGGCCCTACGACGTGGGCATCCTGACGGGCTGGAAGATCCTCGAGCGCAGCATCACCGGCACCCGCTCGCTGCTGCGGCTGGAGACGGGGCGCCAGCTGTTTGCCATGCTCGACATGGAGCGCATCGACGTGGCCGTGATCGAGAAGCTGGAAGGGCTGCATTTCGTGCAGAGCATGGGCCTGCAGGGCATCAAGGTGCTGCAGCCGGCCTATGTGGAGGGCGACTGGTTCCTGTACCTGAACAAGAAGCACGCGGCCCTGGTGCCGCGGCTGGCCGAGCAGATCCGGCTGATGAAGCAGGACGGCAGCTACGACCGCATCTTCGAGCAGGCCCTGCGCCGCTATCCCCACTGAGGCGCCCGATGGACATGTCCCGGCCCTGGCTGCACAACCTGGCGGGCGCCAGCCTGGGACGGCGGCTGGCCGTGCAGATCCTGCTGTTCAGTTCGGTCGTCACGCTGTTGTCGACCGTGCTGCAGCTGGCGCTCGAATACCGGCGCGACGTGGACGACATCGCCGGCCAGCTCGAGCAGATCCACGCCAGCTATGCCGACAGCCTGGCCTCGAGCCTGTGGATCACCAGCAGCAAGGACTTGCAGCTGCAACTGCAGGGCATCATGCGCCTGCCCGACCTGCAGTACGTGGACATCGCCAACGAGCAGGGCCAGACCGTGGCGCGCGCCGGCAAGGCCCGCGAAGAGCGCGTGCTGGGGCGCGAATTCCCCCTCTATTACCAGCACCGGGGGCGGCCCGTCTACATCGGCAAGGTGCATGCCGTCGCCAGCCTGGACGGCGCCTACCGGCGCCTGCAGGACAAGGTGGTGACGATCCTGATCGCCCAGACCATCAAGACCTTCCTCGTGTCGCTGTTCATCCTGGTGCTGTTCCAGCTGCTGGTGGGGCGCCACCTGAAGCGGATCGCCGCCTATTCCGACCTGCTGTTCGCCGGCCATCTGGAGCAGCCGCTGACGCTGGAGCGCGCCGAAGGCAAGCACAACCGGCATGACGAACTGGCCCAGGTGGTGGCCGCCCTGAACGCCATGCGCCAGCGCCTGAACGCGTCGTTCCAGCAACTGCAGGACAGCGAGTTCCGCTGGCAGCACGCGCTGGAAGGGGCCGGCCACGGCGTGTGGGACTACCACGTGCCGACGGGCGAGGTGATCTATTCCCGGCGCTGGAAGGAGATGCTGGGCTACCGCGACGACGAGCTGCCCAACCACCTCGACACCTACCAGCGCCTGGCCCACCCGGACGACTTGCGCACCGCCATGCGGCTGCTGGAAGCGAACTTCAACGGCAGCTCCAAGACCTATGCCATCGAGCAGCGCATGCGCTGCAAGGATGGCAGCTGGAAGTGGGTGGTGGCGCGCGGCATGGTGGTGGAACAGGATGCCTTGGGCCGCGCCACCCGCATCATCGGCACCCACACCGATTTCAGCGAGCGGCGCGCGGCCGAGGAAGCGATGGCCAGGCTGCTCGAGCAGACCGAACAGGCGCGGGCCGAGCTGCGCCTGGCCAACGACAGCATGGAAGCCCAGGTGCGCCAGCGCACGGCCGAACTGGAGCGGGCCAACAAGGAGCTGGAAGCGTTCTCGTACTCCGTCTCGCACGACCTGCGCAGCCCCCTGCGCGGCATCGCCGGCTGGTCGCAGGCGCTGGAGGAAGACTATGGCGAACGGCTCGACGCCACCGGCCGGCTCTACCTGCAGCGGGTGCAGGGCGAAGCGCAGCGCATGGGCCAGCTGATCGACGGCATGCTGGAGCTGTCGCGCCTGGGGCGGGCCGCCCTGAGCCGCCGGCCGCTGGACCTGTCGGCCCTGGCCCAGGCCGTGGCCACGCGCGTGCGCGAGGGCTATCCTGGGCGCCAGATCGAACTGGCCATCGCGCCCGGCCTGCCAGCGTGGGGCGACCGCGCCCTGCTGGAAGCGGTGCTGCACAACCTGTTCGAGAACGCCTGCAAGTTCAGCGCCATGCGCACGCCGGCCCGCATCGCCTTCGGCCGCGAATTGACCGTCGACCCGGCCAGCGGCCAGCCCACCCAGGCCTGGTTCGTGCGCGACAACGGCGCCGGCTTCGACATGCGCCACGCCCACAAGCTGTTCGGCGTATTCCAGCGCCTGCACCGGGCCAGCGAATTTGCCGGCAGCGGCATCGGCCTGGCCACCGTGCAGCGCATCGTGCAGCGCCATGGCGGCCACGTGTGGGCCTGCGCCGCGCCCGACGCCGGCGCCACCTTCTACTTCACCCTGGAGGACGCACCGTGAGCGCCAAAGCCATCCTGCTGGTCGAGGACAATCCCAGCGACATCGCCCTGACCGAGCGCGCCCTCGTGCGCAACAACATCACCAACACGCTGGTGGTGGCGCAGGACGGCCAGGAAGGGCTGGACTACCTGTTCGGCACCGGTCCCCACGCGGGGCGCGACGTGGCCGCGCTGCCGGTGCTGATCCTGCTCGACCTCAAGCTGCCCAAGGTGGACGGACTGGACGTGCTGCGCCGGATCCGGGCCGACGCCCGCACCCGGCGCGTGCCGGTGGTGATCCTGACCTCGTCGCGCGAGGAACAGGACATCGCGGCCGGCTACGACCTGGGGGTCAACAGCTACATCCGCAAGCCGGTGGATTTCGCGCAATTTTCCGAAACCGTGCGCCAGCTGGGTTTATACTGGCTGGTACTGAACGAAGCGCCGTGAGGGCAGCCATGACCCCGCTTGCCGTCCTGCTGGTGGAAGATTGCGACAGCGATGCCGACCTGATCGTGCGTTGCCTGCACAAGGCCGGCTACGACGTCACGCTGGACCGGGTGGAAACGGCGGCCGACCTGCGTGCCGCGCTGGCCGCGCCGCGCTGGGACATCGTGCTGTCCGACCATAACTTGCCGGACCTGAACGCCAGCATCGCCCTGGGCCAGTTGCACGCGGCGGGGCTGGACCTGCCCTTCATCGTCGTCTCCAACACCATCGGCGAGGAGACGGCCGTGGCCCTGATGCGGGCCGGCGCCCACGATTACGTGATGAAGGGCGACCTGGCCCGGCTGGGCCCGGCCGTGGCGCGCGAACTGAAGGAAGCCGAACGGCGCCGCCAGCACCGGGCTGCGGCCCAGGCCCTGCGGGCGGCCGAGGAACGGTGGAACTTCGCGCTGGAGGGGGCCGGCTACGGCGTGTGGGACTGGGACATCCCCAGCGGCCAGGTGCTGTTCTCGTCGTGCTGGCGCAGCATGCACGGTTACGACGAAGCGGACGTGGTGCCCACCGCCGCCTGGCGCGACAGCCTGGTCCACCCGGACGACCTGCCGCGGCTGCAAGCGGCCCTGCGCGCCCACTTTGCCGGCGCCAGCCGCCGCTACAAGGAGGAATACCGGACCCGGGGCCGCGACGGCAGCTGGAAGTGGGTACTCGACAACGGCATGCTGGTCAGCCGCGACGGCGCCGGCCAGCCGCTGCGCATGATCTGCACCCACGTCGACCTGACGGAGCGCAAGCGCATCGAACAAGCCCTGCAGGAACTCAACGAGCAGCTCGAGAGCCGGGTCGAGCAACGCACGCGCGAGCTGCGCCAGGCCATGGACCAGATCGTGGAATCGGAAAAGCTGGCCTCGCTGGGGGTGCTGGTGGCGGGCGTGTCGCACGAACTGAACACGCCGATCGGCAACATGGTGCTGGCCGCCACGTCCCTGGCCGACAAGCTGGCCGAACTGTCGTGCGCGGCCGAGCACAACGGGCTGACCCGCTCCGGCCTGCTGCACGGCCTGCACGAATGCCTGGGCGCGAGCGACATCATCGCCCGCAACGGCTACCGCTCCAACGAACTGATCGAAAGCTTCAAGCGGGTCGCCGTGGACCAGACCAGCCAGCGCCGCCGCACCTTCGACTTGCGCACCACGGTGCAGGACAGCCTGACGGCGCTGGGCGCCATCATCCGCCGCGCCAAGGCCGCCGTCGACCTGCAGATACCGGACGGGATAGAGATGGACAGCTATCCGGGCCACCTGGAACAGATCATCAACAACATCGTGATGAACTCCATCACCCACGGCTTCGACGGCAAGGGCGGCGGCCGGATCGAGATACGGGCCAGCAGCTGCGACGGCATGATCGAGTTGCACTACAGCGACGACGGGCATGGCATTCCGGCCGAAGTCCAGCACCGCGTGTTCGAGCCGTTCTACACGACCAAGCTGGGCAAGGG
>JAZJZQ010000317.1:0-3499 GCA_040389625.1 Pseudomonadota bacterium | reverse complement strand
CGCTTATAGCAAGCCGTCGGCCTGCGCCACGCGCACCAGCCAGGCCCGCACCTGCTGCTCTGCCGCCCCATCCAGCCCGCCGCCCAAGGCATCTTCCACTGGTTGCACGCGGACCCGGCACTCGGCCAACAACGCACGCCCCGCCTCCGTCAGTTCGATCACCTGGATGCGGCCGTGGACGGGATGGGGGTGGCGACTCACCGCCCCACCCCGCTCCAGGTTGTGCACGATCACGCTCATGGTCTGGGGCGTGAGCAGCGACAGCCGCGCCAGGTCGGCGCCCGACGCGCCCGGATAGGCCGCCAGCATGGTCAGCACGGAGAACTGGGGCAGCGTCACGTCCAGCTCGCCCAGGGCCTTTTCCATGCGGATGCGGTGCGCCGCATGGGCTTGCCGCAACAGATAGCCGAGATGGCCATCCACCCCGCGCTTGCCTTCGCCCACGGCCGGAATGACGGGGGAATTGATTGGTTTACCCATAATGTAAGAATTCGAATATAATTTTTTGTGTTCGAACTCTGATATTAACACGCGCGTTACCGCGCCTTCCATGGAGCATCGCCATGACACCCCATCTCGCACGCCTCGATTACGAGCCCTTCAACCAGTTGGCGCCGGCCGTGGGGGCCGCCCTGCGCGCACTGGGCAAGGCGGTGGACGATTCCGGCCTGGACAAGACGCTGACGGAACTGGTCAAGCTGCGCGCCTCGCAACTGAACGGCTGCGCCTTCTGCCTGCAATTCCACCTGAACCTGGCGCGCACCCTGCCGCTGGCGCCGGCCAAGCTGGACCTGCTGGCCACCTGGCGAGATGCCCACGTCTACTCGGCACGCGAGCGGGCCGCCCTGGCCTGGACGGAAGCGCTGACCCTGATGGCCGGCAACCACGTCGATGATGCCGTGTACGAGGAACTGCACCGCCATTTCTGCACCTCCGAAATCGCCTTCCTCAGCGCGGCCGTGGCCAACATCAACGCCTGGAACCGGATCGCGGGCGCCCTGCGCTTCACCGCCCCCGTACCGGCCCACGCCCTGCCCGACCAGGTGGCAGCATGAGCACGCCCCCGCTGCCCATCGTGGCCGTGACCGACGAGACGGCCGTGCGCAACTGTTATGGCCTGATGCAACAATTGCGTCCCCAGCTGACCGACGCCGACGAGTGGGTGGCCAAATGGCAATGCCAGCGCGACGAAGGCTACCGCCTGCTGGCCCGCTACGACGGCGCCACTCCCGTGGCGCTGGCCGGCTACCGGGTCCAGCACAACCTGGTGCATGGCCGTTTCCTGTACGTGGATGACCTGGTGACCGACAGCGCCCGGCGCAGCGGCGGCCACGGTGCCGCCCTGCTGGACCGGTTGAAACGGGAAGCCGTGACATTGGGCTGCGGCAAACTGGTGCTCGATACGCCGCTCAGCAACGCCCTGGGCCAGCGTTTTTATTTCCGGCAAGGGATGCTCAGCAGCGCCCTGCGTTTCAATCTCCCCCTGACCGCCTGACCATCCCATGCCTACTTTATTGCATTTAAACGCCAGCCCGCGCGGCGCCGCCTCGTCCAGTTATTCGGCCGGATTGGCAACCATCGCCCATATTCGACGCGACACGCAGCCATTGCATATCATCGAGCGGCAATTGGGCGTGGCCCCGCTGCCCCATATAGACGCAGCCTGGACCGCCGCCAGCCTGATGCTGGAAACGGAACGCGGTGAACCGGAACAGAATATATTGGCCCTGTCCGAACAGTTAATCGGCGAACTGGAAACAGCGGACATGGTTTTAATCTCCACCCCCATGCATAACTACACGGTGCCGGCCACGCTGAAAACATGGATCGATTATGTTGTGCGTCCCAACCGCACGTTCCGCCCCAGCCCGGAAGGGAAAATCGGCGCATTAACTAACCGGCCGGTGCGGATAATATTGTCGAGCGGCGGCCCATTGGAATCGCCATCCACCTGGCAGCCCGATTTTGTAACGCCCTATTTGCGCCATATATTCGGCACGCTGGGCGTGCACGATGTGGACGTCATCAAGCTCGACAAGATGAACCGCGGTCCGGCCGACGTGGCAGCCAGCCGCGAACGCTTCCAGCGCTGGCTGGCGGACTTCCGATTCTGACGATCGATGGCCCCGTGGCAGAGCGGCAGCGGCAGCGGCAGCGACAGCGGCAGCCGGTTAGCCTGTCGCCGGCTCCGCCCACGGGGCAAATGCCGGCGTATCATGCCGGAATTTGGCGCGTTAACGCCAGAATCCGGCATGCACAGGCCGCCCCATGGCCAGCCGCCACCTGCGGCGCGGGCCAAGCCAGCCCATGGCGAGCCGCCGCTGCGGGCCCGGCCGCCGCCGAGGCGATCAGCGCACGCTGTTGGCCAGCACCGTGAAATCTTCGCTGTGGTCCAGCCCTTGTAAATGGCCCAGTAAATCGGCCGGCGGGCAAACCAGTTTGCGCTGCGCCAGATCGATCCAGCCGGCAGTCGACGTGACGCGCGCCACCAATTGCTCGCCGCGATAAAAGTCATTGCGCAGTTTCATGCGGCTGCCGTCGTCGGAAATACCGGCCAGCATCAAGGTGCCCTTTAATTCGTCCAGTAAATGACATTCACGGAAGTATTCAACTTCATCCTTCATTACCACCGGCCCCAGTTTACGGCGCATGAATTCCGACATGGGAAAACCGCAATCGGCGAAATACATCATCCGCACATCGGCCGATTTATCGAGATAAGCCGTATTGCGCATATGCGCATTAAAGTCCATATCGCCCCAGCCGGCGACCAAGGTTTTTTCGTACATGGTATTCCCCGAAAATAAAATGAATTGAAATGCCGGCGACAAGCATACGGGCCGGCTGCCCGGTCAGTCTATCCCGTCACCGTGGCGGCGGTGGGCGGCACAACTAGTGGATATCCTCCAGAATGGGAGGACTGGCCACGATCGGCATTGGCTATAATTAACTTTCCTATATCTCCGACCGATCGGGAAATACTCATGAAACATGTCCTCGCCTGTGTGGCAGCAGCGTCTGTTTTATCCGCCTGCGGTGGCGGCGGCAGCGGCTCCAGCGGCCCCGTCACGCCGCCGGCCACGGCGCCCTTTTCCAAATATGTGGGAGATTGGAAGGATACATGTCAGTTCCACCACCGCGAAACGGTGACGGTGGCCATCACCACGGCCAGCGCGACGACGGCCACGCTGTCGGACAAGATTGAGTATTTTGACAATGCGGACTGCAGCGGCGCCCTGGTCGCCACTGGCGTCTATTCCGCGCCCATCGCCACGCTGCAATATGTGGCGACGGAAAACAACGCCATCGTCCACCTGCAATCGGGGCTGAGCCTGACGGGCTCGGTGGATCGGGGCACGGCCGTTGCGTCGGACGCCACTGTCAGTTTCAGCGGCAGCGGCGTGAGCTCGTCCGTGGTCAACGGCAAGACGGTGTGGCACATCGCCTACAGCGGCGGCGGCACGGACATCCAGATCAACAACGTGCTGGGCGCCACCCC
>JAZJZQ010000316.1:2866-4787 GCA_040389625.1 Pseudomonadota bacterium | reverse complement strand
CGCGTCGCCCGTCAACGCCAGCGCCTGGCAACGGCAGCCGCCGTAATCCTTGTGCTTGTCGTCGCAGCTGCGGCACGGCTCCTTCATCCACGCATCGCCGCGGAACCTGTTGAACGCGTCGCTGTCGTACCAGATCTCCTTGAGCGACTGCTGCGCCACGTTGGGAAAAGTCATGCCCGGGATGGTGCGCGCCGCATGGCAAGGCAAGGCCGCGCCGTCCGCCGCCACGGCCAGGAACACGGAACCCCAGCCGTTCATGCACGCTTTGGGCCGCGCCTCGAAATAATCGGGCACCACGAACAGGATGCGCAGCCGGGAGCCGATGCGCTCGCGGCAGGCGTTGACCACGGCTTCGGCCCGCTCCAGCTGTTCCCGCGTCGGCATCAGCTGGGCGCGGTTGACCATGCCCCAGCCGTAATACTGGGTGTTGGCCAGTTCCAGATATTCCACGCCCATCTCGAGCGCCATGTCGATGATGCGTTCCACATGGTCGAGGTTGTAGCGATGCAGCACCACGTTCAGCACCATGGGGTAGTCGTACTGCTTGATGAGGCGCGCCACCCGCGCCTTCAGGTCGAAGGTGCGCGTGCTGCTGAGGAAGTCGTTCATCTCCTTGCTCGAATCCTGGAACGACAGCTGGATATGGTCGAGCCCGGCCGCCTTGAAGGCCGCGATGCGCTGCTCCGTCAGGCCGATACCGGACGTGATCAGGTTGGTGTAATAGCCGAGCCGGTGCCCTTCGGCCACCAGCAATTCCAGGTCGTCGCGCAGCAGCGGTTCGCCGCCGGAAAAACCGAGCTGGGCCGCGCCCAACTGGCGGCCCTGGCGCAGCACGTCCAGCCATTGCTCCGTGCTGAGCTCATTGCGGTTGGTCGCGTAGTCGACCGGGTTGTAGCAGAACGCGCAATGGAGCGGGCAGCGGTATGTCAGCTCAGCCAGCAACCACATGGGCGGCGCGATGGCCGCCGTGCTGACCTGCGGGAGGGCGGCGCTAGACAAGCCAGCCTCGCTGCTGCGCTTCGCCCAGGAAGGCGCGCACATCGGCCTCCAGGCCGCCGGTCTGGAACGCCGTTTCCAGCTCGTGCACGATGCCGGCCACGTCGCGCTTGCCGTCGCAGCGCTGCAGGATTTCCGCCGCGCTGGGATTGAGCCGCACCAAGCCTTCCGGGTACAGCAGCACATAAGCTTGCTGCGCTTCCTCCCACTGCAGGCGGAACAGCCTGGACAGCTTGGGCGTCGTCATTTCGGTCTGCATGATGATGCTCCCCGTTCAATCGTAGGCCAGCGCGATGGCGTCCATCATGGCCCACAGGATGTCTAGCTTGAACTGCAAGATGCCCAGCGCTTGTTCCTGCTGCGCGCGCGTGGTGAAGTGGGCCAGCGTGACGGCCAGGCCGTGCTCCACGTCGCGCTCGGCCAGCGAAATGCGGCTGCGGAAATAGGCCAGCCCTTCCGGCTCTATCCACGGATAATTCTTCGGCCAGCTGGCCAGCCTGTCCTTGTGGATCTTGGGCGCGAACATTTCCGTCAGCGACGAGCAGACGCCCTCCTGCCACGGCGCCTGGCGCGCAAAGTTCACGTAGGCGTCCACGGCGAAGCGCACGCCCGGCTGCACTTCGCGCAGCGACCACAGGTCTTCGCGGGCGATGCCGACCGCCTCGCCCAGCCGGGTCCACGCTTCGATGCCGCCTTCGTTGTCGCCGTAGCCGTCGTGGTCATGGATACGCTGCACCCACAGCCGCCGCGTGGCGCGGTCCGGGCAGTTGGCCATGATGGCCGCGTCCTTGCGGGGGATGTTGATCTGGTAGTAGAAGCGGTTGGCGACCCAGCCCCGGATCTGGTCTGGCGTCAGCGTGCCCTCTTGCATGCGGACGTTGAAGTGGTGGTGAATGTGGTAGCCGGCGCCCTTGGCCATCAGCTG
>JAZJZQ010000316.1:0-2766 GCA_040389625.1 Pseudomonadota bacterium | reverse complement strand
GAAATCTCCATTCCGTCATAGGCCAGCTCGATGCCGTGCCGGCCCAGCGTGGCGTACTGGACCGAATCTTCATCAAGGATGGGATTGGTGTTGTTAATGTGGATCAGGATCTTGCGCGACGCCGGCATCTGGTCCAGCACGGCGATCATGCCGCCCTCGCCCGACTGCGGCAAATGGCCCATGGTGGCGGCCGGATTGGGCGAAAAGCCCAGCGCGATCATTTCATCCTCGGTCCAGAAGGTGCCGTCCACCAGCAGGCAGTCAGCACCGCGCATGGCCGCTTCCGTGGCCGCATCGATGCTGCCCAGGCCGGGCGCGTAGAACACGGAACGCCCGGTGATCAGGTCCTCGACCAGCAGGCCGATGTTGTCGCCGGGCTGGGGCCGTTCGCGGTGGGGCGAATACGGCGGCGCCTTGCTGTGCAGGGGCACGGCCGTCAGGCGGATGCCGCTCAGGGCCGGGATCTCGAACGGCTGCGGCTGGCCGGCCACCGGCAGCGGATGCCATTGCACCCCGCAGTAGTGGGACAGCACGTCGGCCAGCGGATAACCAGTCTGCAGGTCATCCCACACGGCGGCGCTGCAATAGAGGGGGATGCGGCGCCCTTCGCGCAGCATCATCAGGCCCGTCACGTGGTCGACCTGGGCATCCATCAGCAGCACGGCGGCGATGCCCGTGTCGCGCGCGGCGCGGGCCGGCTGCATGGCCGGGGTGGCGCGCAGCTGGGTCAGGATGTCGGGTGAGGCGTTGACCAGCAGCCAGTCCGTGCCGTTGGCGGAAATGGCGATCGACGACTGGGTGCGGGCCCGGCTGTTGATGGTGCCGTTGCGCACGCCGTCGCAGTTATAACAGTTACAGTTCCATTGCGGATAGCCGCCGCCAGCCGAAGAACCGAGTACGATGATTTTCATGATGCCTCGAATCGGGCGCGGGCCGCGGCCGCCGGCAACCGCCCGGCAGCCGCGGCGGACGCTGTCTAGCGGTTGGCGATGTACAGCGTGATTTCAAAACCGAAACGGAAATCGATGAACTCTGGTTTGCTCCATTGCATGGCTGTCTCCTTGAATATAGATAAGTGGATTGACCGGCCCGGACCATGCAAGCATGGATACCGGACCGTCACAGCTATCTACGCAAGTTCCATGCCGTCAAGTCCGGGGCGCGCGCACGGGGGCGTGACACACCCGACTGCGCCAGGGTGCAACAAAAAGTGTGGAGAAATGGAACAACAGCTGTGTCAGCGCGTGCGCAGCCGTTGCAGATGGCGGTCCAGGCTGTTGGCGAAATTCTGGCGGTCGGCCTGGCTGAAGGCGGCCGGGCCGCCCGTGTCCACCCCGCTGCCGCGCAGCTCGTCGAGGAAGGCGCGCATGGTCAGCATTTGCCGGATGTTGTCGTGGGTGTAGAACTCGCCGCGCGGGTTGAGGGCATAGCCGCCCTTGTCCAGCACGTCGGAAGCGAGCGGGATGTCGCCCGTAATGACGAGGTCGCCCGGCGCCAGCCGGCGCACGATTTCCTGGTCCGCCACGTCGGCGCCGGACGGTACTTGCACGGCGCGGATGAAGCGCGACGGCGGCACCCGCAACAACTGGTTGGCCACCAGCGTCACCTGTAGCTGCACCCGGTCCGCCACCCGGTACAGGATTTCCTTGATGACGGCCGGACAGGCGTCCGCGTCGACCCAGATCTGCATGGGCGCGGCCGGCGCGGTCAGCTCTCCCACAGCTCGCCGTTCGGGTTGATGCGCGGTGGATTGACGCCGAAGTGCAGATAGGCGGCCGGCGTGGCCACCCGGCCGCGCGGCGTGCGCTGCAGGAAACCTTGCTGTATCAGATAAGGTTCCAGCACATCCTCGATGGTATCGGCCGCCTCGCCGATGGCCGCCGCCAGGTTGCCGATGCCCACCGGGCCGCCGCCGAACTTGAACAGTACCGCTTCCAGCAGCTTGCGGTCCATGACGTCGAAACCCACCGTGTCCACGTCCAGCATGACGAGCGCCGCGTCCGCCACCTCCTTGGTGATGTCGCCGTTGCCCTTCACTTCCGCATAGTCGCGCACCCGGCGCAGCAGCCGGTTGGCGATGCGGGGCGTGCCGCGCGCGCGGCGCGCCACTTCGGCCGCACCGTCAGGGCCGATGGTGGCCTTGAGCAGGGCCGCGCTGCGGGTGACGATGCGGGTCAGTTCGGCCGTGTTGTAGAACTCGAGCCGGGCCACGATGCCGAAGCGGTCGCGCAGCGGATTGGTCAACATGCCGGCCCGGGTGGTGGCGCCCACCAGCGTGAACGGCTGCAAGTCGAGCTTGACGGAGCGGGCCGCCGGGCCTTCGCCGATCATGATATCGATCTGGTAATCCTCCAGCGCCGGATACAGGATTTCCTCCACCACGGGCGACAGGCGGTGGATTTCGTCGATGAACAGGACGTCGTTCGCTTCCAGGTTGGTCAGGATGGCGGCCAGGTCGCCCGGGCGCTCCAGCACGGGGCCGGAAGTCTGGCGCAGGTTGACGCCCATTTCGCGCGCGATGATGTTGGCCAGCGTGGTCTTGCCCAGGCCGGGCGGGCCGAACAGCAAGGTGTGGTCCAGCGCCTCGCCCCGCTTGCGGGCGGCCTGGATGAAGATTTCCAGCTGGTCGCGGATCTTTTCCTGCCCGACGTATTCATCGAGGTGCTTGGGGCGCAGCGCGCGTTCGATCGCCTCTTCATTGGGCGAGGCCGGCGCCGCGTCGATGATGCGCTGCTCGGTGAAATTATCGGTCTGGATGCTCATTCA
>JAZJZQ010000315.1:0-1776 GCA_040389625.1 Pseudomonadota bacterium | reverse complement strand
CTGTTCGCGCTGTCGCTGCTGGCCGCCTTCCTGGTGCTGGCCGCGCTGTACGAGAGCGAATCGATCCCGGTGGCCGTGCTGCTGGTGGTGCCGCTGGGCGTGCTGGGCGCGCTGCTGGGCGCCACGTTACGCGGCTTGCCCAACGACGTCTACTTCAAGGTCGGCCTGATCGCCATCATCGGCCTGTCGGCCAAGAACGCGATCCTGATCATCGAGTTCGCCAAGGACCTGCAGGCGCAAGGCAAGGGCCTGATCGAATCGACGCTGGAAGCGGTGCACCTGCGCTTCCGTCCCATCATCATGACGTCGCTGGCCTTCATCCTCGGCGTGCTGCCGCTGGTGGTGGCCAGCGGCGCCGGCTCGGCCAGCCAGCGCGCCATCGGCACCGGCGTGATGGGCGGCATGATCACGGCCACCGTGCTGGCCGTGTTCCTGGTGCCCGTGTTCTTCGTCGTGATCCGCAAGATATTCAAGGGCAGCGAACGCCAGCGCCGTCTGGCCGCACATGAACTGGACCTGCCCGTGGAGAAAAAACATGACTAAATCCGGCCACACCCTGCTGACCGCCCTGATGGCGGCGGGCCTGCTCTCGGCCTGCTCGCTGGCGCCCACCTGGCAGCGCCCGGCCGCCCCGGTGGCCACCACCTGGCCCGAAGCGTCGGCTGCCGACAGCGCCGCCGACGGCAAGGCCGCCGTCGACACGGGCTGGCGCGACTACTTCGCCGACACCCGCCTGCAGCAATTGATCGCCGCCGCGCTGGAACACAACCGCGACCTGCGCACGGCCGCCCTGCGCATGGAAGAAGCGCGCGCCCAGTACGGCATCCAGTCCGCCGACCGGCTGCCGAACGTGAACGCCAGCGCCACGGATACCCGCGCCAAAACGCCCGCCTTCCTCACCTCCAGCGGTCAGAGCACCATCGGCAAGCGCTACGACGTGGGCCTGTCCATGCCCGCTTTCGAGCTGGACTTCTTTGGCCGCGTGAAAAGCCTGAACGACGCCGCCCTGGCAGCCTACCTGGCCACGGACGAAGCGCGCCAGGCGGCGCAGATCGGCCTGGTGGCCGATGTAGCCAAGGCCTATTACACGGAACGGGCCTATGCCGAGCAGTACGCGCTGGCCCAGCAGACGTTCGAGACACGCCAGCGCACCTACGCGCTGACGCGCCAGCGCGCCGACGTGGGCGCCTCGTCGCGGCTGGACCTGCGCACCAGCGAGACGCTGATGGAAACGGCACGCGCCGCCGCGCTCACGCTGGCACGCCAGCGCGCGCAGGCGGAAAACGCGTTGACGCTGCTGGTGGGCCAGCCGTCGGCGCCGGCGGCTCCTGCCGCGCCAGCTGCTACGGCTGCTCCAGTCGCGCAAGCCACCGCCGCCAACGACGTCAATGGCGGCGCCACCACCGCCGCCCTGGCCAGCGATGCCCAGATCGACGCCATGAGCGCGCTGCCAGCCGGCCTGCCGTCGGACCTGCTCACGCGCCGGCCCGACATCCGCGCCGCCGAACAGCGCCTCAAGTCGGCCAACGCCAACATCGGCGCCGCGCGGGCCGCCTTCTTCCCCCGCGTGAGCCTGACGGCGGCCGTGGGCAGCAGCAGCCCGTCACTGGGCGGCCTGTTCGACAGCGGCTCGGGCAGCTGGTCGTTCGCGCCGCAACTGGTGCTGCCCATCTTCGACGCGGGCCGCAACCGCGCCAACCTGACCCTGAGCGAAGTGCGCAAGAACCTGGCCGTGGCCGACTACGAGAAGACCATCCAGACCGCCTTCCGCGAAGT
>JAZJZQ010000314.1:0-6445 GCA_040389625.1 Pseudomonadota bacterium | reverse complement strand
TTCTTTCACCTCACGACCGCGTTCGCCGATCAGCCCGACCACGATCACATCGGCGCTGGTGTAGCGCGCCATCATTCCCAGCAATACGCTCTTGCCCACGCCAGAGCCGGCGAACAGGCCCATGCGCTGACCGCGTCCGACGGTGAGCATGGTGTTGATTGCCCGCACACCGACGTCGAGCGTGTCGACAATCGGCGCGCGGTCGAGCGGGTTGGCCGGCCGCACGTTGATCGGGGCGCTGTCGTCGGCCGACAGCGGGCCAAGGTTGTCGAGCGGGCGCCCGGCGCCGTCCAGCACCCGGCCCAGCAGCTGGCGCCCGACCGGCAGGTGGCGCGCGCGGTCGCTCGGGCGGCGGCGCGGGTGGTTGACCGTGCCCGGGCGCGGCACCGACACTTCGACCGGGAACACGCGCGTGCCGGGCACGATGCCTTCGACGTCGGACTGCGGCATCAGGAACAGGCGGTCGCCGTCGAAGCCAACGACTTCAGCTTCGACCCGGCTGCCGTTGGGCAGGGGGATGGTGCAGGCGCTGCCGACGGCCAGGCGCAGGCCGACCGCTTCCATCACCAGACCGGCCACGCGCGTGACGCGCCCGGACACCTGCATCGGTTCGACAAAGCCGACCAGCGCCTGGCAGTCGCGCAGGTAGGCGCGCCAGCGCGTGGTGTGCGCGTCGCGCCCGCCCGCGATCATGGCCCCAGCCAGTCGAGGTTTTTGCCCAGCGCGGAAGCCAGGCGCTGCCAGCGCGCGCTGGCCTGGGCGTCGATCTGGTTGCTGGCGGTGTCGACGCGGCAGCCGCCGCGCCCGATCTGGGCGTCTTCCACCAGGCGCCAGCCGCCCTTGTCGAGTTCTTCGCCGATGGCGTCGCGCACCAGCTGGGCGTCGGCCGGGTTGAGCACCAGCAGGGCAGGCTGCTGCAGCACCGGCAGGTATTCGATCGCTTCGCGCACCACCGGGATGATCAGTTCAGGTTTGACCTCGAGCGCGGTGCGCAGCATGCCACGTGCCAGGTGCAGCGCCAGTTCCAGCACGTCGTTGGCGATCACCTCGTCGGCATCGGCCACGGCCTTGCCGAACACGGTGGCGATGTTCTTCAGGTGCACCAGTTCGACGGCGGCGTCGGCCCGGCCCAGGGCCAGGCCGTCGGCGTAGCCGGCATCCTTGCCTTGCTCGAAGCCCTCCAGGCGTGCATGTTCGCGGATCGCTTCGAGGTCCGCTTCGGTCGGCAGCACCACTTCCGGCGGCGGCGGGGCACGGCGCGCGACCACGCTCGGGCGTTCGTCGCCAAACGAGGCCATTTCCCAGCGCTGGTAGGCGCTTTGCAGCTCTTTTGGTGTATCAGACAAAAGAGTCCTCGCCTTTTCCGCCTAGGACGATCTGGCCTTCGTCGGCCAGTCGGCGCACGATCTGCAGGATCTGCTTTTGCTGCGATTCGACTTCGGACAGGCGCACCGGTCCCTTCGATTCCAGATCTTCGCGCATCATCTCGCCGGCGCGCTGCGACATGTTCTTGAAGATCTTCTCGCGCAGGTCCTGCGAGGCGCCTTTCAGGGCAATGATCAGCATCTCGGACTGCACCTCGCGCAGCAGCAGCTGGATGCCGCGGTCGTCGATGTCGATGATGTTATCGAACACGAACATCTCGTCCATGATCTTTTGCGCCATGTCGTTGTCGTAGTTCTTGATGTTGTCCATCACCGAACCTTCCTGCTCGCCGCTCATGAAGTTGAGGATCTCGGCGGCTGCCCGCACCCCGCCCAGCGACGATTTCTTGATGTTTTCATTGCCCGACAGCAGCTTGGTGAGCACGTCGTTCAGTTCGCGCAAGGCGGCCGGCTGCACCCCGTCCAGGGTGGCGATGCGCAGCACCACGTCGTTGCGCAGGCGGTCGGTGAAGTTGCCCAGGATTTCGCACGCCTGGTCCCGTTCCAGGTGGACCAGGATGGTGGCGATGATCTGCGGGTGTTCGTTGCGGATCAGCTCGGCCACGGAATTGGAATCCATCCACTTCAGGCTTTCGATGCCGGAGGCGTCCTTGCCGCCCAGGATGCGCGACAGCAGCACGGAAGCCTTGTCGTCGCCCAGCGCCTTGGTCAGCACCTGGCGGATGTATTCGTCCGAATCGAGGCCCACGGTGGAGGCGGCCGCCACCTGGTCGCGGAAGTCGTCGAGCGTGTCGACCACCTGGTCGTGCGGCACGTTCTTCATGGTGGCCATGGCCGCGCCCAGCTTGAGCACTTCGCGCGGGCCGAGGAATTTCATCACTTCGGCCGCTTCCGTCTCGCCCATGGCCAGCATCAGGATGGCCGCTTTCTGCAGTCCGGTATTTTCAGTCATTGGCGCCTACCCAAGCTTTGATGATATTGGCCACGATGCGGGGATCGTCGGCCGCCAGTTTCTTGGCCATGGCCAGGTTGTCGCGATAGGAGCGGGCCGTGTTTTCTTCCATCTGTCGCAATTCTTCCTCCGCAATGAGGGCTTCGTCGTGGTGTTCTTCCTCCGTCTCCGGCTCCGGTTCCGGTTCCGGCTCGGGCGCGTTGATTTCGTCGATCTTCTTGAACACGGGGCGCATCATCGGGCGCACGATGCGCAGGAAGATGTAGAGCAGGATCAGGGCCGTGATGAGGAACTTGGCCAGTTCCTTGGCCATCGGCAGGTTGGCCGGGTCGCGCCACCAGTCCAGCACCGCCTCGGACGGCCGGTCGACGCCGTCGAACGGCGAATTGGCCACGCTGACGGCGTCGCCGCGGTCCTGGTTGTAGCCCATGGCCTGCTTGACCAGGTCGTTGATCTTGGCCATTTCCTCGGCCGTGAACGGCTTGATGGTGACCTTGCCGTTCTTGTCGATGAGACGGCGGTAGTTGACCACCACGGCCACCGTCAGGCGGCGCAGGCCGCCCATGCCGCGCTGTTCATAGCGCACCGTCTTGTCGACCTCGTAGTTGGTGGTCGATTCCTTGTGGCTGGCGCCCGTGCCGCTGCCCGTGGTGGCGCCGGGCGGGGTGCCGGGGGCGGGCGCGGTGCCGCCGGGGCCGGTGGCCGTCAGCGGCGCCGTGGCCGTGCCGGGCGGCTGGTTGGACAGGGCGCCCGGTATGCCGCCCGGGTTGGCGTTGGCGTTGCCGCCAGACTCGCTGGTCTGCTGGCTGCGGATGGCCGAGGCGGCCGGCGGCGAATTCGGCTTGTAGGTTTCGGCCGCCTGTTCGACTTGGGAAAAGTCCACGTCGGCCGTCGCCTCGGCCCGCACATTGCCGGTGCCCACGATGGGGATGATGATCGATTCGACTTGCTTGATGACGGAATTCTGCAGCTCTTTCACATACTTGAGCTGGCTTTCATCGAGGTTCTTGTTCAGGCCCGCATTGCCGTTCTTGTTCAGGTCGGAAATGAGGTTGCCGGCCTGGTCCACCACCGTCACGTTGGCCGGCAGCAGTTCGGGCACGCTGGAGGCCACCAGGTGCACGATGGCGCTGGTCTGCTGCGGATCGAGCACGCGGTTCGGGTGCAGGTTGAGCAGCACCGAGGCGGTGGGCTTTTGCTGGTCGCGCACGAACACGGACGGCTTGGGCAGGGCCAGGTGCACGCGCGCCGATTCCACGGCCGCCAGCGACTGGATGGAACGGGCCAGTTCGCCTTCCAGCGCGCGCTGGTAGTTGACCTGTTCCAGGAACTGGGATACGCCCAGCTTCTGGTTCTCCATCAGCTCGAAGCCGACGTTGCCGCCCTTGGGCAAGCCCTGGGCCGCCAGCTTGAGGCGGATGTCGTGCACCTGTTCGGTGGGCACCAGGATGGCGGTACCGCCTTCGGAAAACTTGTGCTTGACGTTCAGTTTGTCCAGTTCGGCCGTGATGGCGCCGCCGTCGCGGTCGCTGAAGTTGGAGAACAGCACGCCGTACTCGGGCGGCTTGTTCCACAGCCACAGGGCCAGGATCACGGCCAGCACGCCGGCGGCCGCGCCCCCGCGCAGGAAATTCCTGCCCATCGGCGTCTGGATGAAGGGCAGCTTCGCCGCCGCCTCGTCGGGCGCGCCCGCTTGCTCTGCTGCGTCGATGTCGCGTTCTTCGGCTACGGCCATGGTGGGGATGATTTCATAAGTGTCGCTTTCCAATCCCGTCATGGGAATTGGGCCTGATACGGATTATCGCCGGGCGCCGGGCATTTCAAACGGTTAAACAGAGCCCCGTTTGCCCTCCTGCTCGGACCTGCCGCTGGCGCCGGGGCTGCTATTCTGGCAGCCTGACAGTAGCTATTGTAACGTGGCGCTGTCTCCCTGGCCGCCGGAAGTTGTTCCGCGGCAGCAACAAAACGGAGTCAAGATGAGAACAGGTGGTATAGACGGCAGCCAGATCCAGGCCATGATCGCGCAGCTCAAGGCCCACGCGACGCGGCCCCAGGCCACGCCGCCCGTGGTGCAGACGGAAACCCCGGCGGCCAAGGTCAACTTTGCCGATGCGCTGAAAAACTCACTGGACGCGGTCAACGCCAGCCAGGTCAAGGCCGAGACCCAGGGCAAGAGCTTCGCCATGGGCGACGACAGCGTCAGCCTGTCGGACGTGATGATCTCGATGCAGAAGGCCAGCATCAACTTCCAGGCCACCATGCAGGTGCGCAACAAGCTGGTCTCGGCCTATCACGACATCATGAACATGCAAGTGTAATCAAATGATAATGGCGGGCGGGGCCGGCGCGGCCCGCCCGTTCAACCGAGGCCGGCGATGCGGGCGTTGCGCTCGCGTTCGAGCTTGGTGATGTAGCGCTGCACCTGGGCCAGCATGGGCCGGGGAATGTCGATGAACTGGCAACCGAGGCGCCGGTTCGATTTGTTGTTGAGCAAGGTCATGTCGAGCGAATTGCGGATCTGCAAGGTCGTGACGATGGCCCCCACGTCGGGCAAATCGATGCGGCAGTCCGCGTAGTTGCGGCCGATGGTATCGCCCAGCAACAGCTTGTTGTCGAGGATGGCGATGCCGCCGCAGCTGATGTCGGCCAGCGGGAACGGGTGGTTGCCTCCGCCCAGCTCGGCCGGCAGGGGAATGGCCACCCGCACCGGATTGCTGACGGGCGTCGTCATGCGGTAGAACTCGCGCCGCTGCAGCCGGATCAGCGTGGCCGGCAGCGCCATGCGCAACGCCGGGTTACCCCGGTACAAGCACTTTTCCACCTTGTCCGATGAAAACAGGATGCGGATCTTGTCCAGCGTGGTTTCGAAATGGACGGCCGCGGCGCCCACGATGCGCTGGTTCTGCTCGCGGTCGATCGAGCAGTCGAGGATGACGGCGTCATTGTCGGGCTGCACTTCCAGGATGGAGGTGACGCACACGTCGGCCTCGCCCTGCACCAGCATGCGGATCAACTGGTTCTTCTCGCCGATGCTGCGCAGCAGGGCGATGATCTCCCTGCGCGATTCGACCTCGAAGTCATGCCAGTTTTCCAAGTCTGCTTCCTGTCGTAATGAATGCATCGCGTCCGTATCGGGGTCTAGGGTTCGGTAAGCGGCAGGCTGGGATCGGGCGGCGCGGGAAGCGGCGCGCCAGACTTTTGCGCTGATTCAATATGATATAGCCAGGCCAGCAGTTCCGCAATCGTACGATACAGAGTGGGCGGAATCTGTTTGTCGAGGTCGATTTCCATCAGCAGCGACACCAGTTCCTTCGACTCGTGCACGAACACGTCGTGCTCCTGGGCCACGGCGATGATCTGCTCGGCCACCAGGCCGCGGCCCTTGGCCACCACCTTGGGCGCGGCCGCGCCCGTCTGATAGGCCAGCGCCACCGCGCTTTGCAGGGGGCGGCGCGGGGCGTCACGGTTCATCGCCGGCTCCCGTGTCGGCGGCGATGGTGAGCGAGGACAGCGGTGCACCGGCCGCCGCCATGGCCTGTTCCAGCAGGCCGGCGTAGGCCCGCAGCTTGACGGCCGACTGGTCGCTGCCGGTCTGCACCTGGATCTGCACCTGGTCGCCGGCCACGGTGACGGTGGCGGCCACCTTGCCCAGCAGCGGGAAGCGGAACCGCACGCCGCTGCGCCACACCTGTTCCGGCTGGCCGTCGGCGCCGTCGCGTCCGTCCTGGTCTTGGCGGCCGTCGCCGTCGCGCTGCTCGCGCCGCACTTCCCACTGCATGGGCTGGCCCGGCCACGCCTCGCCCTGCCATTGGACGCGGGCTTGCTCGTGGGCATGCAGCTGCTGGTTGATGAGCAGAGCCGCCGACAGGTCAGGGCCGGCCTGGGTCCGGGCGGCGCCGTCGGCGGCGGCCTGCTGCTGGCGCTGCATCTGCGGTTCTTGCATCAGCTCGGGCAGGGTGCGCTCGCCCTTGACCCAGTCGGCCACGTGCGATTCGTAGAACAGGCCGCTGTGGCCTATGGTTGTCTGCAAGCGCTGGGCCAGCTGTTCCGGCTCGGGCGGGGCGCCGGCCGCCACCAGCGCCGTCTTGCCCGTCAAGACCACGGGCGC
>JAZJZQ010000313.1:5517-12639 GCA_040389625.1 Pseudomonadota bacterium | reverse complement strand
CCCAACGTCCAATTTCGCCACCAAATGAAAAAATCTCTCATCGCGCTCGCCATCCTGAGCGCCGCAGCCCACGCCGACGAAGGCATGTGGATGCCCCAGCAGCTGCCACAAGTAGCCAGGGAACTGAAAGCGGCCGGCCTCCAGCTCGACCCGGCCACCCTGACCAAACTGACCGAATTCCCCATGGGCGCCATCGTCAGCCTGGGCGGCTGCTCGGCCTCGTTCGTGTCGCCGCAAGGCCTGGTCGCCACCAACCACCACTGCGTGTACGGCAGCGTGGCCCACAACTCCACGCCCCAGCGCGACCTGCTGGCCAACGGCTTCCTGGCCAAAAGCCTGGACCAGGAACTGCCCGCCGCACCCGGTTCGCGCATCTACGTGACCAAGGAAGTGCGCAACGTCACGACCCAGATCATCAGCGCCGATGTGGCGAAACTGACGGGCAAGCAGCGCAGCGACGCCATCGAAAAGAACCAGAAAACCATGGTCGCCGCCTGCGAACAGGATGCCGGCCACCGCTGCACCGTATCGTCCTATTACGGCGGCCTGGAGTTCTACCTGATCAAGCAACTGGAAATCCGCGACGTGCGCCTGGTGCATGCGCCGCCGGCCGGCGTGGGCAAGTTCGGCGGCGACACCGATAACTGGATGTGGCCGCGCCACACGGGCGACTATGGCTTCTACCGCGCCTACGTCAGCAAGGACGGCAAGGCCGCCGACTACAGCAAGGACAACGTGCCCTACCTGCCGCAGCACTTCCTCAAGCTGGCCAGGCAAGGCGTGAAGGAAGGCGACTACGTGATGGCGCTGGGCTACCCCGGCCGCACCAACCGCCACCGCCTGCCGTCGGAAGTGGCGTTCACCTTCGGCTGGAGCTACCCGGCCTACGTCAAGATGGCGGGCGAGAACCTGGCCATCATCGCCGCCGAGACCAGGGACAACAAGGACACGGCCCTGAAATACGCCGCCCAGGTGGCAAGCACCAACAACTACTTCAAGAACCGCCAGGGCATGCTCGACTCCTACTCCGGCAGCGACATCCTGGCCCGCAAGACGGCCGAGCATGCGGCGCTGAAAGCGTGGGTCAACGCAGCCCCCGCCCGCCGGCAGGAATACGCGGCCGACATCGAGCGCGTGGAGCAGCTGATCGCCCGCCGCGACGCCGAAGCGAAGCGCGATTTCTTCCTCGGCTACGCCCGTCCGCGCCTGCTCAACACGGCCCGCACCCTGTACCGCCTGGCCAACGAGAACGCCAAACCGGACGCCGAACGCAAGGCCGGCTTCCAGCAGCGTGACCTGCCGCGCATCAAGGCCAGCGTGGCCGCGCTGGTGCGCAACTACGATGAGAAGGTGGACCAGGCGCTGGTGCTGCACGCGCTGACCCAATATGCGGCCCAGCCCCAGGCCCAGCGCAACGCCGCGTACGACGCCGTGCTGGGCATCCACGACGGCATGAGCGCGGCCGACCTGCGCGCCGCGCTCGACACGTTGTACGCCGGCAGCCAGCTTGGCGACGCCGCCGAGCGCAGCACCTGGCTGGAGCGCACCCCGGCCCAGTTCCAGGCCAGCACCGACAGCTTCATCAAGGCCGCCGTGGCCATGTACGGCCCCGGTCTGCAGGACGAGGCCAGCGACGAAGAATTGGACGGCAACCTCCAGCAAGCCTACGCCAACTACATGAAGGCCAAGATCGCCTACATGCACAGCAAGGGCCAGGCCGTGTACCCGGACGCCAACGGCACCCTGCGCGTGACCTTCGGCCGGATCGCAGGCCGCGACCATGGCGCCGACGGCACCGCGTGGACCGCCTTCACCACCGTCAACGGCGTGCTGGCCAAGGCCACCGGCCAGGGCGAATTCAACGCCCCGGCGGCCCAGCTGGCGGCCATCAAGGCTAAGGACTTCGGCCAGTACGCCGATCCCAGACTGAAGACGGTGCCGGTGGACTTCCTGGCCACGCTCGACATCACGGGTGGCAATTCCGGCTCGGCCGCGCTCAACGCCAAGGGCGAGTGGATCGGCCTGGCCTTCGACGGCACGCTCGATTCCATCATCTCGGACTGGGACTACAACCAGGCCAACACCCGTGACATCCAGGTCGACCTGCGCTACATCCTGTGGAACATGAAGCACGTGGACCACGCCGATCAGCTGCTCAAGGAGATGGGCGCCGAATAGACCCGCCCTCTCGCCCCGGCACGATGGGAGCAGGCCGGCGCCTGCTCCCTTTTTTTCGTCCGGCGACATGCAATTGCCAAATGCGCTACATTTATGGTCTGTTCAACCCACTGAGAAGGAGTTGTGATGACCGCGAAAAAAATCGGCATTCTGGTCGGCAGCCTGCGCAAGGATTCCTATACCCGCAAGGTGGCCAATGCGCTGACGGCGCTGGCGCCATCGACGCTGGCGTTCGAATTCATCGACATCGGCGAGCTGCCGCTGTACAACCAGGATCTGGAAGAACACGGCGCCGTCGCCCCGGTCGCCTGGACCACCTTCCGCCAGCGCGTGCAGGGCTGCGACGGCGTGCTGTTCTTCACGCCCGAATACAACCGTTCCGTACCGGCCGCGCTGAAGAACGCCATCGACGTCGGATCGCGCCCGTACGGCAGCAGCGTGTGGGGCGGCAAGCCGGGCGCCATCGTCAGCGTCTCGCCGGGCGCCATCGGCGGCTTCGGCGCCAACCATCACCTGCGCCAGTCCATGGTGTTCCTCGACGTGCCCCTGCTGCAGCAGCCGGAAGCCTACATCGGCGGCGCGGCCAAGCTGTTCGACGAGAGCGGCAAGCTGGCCAGCGAAGGCACCGGAGAGTTCCTGCAGAAGTTCGCCGCCGCCTACGCGCACTGGGTCTACACCAACGCCCGGCCGGCCTGAACCTCCTGGCCAGGCGTGACGCGGGGCAGATGGAAGGTGAAGCACACCCCCTGTCCCGCGCCGCTTTCCAGCTTGAGGCGCCCCGCCAGCGCCCCGTACACCAGGTTGTGGACGATGAACAGGCCCAGGCCCGAGCCGCCCTGTCCCAGGCGGGACGTGAAGAACGGCTCGAAGATCTTGTGCCCGCTGCCGGGCGCGATGCCGCAGCCGTCGTCGCGATAGACGATCTCCACCCACGCGCCCTGCTCCCGGGCCGTGACGGTGATGTGGCCGCCGCCGCCATCCGGATAGCCGTGCAGCAGCGAGTTGGCGATCAGGTTGGTGAAGATCTGCTCGAGATGGCCGGGGATGCTGTCCATGGCGATCCCGTCCGGCACCGCCAGCGTGGCCGTCACCCCGGCCCGCCGCAGCTGCGCCCCCATCATGTCGAGCACGTCCGCCAGCACCGTGCCCAGCTCGAACGGGCGGCGGCGCTGGCTGGTCTGGTCCACCGCCACCCGCCGGAAGCCCTCGATCAGCTGGCCCGCGCGCTGGGCGTTGCGCTGCACCAGCGCCAGCTGGCTGGCCAGGTCGTCGAGCTCCGTGTGCAGTGCCGCCCGCGTCATGGCGCGCGCCTGCAGCGCCGCCGTCAGCGCCGCCAGCTTGTCGACCATGGTCGATGACATCAGCACCACGTTGCCGATCGGCGTATTCAGTTCATGCGCCACGCCGGCCACCACCCGCCCCAGCGAGGCCAGTTTTTCCGTCTCGGCCAGCTGGTCGATCGCGTCGCGCAGTTCCCGGCTGCGCTGCTCGACCCGCGCCTCGAGCTGTTCGTTGAGTTCACGGTAGCGCTGTTCGCTGGCCCGCAGCGCCCCCACCGTGCGCTCCACCGCCTCGCTCATGCGATTGAAATTGCGCGCCAGCGTGCCCACCTCGTCCCGGCCCCGCTCCGGCAGGCGCAGATGGTAACGTCCGTCGGCGATGGAACGGCTGCTGGCGGCGAAGGCGTGCAGATTGCGCGTGAGCCAGTAGCCGAGTACACCGAGCAGGATGAAGGTCAGCACGATCTCGGCCACGGCGATCAGGCCGCTCTGGCGCAGCACGGCCTGCCTGGCCAGCACCACCAGGTGGGTCGACAGGCCAAAGCGCAGCGTGCCCACCTGCTGCCCCGCCAGGCTGAGCGGCCGCTGCACGTGGACCAGGCCGGCCCGCAGCGCCGGCATCAGCTCGCCGCTGGGCGGCGGCAGCGTGGCCGGGTCGGCGATGCCGGCCTTGGCCACCACCCGCCCCGCGCTGTCGCGCACCACCACGTAGGTCACGCCCTGCGCCGTGTCGCCCAGGATTTCGTTCAGGTTGTCCTGCAAGGTGGCGTAGTCGCCCTGCACCAGATAGGGCGCCGTCACCACGTTCAGCATCGGCACGGTCTGCTTGAGGGCGGCTTCCGTGCTGACCTGGGTCGACTGGTCGATCAGGCGCATGGTGTTGAGCATCAGGTAGCCCAGCATCAGCAGCTCGACCAGGGTACTGGCCAGCATGATCTTGACGCGCAGCGAGTGCAGGTGGAAGCGCATGGTTCAGTGACCGTCCGTCAGCCGCATTTGCAGCCGTTCCTGGAACGCGTCCAGTTGCGCCATGGTGGCCGCGTCGGCCGGCACGAATTCGCTATGGCTGGTCTGAAAGAACTGCAGGCCCGCCTCGGTATAGGGAAAGCGCTCCAGCGCCGCCGTCAAGTCCCGCAGGCGCGCCGGCGCCAGTTGCGGATCGGCCAGCACGATCAGGCTCAGGGCGCTCTGGGTGCTGCCCAGGATGCGCAGTCCGTCCCGGATCTCGCCCGGCATGCTGTCGAACACGGCGCGCTGGGCGGCGGCGGCGCCGTTGCGGCTGTTGGCCAGCGCCAGCACGGCGTTGTTGTCGGTGCTGTAGTAATAGGCCCGCAGGTCATAGCGGGTGTCGACCCCGCGCTGGGCCAGGAAGTCCTCCACCTTGAGCGACACGAACGAGAGCCGGTGCGGCAGGTGCAGGGCCTGGCCACGCAGGTCACGCAGGTTAACGGCCGGCGATTCGCGCGGCACCAGCACCAGCGCGTAGAAGTCGGCCCGCACCGCCGTCAGCGGCAGGAAGCCGTGCTCCAGCTGGGCCAGGCGGGCGAAATGGGGCGCCGTCAGCACCACGTCGTAGCCATGCTGGTGGGTGCGACTCAGGAAACGGGCCAGGTCGGGCGCGGTGCGCACCTCCACTTCGCACCGCAGTTGCTGCTGCAGGTAGAGGCGCAGGGGCGCGTATTGCAGCAGCAGGGTGCGCGGGCTCAGGTACGGCAGCACGCCCACCCGCAGGGGTGCGGGTGCGGGTGCGCTCGCACCCTGCGCCAGCGCCCAGCACAACATCAGCACCGCGGCCAGGCCATGACGCATCGCGCTCCTCCCGTTCGGCCCCATCAGCGCACCCGGCCGTCCTGCCACGCCTCCAGCAGGGTGGCATAGTCGATGGTCTTGCCGGGCGGCTTCTCATCGGCCAGCGGCGCATGCGGCGCGTGGGCGCTGCTGTACCAGCGGGCCGGATCCTGGCGCGGCGCCAGGCGTGGCGCGCAGCGCGTCATCTTGCCCTCGCCGGCCAGCGCCGCCATGGTCTGCTCCATGTCCGCGGCCAGCTGGTCCAGCGCCTGCTGCGGCGTGCGCTCGCCGCTCAGCACCCGCCCCAGGTTGTGCCACCACAGCGGCGCCATGCGCGGATAATCGGGCACGTTGATGCCGGTCGGGGTCCAGGCGGTGCGGGCCGGGCTGCGGTAAAACTCCACCAGTCCCCCCAGGCGCGGCGCGGCGGCCGTCATGGCGGCCGAATTGATGTCCGATTCGCGGATCGGGGTCAGGCCCACCAGGGTCTTCCTGAGCGAGGTGCTCTTGGCCACCGTGAACTGGGCGTACAGCCAGGCCGCCTTGCGCCGCGCCAGCGGCACGCCGCGCAGCATGGTCCAGGAGCCGGCGTCCTGGTAACCCAGCTTGACGCCCGGGCGCCAGTAGGCGCCGTAGGGCGAAGGCGCCATGCGCCACTTGGGCGTGCCGTCGCCGTTGGTGACGGCCGAGCCAGGACGCGAGAGGGCCGAGGCGAAGGTGGTGTACCAGAAGATCTGCTGCGCCACCTGGCCCTGGCCGGCCACCGGGCCGGCCTCGGTGAAGGTCATGTGGCGCGCCGCCGGCGGCGCGTAGCGCTGCAGCCACTCCATGTATTTGCGCACCGCGTACACGCTGGCCGGGCCGTTCACCTCGCCCCCGCGCGCCACCGAGGCGCCCACCGGCACGCAGTTGACGGCGCGGATGCCCCAGTCGTCCACCGGCGTCCCGTTGGGCAGGCCGGCGTCGCCGGTGCCGGCCATGGACAGCCAGGCGTCGGAAAAGCGCCAGCCCAGCGACGGGTCCTGCTTGCCGTAATCCATGTGGCCATAGACCCGCACCCCGTCGATCCACTTGACGTCGTTGGTGAAGAAGTCGGCAATGTCTTCGTAGGCCGACCAGTTCAACGGCACGGCCAGCGCATAGCCGTACTTGGCCTGGAAGCGCCGGCGCAGCTCGGGCCGGGCGAACCAGTCGGCCCGGAACCAGTACAGATTGGCGAACTGCTGGTCCGGCAGCTGGTACAGCTTGCCGTCGGGCCCGGTGCCGAAGCTGCGGCCGATGAAGTCGGGCACGTCCAGCGTGGGCAGGGTCACGTCCTTGCCCTCGCCGAGCATGAAGTCCGACAGCGGCACCGTCACGCCGTAACGGTAGTGGGCGCCGATCGAATCGGAATCGTTGACCCACATGTCGTAGCCGCTGGGGGCGCCGCCGGCCATCTCGGCCTGGATTTTTTCCACCAGCTCGCCTTCCGGGATGGTGTCGTGGATGACCCGGATGCCGGTGATGTCGTAGAACGCGCGCCGCATTACCCTGGCCTCGTACAGGTGGGTGTCGATCTGCTCGGACGCTACCCGCACCGTCATGCCGCGGAATGGCCTGGCCGCCGCGATGAACCAGTCCATCTCCGCCATCTGCTGCGCGTGGCTCAGGGTGCTGGGCTGGAATTCACGCGCGATCCAGCGCCGCGCGGCAGCCTGGTCGGCCCGGACGGGCGCTGCGGCCAGGCCCGCCGCCAGCAGGCCCAGGGCCAGCGCCCGGCGCAGGAGACGGGAGCGCGCGCACGCATGCATATTGCAGTCCATTACCAGCCCCTTCCTGCCATCAGCGCCGACCTGGATACCGTGTGCCGCGTCCCGTCTTCCTCGTCCGACACCGG
>JAZJZQ010000313.1:0-5417 GCA_040389625.1 Pseudomonadota bacterium | reverse complement strand
TCAGCGCCGACCTGGATACCGTGTGCCGCGTCCCGTCTTCCTCGTCCGACACCGGCAGCCGGGCCGGCGCGCAAGGCGGAACGTCACGATATCAGCGTAGCGCATTTAATGCCGCGTTGGAATATATTTTGTCGGATGCGCCACGCTCCTGCCGATTAACAACAAGCCGGCGACATGGCGGCGCCGGCGCGCCGTGCCATGCGACAGTTGGCCACCGAAAGCGGCCCGGCGCCTGGGCCGGGACCGGAGTGGAAACCACTAGCGCCGCGTCAGCGGAAAAGCATAGCGCCCGGGCGGCGCGGCCGCCGGCAGGAACAGGTCGCGCCCGCCGGCCCGGCGCAGCACGGTCAGCCCCGGGCCGTCGCCGGCCGGCACCAGCGCCAGCTCCGCGCCGGGCAGGCGCTGGGGCAGCGCGGCCAGGTCCCCGGCCGCCAGCGCCGCCCCGCTCACATAGATGCGGCAGGTGGCGTGGAAGGTGCCTATTTCCAGCATGAAGCCGGCGGTCGCCACTGTCCCCGGCCGGCCCGGCATGGCCGTCACCCGCAGCCTTGCCTGGCCCTTGCGCAGGTAGAGCGTGTCCCACGCCTGCATGGGATGGCGCGCCATGCCGGCCAGCGTTTCCTGCCGCCCGATTGGCGTCGCGGACGGCTCCGCATACACCAGCGGCGCGGCAGGCGCTGGCGCCGGCCGCACCGGACTAGCCACCACCACCCCGCCCTGATCGGCAAGGGCCGGCGCCGCACCGGTGGCGGCGCCGGATGCTGGCATCGCCCCAGTCCCCGGCAATGCCCCTGCCGCGCCAGGCAACAGCACGGCCAGGTCGGCAATGCCGGCCCCCTGTCCGCCGGGCGGCAGAGTGGCGTCCGGGCCGGCCAGTGCCACCGTCAGGCCATGAAACCGTATCGTCGCCTGCCCGTCCGGCCCCAGCGCGATGCTGCCCCGCTCCGGCGCCGCCCCGCCCTGGCGCGGGGCCGGCAGCTCCAGCACATAGCGCGGGCCGATCTGGGCCAGCCCCACCCGGCAGCCCAGCGCCAGCAAGCCCACCACGCACACCATCCGCCATCCATACCAGCCGCCCATCGCCCCCTCCGCGCGCCGCAACGAAAAGCCAGTAATAGCACTGCCACGGGCGATGGCCTTTGAAGCAGCGCAAGGGGCCGGGACTGGCGGCGCCGCACGCTGTCGCCGCTCAAAAATCAGGCACGAATGATACAATTCCGGCCTCGGCGCCGCGCTTATCCAGCGCGCGCGTGTTGAACAACCCCCTCTGAGATCCAGACGCCATGCACCCAGCCATGCCCACGCCTTACGAAAAAGGCAACCATAACCAGACCACCCAGTGGAGCGAATGTATCGCCTTCTACCAGGAACTGGCCCAGCGCTTCCCGCAAGTGCTGCGGTTCGAGCAGATCGGCGTGTCGGACGGCGGTGTACCGGTGCATGCGGGCGTGGTCAGCGCCGACGGCGTGTTCGACCGCGACCAGATCAAGCGCGAAGGCCGCACCGTCTTCTTCAACAACAACGGCATCCACCCGGGCGAACCGGAAGGCGTGGACGGCTGCATGGCCATGGTGCGCGACCTGTGCTTCGAGCCGGCCAGACTGGCCGCGCTGGGCCAGACGGTGCTGCTGTTCGTCCCCGTCTACAACGTGGATGGTTGCCTGAACCGGGCCGACACGTCGCGCGTGAACCAGGACGGCCCCGAGCAGTTCGGCTTCCGCGGCAACAGCCGTCACCTGGACCTGAACCGCGACTTCATCAAGTGCGACACGCTCAACGCCCGCCTGTTCAACCAGCTGCTCACCAGCTGGGACCCGGACGTGATGGTCGACACCCACACCTCCAACGGCGCCGACTATCCGTACACGATGACGCTGATCCACACCCAGGCCGACAAGCTGGGCGGCGAACTGGGCGCCTTCCTGCGCCACACCATGCTGCCCCACATCTACGGCCAGATGGATGCGCGCGGCTGGCCCACCTGCCCCTACGTCAACCCCGTCAAGGACAGCCCGGACCAGGGCATCGCCGAATTCCTGGAAGTGCCGCGCTTCTCGACCGGCTTCGCGGCCCTGCACCACGTGATCGGCTTCATGCCCGAGACGCACATGCTCAAGCCCTACGCCGACCGCTATGAGTCGATGCGCGCCCTGGTGGACGTGACGCTGGCCTTCACCGTCGCCCACGGCGAGCAGATCAAGCGGCTGCGCGCCGCAGCCCGCGCCCACGACCGCCGCCGCAGTCACTGGCCCGTGAGCTGGAAGATGGACGAGCAAAACCCGTCCACCTTCCGTTTCAAAGGCTACGCGGCCAAGCGCAGCCCCAGTGTGCTGGGCAACTACATGCGCCTGTCGTATGACCGCGGCCAGCCGTGGGAGCAGGACATCGCCTACTACAACCACTTCCCGGCCGACGTCGTCGTGCCCGCGCCCAAGGCCTACATCGTGCCGCAGGCCTGGCGTGAAGCGATCGAGCGATTGCAATGGAACGGCGTCGAGATGCGCCGCCTGGACGCGGCCACCGAAGTCGAGGCGCAGTACTACCACATCGCCTCCGTGACGTCGCGCCCGCACGCCTACGAAGGCCACATGTTCCACGACGAAGTGCAGGTGGAAGCGCGCCAGGGCAGCTTCACGGCGCAGCCGGGCGACTACTACATCCCGCTCGACCAGGACAACGCCCGCTACGCCGTCGAGACGCTGGAACCGCAGGCGCACGACAGCTTCTTCCGCTGGGGCTTCTTCAACAGCGTGCTGGAAAAGAAGGAAACCTACTCCGACTACGTGTTCGAAGACCTGGCGCTGGAAATGCTGGAGACGGAACCGGAACTGAAGGCCGCCTTCGCAGCCTGGAAGGCCGCCAACCCGGCGCTGCTGGACGACCAGGAGAAGGTGCTGGACTTCATCTTCGAACACGGCAAGCGCCACGCGGAACCGGAGTGGCGCCGCTACCCGGTGCTGTCGGTGTTCTGACGCCGCACGGCCGGCGCGCCCGCAGCGGGCGCGCCGGCGGCAGCAAGGTGACGGCCGCGCGCCGCCACGCCATCCATCGCAGGCCGCGCCACGGCGCCGGCCTTGCAATACCCCATACGCCTCCTGCCCGCGCAGGACGCCGCCGCAAGGTCCGAACCGGGCCTGCGGCACCCGCGCCAGCGCCGGCGATCCCGGCGCGCGCGTGATACGTGCGGCGCGCCCACCGGCGCCGCCGCGTAGCTCAACTCGTACCGTATCCAGACCACTGGACCGCCGTTGCCCACAAGGTCACTGCCATGCATTACGCACTCAACCTGCGCACGTTTTTTTACAGCCATTACTTCCACCTGGGGCTGCGCTTCGCCGCCGGCCTGGTGGGCGTCACCCTGATCACGCTGCAGTTCGCCGGCATGGCCACCGCCATGACGGTCTGCATCGGCGCCCTGTGCACGGCCCTGATGGACATGCCCAGCCCCCTGCGCCACAAGTTCAACGAGATGTCGGCCTCGGTGCTGTTGTGCAGCGCCGTCACCCTGCTCATCAGCCTGTGCGGCCCGGTGCACTGGCTGCTGATGACGATGCTGGTGCTGGTCAGCTTCATGGCCTGCATGATGGTGGTGTACGGGAAGAAGTCGATGCCGCTGCAACTGGCCACGCTGTTCATCATGACCATGTCGATGGAACACGACATGACGGCGCGCGAGTCGTTCATCCACGCCGGCCTGTTCACGCTGGGCGCCGTGGGCTACCTGGCCTACTCGATGGCCGTGTCCTGGCTGCTGCGCCACCGCATCAAGCAGCAGGTGCTGGCCGAGGCCCTGTTCGAGCTGGCCGCCTACATCGACATCAAGGCCGACTTCTACGACACGCGCTACAACCTCACGGAGCAGTTCAACAAGCTGGTGCGCCACCAAAGCCTGCTGGCCGACCGCCAGCAAGCGTCGCGCGACCTGATCCTGCGCAGTCACCAGGACCGCAAGGACGCCATCGTGGTGCAGATCCACGTCTGCATGCTGGACCTGTATGAACTGATCCTGTCCACCCACACCGACTACGCCCAGCTGCGCGCCCACCTGGCCGATTCGCCCGTACTGAAAACGCTGCACGACCTGGCCTGGAAGGCGGCGCGCGACATCGAATCGGCCGCCTACGCCATCACCCGCAAGCGCGCCTCGTACGCGCAGATCAGCTATGAGCCGGAACTGGCCGCCATCGAGGACGCGCTGCGCGCCCTGCAGCGCCAGGTGGACGACGGCAAGCCGGCGCAGGAAGCGCTGGCCGTGCTGCGCGCCCAGCGCAACAAGATCAAGGCCATCCTGCACATGATAGGCCAGCTGCACCTGGCCAGCCAGAAGGCCTACGACAGCACGCCGTTCTGGAGCGACGCCGACATGGGCCCCTTCCTGTCGCAGCAGAAGTACGAGTTCAGGATGATCCTGTCGCACCTGCGCTGGGACTCGCCCGTGTTCCGCTTCTCGCTGCGGGTGGCGATGGCGATCTCGGTCGGCCTGCTGGTGGGCGCCCACCTGCCGTATGCGGCGCACAGCTACTGGATCGTGCTCACCATCGTCATCATCCTCAAGCCCAGCTTCAGCATGACCAAGCAGCGCCGCAGCGACCGCATCGTCGGCACCGTGATCGGCTGCGTGATCACGGCCTTCATCATCCGCTACCTGAACTACCCGGCCGCCATCCTGGCGTTCCTGATCCTGTCCACGGTGGCCACGCCCACCTTCATCTACCTGCGCTACCGCTACGCCGCCATCACCGTCAGCGTGATGATCCTGCTGCAGATGCACCTGCTGGCACCGGGCAACAGCAACCTGATCATGGAACGGCTGGTCGACACCATCATCGGCGCGGCCGTCGCCACCGCGTTCAGCTTCGTGCTGGCCAACTGGGAATACCAAAGCCTGCCGCGCCTGATCCGCCAGGTGCTGGAAGTGAACCTGCGCTACATGCAGGCCTCGTTCGATCTGCTGCAGGGCAAGGGCAAGGACGATTTCGCCTACCGCATCGAGCGCAAGCGGCTGATGGACAGCCTGGCCGCGCTCAGCGCCGCGCTGGTGCGCATGCTCGACGAACCGGCCAGCAAGCAGCGCGCGGTGGAGGACATCAACCTGTTCATCGTGCAGAACTACCTGCTGGTGGCGCACGTGGCGGCGCTGCGCGCCATCCTGCGCCGCCACGGCGCCGAACTGCCGGCGGCCGCCGTCAACGCGAAGCTGCGCGACAGCCACCGCGAAGTGGTCGCCATCCTGGACGCCGCGCTGGCCCGGCACGGCCAGGGCGGCGCCACTGCCGGTTCTGCCGGTGCGGGGATCGGTCCCGCCGCCGGCGCTGGCGGCGGCACGCCCGCCAGTGTCAGCGACGGCGCCGTGCCGACCGTTCCCTGGTCCGGCTGGCCGCTGGTGCAGCGGCGCATCCGCCTGCTGCAGGCCGACG
>JAZJZQ010000312.1:0-1757 GCA_040389625.1 Pseudomonadota bacterium | reverse complement strand
TCGACAGCCATACCGTCAGGACCCGCCCGGGACCGGCGATGGTGGTGGTGCCGCCCGTGCCTGCGGGTGCGCCGGTGGTGGCCTCGGCGTCTGCTGCTGCGGTGGCCCCGGCGTCTACCGCTGCGGTGGCTCCGGTGCCTATGCCTGTGGTGGTGCCGGCGTCCGCGCCTGCGCTGGCCTCGGCATCCGCGCCTGCGGTTGCGCCTGTGACGGTCGCCGCGCCAGCGAGGGCGTCAACATCCGTGCCTGATTCGCCGCGCACGTCTGGGCCCGTGCCGCCATCGGCTGTCATGGCCGGCGGCCAAATGGTATCGGTTTCTTCCGACGAAGAGGATAACAGCCGCCCCGCGCGTCACGCGCACAAGCAACGGCATGCGCGCGAGGTCGCTGAGCATGCCAAGGTCAATGGGCCTGGCGCCGCTGAGCACGCCAAGGCTGGCGGCGGTGGCGCTGCCAAGCGCGCCAAGGTTGATGCAGGTGCTGCCAAGCGCGCCAAGGCCGACGGCGCTGGCGCCGCCGTCACCGGCCATGGCAAGCAGGCGGAATCGCGCGCCAAGGCGGCCGATCGGACTGCGGACAGCCAGGCCGGCGGCGTCGTTCGCGACCTTGGTCCGGCCCAGCAGGCCGAGAACCGTTACCGACAGGGGCTGCGGGCACTGCAGGATGGCCGGGTGTCGGAAGCGGTGGCCCAGCTGCAGCGTGCCGTCGAGATCGATCCGCACCATGAGGCGGCCCGCCAGACGCTGGTGACCTTGCTGATCGAGAACCATTGGAACGACGACGCCGCGCAACAGCTGCGGGACGCGCTGGCGCTGAATCCGCGGCAGCCCGGCATGGCCATGCTGCTGGCCCGGTTGCAGCTGGAGAATGGCGGCCCGGCGCTGGACACCTTGATGCGCACCTTGCCCTATGCGGGCGACAATGCTGAATACCAGGGATTCGTGGCCGCGGTGCTGCAACGGGCGCAGCGTCATGGGGAAGCGGTCGATCACTACCAGGCCGCCCTGAAACTGGCGCCGCAAAAAGGCGTGTGGTGGATGGGGCTGGGCATTTCCCTGCAGGCCGAAAAACGCCTGCCGGAGGCGCGCGCCGCCTACAACCGGGCCAAGGGTGCGAGTGGCATGACGCCGGAATTGCAGGCCTTCGTGGACCGCAAGCTGGAGGCGCTGGCGCGCTGAAGAGGCGCGGCAGCAGGGCAGCGCGGGCGGCACCTGCAGCATTGCCGCCCCGTTTGCGTTTGGGGCGGTGCATTCGGGCTTCAGGCCCGCACCGGCCGCGTTACAGGCTGGCCTGCGCGCCCCAGATCTGTTTCATGCTGAAGCGCACGTCCGCTTCGTCCTCGCTCAGCGCGGCGGCGATGGCGCAGTCGGCGTCCTCCGTGCTGCGCGGTGCGGCCGGGGCGAGCGCAATACCGGCCGGATCGCGCAGGCTGGTTACACCCAGGCTGCCATTGCCGGCCAGCCGCTGGCGCACAACGCCGATTTCCCCATTCTGCAGGCGCACCAGGCAGCCGGGCGGATAGCTGCCCAGTGCGCGCGCAAAATGCGCGGCCAATTCCGCATCGACGGGAATGGCGGGGTCTTCCAGCACGGCCCGCAACGCTTTGTCCGGCAGGGTGGAGCAGCGGTAGTTACGGGCTGACACCTGGGCGCAATAGCGATCTGCCAGACTGAGCAGCTTGGCGTTCTGGGTCACGCCGGGACGGGCCACGCCGGCCGGGTAGCCGCTGCCGTCATCGTTTTCGTGGTGCAGCAGCA
>JAZJZQ010000311.1:0-4552 GCA_040389625.1 Pseudomonadota bacterium | reverse complement strand
GAGCGCACATGGTGCGATGTTGCGGTGCAGCGTTGCACGCTAACGGTGCGCGGGCGGCGTCCAAAAGCGGGAATGCCCGGCAAAAGCGAATAACCGGGGACGTAACACGGTTTACATGTAAACAGGGGACGTAACACGGTTTTTAGGAAACCGTGTTACGTCCCCGTTTTCCTGGGGCGTCCAAGAGCTTGCCGCTCTTCTTGGAAAACCGTGTTACGTCCCAGTTTTTTTGAGAAACCGTGTTACGTCCCCATTTTTTGTGGAATATGGGGTACGTCCCTATATTTCCGCGGCGGGGGGCTTGCTTGCTGCCGGGGTCAGGCCACGGCCTGGGATGGCTGCTGCACCAGGGACTGCCAGTCGTCGGCGCAGCGCACGACGTCGCCGATGACGATGATACTGGGGCTGCCCAGGCCACTGGCGCGCAGGGCGGCCGGCAGCTCGCCCAGCGTGGTCAGCAACTGGCGCTGGCCGCTGCGGGTGGCCGACTGCACCACGGCCACCGGCGTGGACGGGGCCGCACCGCCGGCCAGCAGCCCGGCCTGGATCGCTTCGCAACGGGCCACGCCCATGTAGACCACCAGCGTCAGCTTGCTCTGGGCCAGCGCGGCCCAGTTCGGCTCGGAGGCGGCGTCCTTGCCGTGGCCCGTGACGAACACGGCGCCCTGGCTCCAGGCCCGGTGCGTGAGCGGCACGCCCAGCGTGCCCGGCGCCGCCAGACCGCTGCTGATGCCGGGCACTACCTCGACGTCGATGCCTTGCGCCCGCAAGGTGGCCCGTTCTTCGCCGCCACGGCCAAACAGATACGGATCGCCGCCCTTCAGGCGCACCACGTGGTGGCCGGCGCGCGCTTCGGCCACCATCAGCCGTTCGATGAATTCCTGCGGCGTCGATTCGCAACCGCCCCGCTTGCCCACCTGGATCACGCGCGCCTGCGGCGCATGCACCAGGATTTCCGGGTTCACCAGGTCGTCGATCAGCACCACGTCGGCGCGGGCGATGGCCTTGACGGCCTTGATGGTCAACAGGTCCGGGTCGCCGGGACCGGCGCCCACGAGGGTGACACTGCCTTGCTGGTTCATGTTGATCTCCTCAAAAGGTTAGCCCGGGCCTAGGCCCGGTGGCGTATCGGGAAGGCGGCGGCGTAGGCGCGCGGGTCGCGGCCATCCCACACGATGCCGTCCATCAGCTTGGAACTGCGCAGCATGCTGTCGGGCACGGGCGTGCCGCTCATCTCGGCCGCCTGGCGGTACAGGCCGATCTGGTGCACATTGCTGGCCACGGCCAGGTATTCAGGGTCCTGCGTGACCAGCCCCCAGCGCCGCAGCTGGGTCATGAACCACATGCCGTCCGACAGATAGGGGAAGTTGGCCGCGCCGCCCGCGTAAAACTGCAGGCAATACGGGTCCTGCCAACTCTCGCCCAGGCCGTTCTCGTAGTGGCCCAGGGCGCGCGGGGCGATCACGTCGCGGCTGGTGTTGACGTAGCTGTGGCCGGCCAAGATTTCCAGCGCGGCCAGCTTGTTGGCCGGCGCCGCCTCTATCCACTTGCCCGCGTCCAGCACGGCCGCCACCAGGGCACGGCAGGTATTGGGATGGTGCTTGACGAAGGCGCCTGTGGCGGCCAGCACTTTTTCCGGGTGGTCGGGCCAGATCTGCTGGCTGGTGGCGGCCGTGATGCCCACGCCGTCGGCCACGGCCCGGTGGCCCCACGGCTCGCCGGCGCAAAAGCCGTCCATGTGGCCGGCGCTCAGGTTGGCCACCATCTGGGTGGGCGGCACCGTGATCACGCGCGCGTCGCGGATGGGATCCACGCCGTGCGCGGCCAGCCAGTAATAAAGCCACATGGCATGGTTGCCGGTGGGGAAAGTCTGGGCGAACGTATAGGTGCGCGGCGCGCCCCGCATCAGGGCCGCCAGCGAGGGGCCGTCCACGGCGCCCTGCTCGGCCAGCCGGCGCGACAGCGTGATGGCCTGGCCATTGCGGTTCAAATTCATCAGGATGGCCATGTCCTTCTGCTGCCAGCCCACGCCCAGCTGGGCGCCGTAGACCATGCCGTACAGCAGGTGGGCCGCATCGAGCTCGCCGCTGACGAGCTTGTCGCGCACGCCGGCCCACGACGCTTCCTTGCGCAGCACGATCTTGATGCCATATTTTTCATCCATGCCCAGCACGGATGCCATGACGACCGTGGCGCAGTCGGTCAGGGGATTGAAACCTATCCTGACGGTCTGTTTTTCCGGTTTCAGCATGCTGCTCATGGCCGCGCTCCGCTGATCTTTCCGGTAGTCTGCTGGGTGCGTGTCATCGCAAAGTCTCTCCGTCGGCAAAAAATAAAAGGCGTCCTCCGGCATGACAGCCGTCATGCGGAAGAGACGCCCTTGTCTCGTGCTGCCCGGCCGCCGTTGGCCAGACTCGCTACGTTATGGGAGTGCAAGGACCATGCCATGCATTTGAGGGGAATTGGCCGCCCGGAGGCCGGGAAAAACGCACTGTTTTCGTGCCGCGCACCATTTTGGACGGCGCTTAGCCCAGCAAGTCCTCGACGTCGAGGATGCGCTGGGCGATTTCGGCCAGTTTGAGGTTCTTGTTCATGGCCATGTTGCGCAGCTTCTGGTAAGCCTGGTCTTCCGTCAGCCGGTGACGGGCCATGAGCAAGCCCTTGGCCCGCTCGATGACCTTGCGCTCGGCCAGCTTGTGCTTGGTGTCGGACAGTTCCGTCAGCAGCTTCTGCTCCTGCTTGAAGCGGGCCAACGCCACGTTGAGCACAGGCTTGATGCGGTCGGCCTTGAGGCCGGCGACGATGTAAGCGCTCACTCCGGCCCGCATGGCCTGTTCCATGGACTGTTCGTCCTCGCTTTCCGTAAACAGGACGATGGGGCGGCGCTCGTCGCGGGTGGCCACGACGATGTGTTCGAGCACGTCGCGGGCGTCGGATTCGGCGTCGATGATGATCATGTCCGGCTGCAGCTGGGCAATCTGGTCGGGCAGATACATATCGGCCGGCAGCGAGGCGACAATGTCGTAGCCCGCTTCCTGCAAGCCCTCGCGCAGGGCCTGGGAACGCGCCGCCTGGGCGCGCTGGGCCACGTCGCCCGCGTTGGCGGCCGTGATGACGGTGTTGACGATAACGATACGGAGATTGCGCATGGCTGGTTCTGGTGGCAGCCGGGGATTCATGGCGTGCAAATGTTAAGCTTCATGACAATAGCATAAGCAAGAACTGCACCACGCACGCCAAATGGCCGGGGCGCGCTGCCCCGGCGGCGGCGTCAACCCTGCTCGTCGTACTTCTGCAGGCGGGCGGCCAGGCGCGGTGCCAGGTCGTGGCCGGCGCTGACCGTCATTTCCAGATCGTTCAACAGGCCATCCTTGAGGCCGTAGACCCAGCCGTGCACGGTCAGTTCCTGCCCCCGGTCCCACGCGTCCTGCACGATGGTGGTCTGGCACACGTTGACCACCTGCTCCACCACGTTCAGCTCGCACAGGCGCTCGGAACGGGCAGTGCTGGGCAGCACGTCACCGAGGTAGCGTTCATGTTTCTGGTGCACATCCTGCACATGGCGCAGCCAATTGTCGGCCAGGCCCACACGGGTGCCCGTCATGGCCGCGTGCACGCCCTTGCAGCCGTAATGGCCCACGATGATCACATGCTTGACCTTGAGCACGTCGATGGCGAACTGCAGCACGGACAGACAGTTCAAGTCCGAGTGTACCACCACGTTGGCGATGTTACGGTGCACGAACACGTCGCCCGGCGCCAGGCCCAGCAGCTCGTTCGCCGGCACCCGGCTGTCGGAACAACCGATCCACAGATATTCGGGCGAAGCCTGCTGCGCCAGGCGCTTGAAAAACTCGGGATCGCGGTTGACCTCCGATTCGGCCCACTGGCGGTTGTTACGCAGCAGGTCTTGCAGGGGGGAATTACCGATCACTTGCTCGCTCATTTCGTCCTCTCAACATAATAAAACCGCCGGTCTGCTCCGAAGGGCATGGCGGCGGTCTGTCAGCGGACGCCGAAGCGTCCTGGATGGGTGGGGCGAATTCTACCTGAAATCACTCAAAGAAGTCTTTGACCTTGTCTTTCCACGTCTTGCTCTGGGGGCTGTGCTTGGCGCCGCCCTCGGTGGTGAGCTTTTCGAAGTCACGCAGCATGTCCTTTTGCTTCTCCGTCAGCTTGACCGGGGTTTCCACGGCCACGTGGCAGAACAGGTCGCCCGCATAGCCGGAACGCACACCCTTGATGCCCTTGCCTTTCAGGCGGAAGGTCTTGCCCGACTGGGTGCCTTCAGGAATCGTGAACGATACCTTGCCCGACAGGGTAGGCACTTCGATGTCGCCGCCCAGGGCCGCCTTGGCGAACGAGATCGGCATTTCGCAATGCAGGTCGTCGCCTTCGCGCTGGAACACGGCGTGCGGCTTGATGTGGATTTCCACGTACAGGTCGCCCGACGGGCCGCCATTGGTGCCCGGTTCGCCGTTGCCGGACGAGCGGATGCGCATGCCGTTGTCGATGCCGACCGGGATCTTCACTTCCAGCGTCTTGTTGCGCT
>JAZJZQ010000310.1:0-4564 GCA_040389625.1 Pseudomonadota bacterium | reverse complement strand
GAAAAACACGTGCAGCCAACGGCGGCACCATTGAAAACAGCGGCATTGCGCCGCTGTTCTCAGCCCCATTGCGGGACTATTGACGAGGAATTGAAATTCTCTCTACTCCGCATTCGCGATGCGGTTGAGTAGTTCCATCAACTGCTTTGCAAGACAGTGCTGACAACAAACTAAACTGTTAATCTGGCCTCCCTTGGAAAGAACTACACCACTACTATAGACCAAGGTGAGCGATATACAAGGCGATTCCAGACCGGATTAATAATGTTAATCGTCCTGCCACGCGCCCCTTAATGCAGCATGGGCCGCGCCCCCGCGACCACGGACTTGACGGCGCCGGCGCCCATGGCCGCGCCGAATTTCTTCAGCACCCGCTCCGGCAAGCCTTCATGCTGGGTGTAATCGATGATGTCTTCCGCCTTGACGATGTCGCGCGCCACGCTGTCAACCGTGCCCAGGCCGTCGGCCAGGCCCATGTCGATGGCCCGCGCGCCGCTCCAGAACAGGCCGGAGAACATGTCCGGCGTCTCCTTCAGGCGCTTGCCGCGGCCCGTGCGCACCACCTGGATGAATTGCTGGTGGATTTCGCCCAGCATGGCCTGGGCGTGCTGCTTGTGTTTTTCCGTCAGCGGGCTGAACGGGTCCATGAAGCCCTTGTTCTCGCCGGCCGTCAGCAGGCGCCGCTCGATGCCGGCCTTTTCCATGATGCCGGTGAAGCCGAAGCCATCCATCAGCACCCCGATCGAGCCGACGATGGACGCCTTGTCGACATAGATGCGGTCGGCGGCGGCCGCGATGTAATAGCCGCCCGAGGCGCAGATCTCGTCCACCACCACGTACAGGGGCTTGGCCGGATAACCCTTGCGCAGGCGCCGGATCTCGTCGACGATCATGCCGGCCTGCACCGGGCTGCCGCCGGGGCTGTTGATATGCAATACCACGGCCACGGAACCGCTGTCGGAAAACGCCTTGTTCAGGGCCGGGATCACGACGGCGGCCGAGCCGCTGCCTTCGCTGTCGATCTCGCCGTCGATCTCGATCAGGGCCGTGTGGCGGCCCAGCGCCTCGCCGTCCACGCCGGGCCAGCTGAAGTCAAAATAGGCGGCCAGCCCGACCAGTATCACCAGCAGGCTCAGGAACTTGAAGAAGATGCCCCAACGGCGGTGCGCACGCTGTTCCTTCAGCGTGGCGAACACCAGTTTTTCCAGCACGTCGCGTTCCCAGCTGGAGGGGGCGGCGGCCGGCTTGGCCGGCGGGGCCGGCGGGATGGGGGCGCGTTCAGGCGCGCTGTCGCTCGTGTTTTCGCTCATGTGTACTGCCAGGTCGGATTCATCGGTTACGGTCGTGGGCGCGCCTCAGGCGCGGGCCGGCCGCACATAGTCGTCGGGTTGCCAATAGATGTGCTGGTCGCGCTCAACCACCGTGATGGGACGCAGCCGTCCGCCCCGGCACGGGCCACCGGCGCAAAAGCCGCTTTCGGGCACATAGATGGCGCCGTGGGTGGAGCACATCAGGTACAGGCCGCTGGACTCGAAGAACTCGCCTTCGGCCCAGTCCAGTTCGATCGGTACGTGGGCGCAGCGGTTCAGGTAGCCGTACACGGTGCCGTTGTAGCGCACCACGAAGCCGGTGCCGTCCTCGCCGCCGGCCGTGACGGGAAAGCGCACGCCCTTGCCGCCCTCGAGCACGGCGTCGGCCGCGCACACGAGGATGTCGGGCGTGCCGGGGGTGCCGGAGGTGCCGGCATTGCTGGTCTCGCTCATGGTCATGCGTGCTCGTTGAGCCACTGGTGCAGCTCGGCGATGGAAGCGGCCGAGAACAGGGGCTGGCAGGCCGCCAGCTGGTCCACGGGATGGGCGCCGTACTGGACGGCAATGGCGGCCGCCCCCGCATTGTTGGCCATCAACAGGTCATGGGTGGTGTCGCCTATCATCACGGTGCGCTTCATGTCCTGGCCCAGTTCCCGCGTCAGTTCCTGCAGCATGGCCGGATGAGGCTTGGAAAATGTTTCATCGGCGCAACGGGTGGCATCGAACATCGACAGCAGGCCGGCCCCGTTCAAGGCCCGGTTCAGGCCGACCCGGCTCTTGCCGGTGGCCACGGCCAGGAAATACGCTTGCTGCGACAGCTCCTCCAGCATGTCACGGGCGCCCTTGAACAGGGTCATCTCGTGATCGCGCGACAGGAAATGGTAGCGGTAGCGTTCCACCAGGCGCGGATAATACTTGGGGTCGATGCCGGGCATGGCCGCCTGCATCGCTTCCGACAGGCCCAGGCCGATCACATGGGCCGCCGCTTCGTCGCGCGGCACAGGCAAGCCGAGGTCCTTGGCCGCCGCCTGTATGCATTTTACGATCGCCGATGTGGAATCCATCAGCGTGCCATCCCAATCGAATACGATTAAGTCAAATTGCTTTCTTGCCATGTCTCCCGACCGCTGTCGCCGCCGGCTCCTTCATTCTGTGCCCGGGAACGGCTGGTGGCCGTCCCCGCCAATTCGGTTAGTTAAGGGGTTTCCCCAAGCTTACCAAGAAACGCTCGCATTCGGCGGCCAGCGGTGCGTTCAATGTTAATAATTTGCCAGTTTCCGGATGGGTAAACGTGATTTGATGGGCGTGCAGGAACATCCGCTTGAGCGCGCCGCGCGTGGCGTCGGCCTTCAGCAAGGCGCGGTTAAGCGCGAAATCGCCGTACTTGTCGTCACCTGCGATGGCGTAGCCCGACGATGCCAGATGAACGCGGATCTGGTGGGTGCGCCCCGTTTTCAGTTCCGCTTCCAGCAGGGCGAAATCCTTGAATTTGCGCAATAAGGTAAACACCGTGTGCGACGGCAAGCCGTCGGCCTGCACGGCCACCCGGCGTTCGCCGTCGGCCGTCGTATATTTATGCAGCGGCAACTTCACGTGCTGGCGCGCGTTCTTCCAGTCGCCGGCCACCAGGGTCAGGTAGCGCTTGTCCGTGTGGCCTTCGCGCATCTGCTCGTGCAGATTGGTCAGGGCCGAGCGCTTCTTGGCCAGCAGCAGCAGGCCCGAGGTGTCGCGGTCCAGCCGGTGCACCAGCTCCAGGAATTTCGCGTCCGGACGGGCGGCCCGCAACTGTTCGATCACCCCGAACGACACGCCGGAGCCGCCATGCACGGCCACCCCGGCCGGCTTGTCGATCACCAGCAACTGGCTGTCTTCATAGATGATCTTGAATTCGGCCGCCGGCACGGCGCTGGTGTCGGCCTTCTCGGCCACCCGCACGGGCGGGATACGGACGATATCACCTTGTACCAATCGGTACAATTGATCGATCCGCCCCTTGTTGACGCGCACTTCGCCCGAGCGCAGGATGCGGTAGATATGACTTTTCGGCACCCCTTTGCATACACGCAACAGGTAGTTATCGATACGCTGACCGGCCTCTTCTTCAGTGATGGTAACGAATTGCGCTTGCGGCAGAACCTGTGTTGAAGGGGGAACAACATCGTTTTGCATCTTCATTTGCTCTGTCTTCCCAGAAAATCTCTCTAAGTCCTTCATTTTGAATATATAATTATTTTGCTGCGGTTCTAGCTGCTGCAAGTGTAAGAATAAAAGCACATTTTACACAGGGGCGTCTCCACTGGCCTCGCCAAATTGCAAATTCAGAGGAAAAAATGTATATGCACCACCCCTGCGCGGATCAAGGTTGCACCGTCGTTGTAATCGGATGGCGCGCAAGAGTGCTGAATTAGAATGTTTGGATTGTAAGGATAAGTCCGGCAAGCACGATCAAGAGTTGTGCTCGCTGGTTGATGAAGTTGATAACGCTTGCCGTTTTCGCCAGACCCCATGCTTAGTTGCAAGCTAATGACGGAAGGCTGAAACAAGCCTAGTTGTCGAAGTTGGTGTACTTGTCATGTAAGCACGGCCAGGATCTGGCTCATCGACGCTGCCCACCGCCTGCATTCTCTGCCCCCCGTACATTTCGGGCCGCATAGAAGAGTTGCAGGTGATGCGGGCACTCGGCATGTCGATCGACCTCATGCGCCCAGTGGCGGCCGCAACCTACGTTGCTGCGCCGCCCCTCAGGGCATACCCACCGCAACCATTTTAATTCTCGCGTATATCCCTGTACTTCGCCGCTTCACGGAGCGGCATTGAGATGGCCCATAGGGTCGCGGAGTTAATAAAAATGAAACGCATGTTGTTTAATGCTACGCAACAAGAGGAGCTGCGCGTAGCGATCGTCGACGGTCAGAAACTGATCGACATCGACATCGAGACGGCCGGACGCGAACAGCGCAAATCCAACATCTACAAAGGCGTGATCACCCGCATCGAGCCGTCGCTGGAAGCGTGCTTCGTCAGCTACGGCGAAGACCGTCACGGTTTCCTGCCGTTCAAGGAAGTGGCCCGTACCTACTTCCGCGAAGGCGTGGACGTGCGCAACGCCTCCGTCAAGGAAGCCCTGCGCGAAGGCCAGGAAATCATGGTGCAGGTGGAAAAGGAAGAGCGCGGCAACAAAGGCGCGGCCCTGACCTCCTTCGTCTCGCTGGCCGGCCGCTACCTGGTGCTGATGCCGAACAACCCGCGCGGCG
>JAZJZQ010000309.1:0-8110 GCA_040389625.1 Pseudomonadota bacterium | reverse complement strand
TGATGGTTTTTTTGTAATTTTATTGACAGGCGCGGACGCGTTTGCAACACTGGCTCATTCCTCGCATTCCTGATGCATGCGCCAGGCCGGCAGTGCTTGTGCACCGTGAGCTCGGTGGTGCCATCACACCCTCATGGAGCCGGCATGTCCGCCTTGCGTCATCTCTTCGCCTCGATTCTACTGTGCTGCGCGACCCTGTCCGTGCAGGCCGCAGCGGCCGCACCGGCCATACCGGGCGTGCTCTCGTTCTCGCCCAGTGGCGCCGCCAAGGCCGTGCGCCAGGTGCAGGTGCGCTTCAATACGCAGATGGTGGCGTTCGGCGACCTGGCCCTGGCCGACCCGTTCACCATAGCCTGTCCTGAGGCGGGCAGCGGCCGCTGGATCGACGGCGCCAACTGGAGCTACGACTTCGCGCGCGACCTGCCCGGCGGCGTGGCCTGCCGCTTCACGCTCAAGCCCGGCCTGAAGAACCTGGCCGGCCAGCCGCTGGCCGACGCCGGCCCGTTCAGCTTCAACACGGGCGGCCCGGCCATCGTGCAGGCCATGCCGCGCGAAGGCAACAGCTATATCGACGAGCAGCAGATCTTCGTGCTGGGCCTGGACGCACTGCCGCGCGAGGACACGGTGACAGCCCACGCCTGGTGCCGGGCCGACGGCATCAACGAACGCATCCCGGTGCGGGTGCTGGCCGGCGCCGAGCGCGAACAGATCCTGGCCCAGCGCAAGGACTTCACGCAACGTTACCTGTCCCTGTACTTCCGGGCCCGCGGCGTGGTCTGGCGCGCCACCACGGGCGTGCGCAGCAAGCGGCTGGAGCAGCTGCCCATCGTGGTCCTGCAATGCAAGCGCCGCCTGCCGGCCGAAGCCGGCGTGGCGCTGGTGTGGGGTGCCGGCATCGCGGCCGACAGCGGCGTCGCCAACGTGCAGGACCAGACCCTGAGCTACAAGACGCGGCCCGACTTCACGGCCCGCTTCAGTTGCGAACGCCTGCAGCCCAAGGGCGGCTGCATCCCCTTCCTGCCGGTGCGGGTGGATTTTTCCGCGCCCGTGCGCATGGCCGACGCCCTGGCCGTGCGCCTGGCCGGGCCGGGCGGCAAGAGCTACAGCGCGGCCGTCGAGGCGAGCGAGAAGAAGGCGGAATACGTGAGCAGCGTCACCATCGCCGGGCCGTTCCCCGAGCTGGCCAAACTGACGCTGTCGCTGCCACCGGCGCTGAAGGATGACGCGGGCCGTGCCCTGCTGAACCAGGCGCGCTTCCCGCTGGCCGTACGCATGGACGCGCAGCCGCCGCTGGTCAAGTTCCCGGCCCGTTTCGGCATCATCGAAGCGCGCGGCGACCGCATGCTGCCTGTCACCGTGCGCAACGTGGAGCCGGCGCTGGCGGGCAGCGTGGCCAGGGTCGATCCGGCCGCCGTCAAGGGCGCCATGCTGCGCGTGGCCGACCAGCAGGACCAGCAGGTGATGGACTGGCTCAAGCGCCTGTCCTACGGCGAGGACAACTGGGAGCCCGGCGAACTGTACGTCCGCGACATGGCCCACCCCATGCTGGGCGGCGCCAGGGACGCGGCTATTGGCCGCTTCACGCTGCCCAGGCCGGGCGGCAAGCGGGCGTTCGAAGTGGTGGGCATCCCGCTACGCAAGCCCGGCTTCTACGTGGTCGAACTGGCCAGCCCCAAGCTGGGCGAGGCGCTTAACGGGGCGCCGTCGACATCCTACGTCAGTACGGCGGCGCTGGTAACCAACCTGGTCGCGCACTTCAAGCATGGCGCCCGTTCGTCGCTGGTGTGGGTGACCTCGCTCGACAAGGGCCAGCCCGTGGCCGGCGCGCAGGTGGCCGTGCGCGACTGCGCCGGCAAGCTGCTGTGGCAGGGCGCATCGAACGCCCAGGGCGTGGCCGCCATCGCGCAGGAACTGCCGCCACTGTCCTGCCACAACAACGACGGCTATTTCGTCAGCGCCCGCAGCGGCGGCGACATGACCTTCACGCTGTCGAACTGGAACCGCGGCATCGAGACCTGGCGCTTCAATGTGCCCACCGACGAATTCAAGGCCGACAACATCATCGCCGCCACCGTGTTCGACCGCACCTTGCTGCGGGCGGGGGAGACGGTGCACATGAAGCACTTCCTGCGCCGCCATGTGGAGCAGGGCATACGCTACGTGCGCGCCAGCGACGGGCCGCGTACCACCAGCCGCGACTGGCGCGCGCGCAGCCTGGGCGCGCAGGACCGGGCCGCGTTGCCAGAAAAGATGTTCGTCATCCACGAGGGCAGCGAGCAGAAATATGAGCTGCCGTTGCGCTGGAACGCCAACGGTACGGCCGCCAACGACTGGGTCATTCCGGCCGACGCCAAACAGGGCTGGTACGAAATCATGCTGGGCGGGCAGAGCGCGGGGCGCTTCCGCGTCGAGCAGTTCCGCGTGCCGACCATGAAGGCCGTGCTGCAGGGGCCGAAGACGCCGGCCGTGCAGGCTGCCAGCGTGGACCTGGACGTGCAGCTCAGCTATCTGTCCGGCGGCGGTGCGGCTGGCGCGGCCGTCAAGCTGCGCACCGTCGTCGAAGGCAAGAGCGTGCAGTTCGACGATTACGACGGCTTCACCTTCAGCGCCGGCGATGTCCGCGTTGGCAAGGAGGATGATGCGCCCGTGTTCGACGAAGACGAGGGCGGCTTCGACGAGGGCGGCGAGCAGCCGGCGGCCGGCGCCGCGCGCACGCGCGAGCTGACGCTGGACCGGGCCGGCGGCGCCCGCGTGACGCTGGACCAGCTGCCGTCATCGCCCGTGCCGCGCCAGCTGGTGGCCGAAATGTCCTACCAGGATGCCAACGGCGAAACGCTGTCCGCTTCCACCAACATCGCCCTGTGGCCGTCGGCCTACGTGATCGGCATCCAGCCCGACGGCTGGGTGATGAGCCGCGACGCGCTCAAGTTCCAGGTGGTGGTGCTGGACCTGCAAGGCAAGCCGGTGGCCGACGCGCCCGTCAACGTGGACTACTTCCAGCGCGAGAACTACTCGCACCGGCGGCGCCTGATCGGCGGCTTCTACGCCTACGAGAACAGCAGCGAAGTGAAGGCGCTGGGCGCCGCCTGCGAAGGCAGGACGGACAGCAAGGGCCTACTGGTCTGCCAGGTCAAGGCGCCCGCGGCGGGCAACCTGATCCTGCGCGCCCGCACCCGCGACGGCGCCGGCCACGAGGCCGTGACCAACCGCGAGACCTGGGTGGCCGACGGCAGCGACTGGTGGTTCAAGGCTACCGACAACGACCGCATCGACCTGCTGCCGGAGAAAAAGCGCTATGAGCCGGGCGAGACGGCCAGCTTCCAGCTGCGCATGCCGTTCCGCGCCGCCACCGCGCTGGTGACGGTGGAACGGGAAGGGGTGATCGACACCTATGTGCGCCAGCTGTCGGGCAGCGCGCCCGTGTTCACCATTCCCGTCAAGCCGCAGTACGCGCCCAACGTCTACGTGTCGGCGCTGGTGGTGCGCGGGCGCGTGAGCGGGGTGCAGCCGACGGCGCTGGTGGACCTGGGCAAGCCGGCCTACAAGCTGGGCATCGCGCCGCTGCGGGTGGGCTGGGCGGCCAATGAACTGAAGGTGCAGGTGCGCGCCGACAAGCCGGTCTACAAGATACGGGAGCGGGCCACGGTGGCCGTCAAGGTCACGCGCGCGGACGGCACGCCCGCGCCGGCCGGCGCCGAGGTGGCGCTGGCGGCCGTCGATGTGGGCCTGCTGGAACTGATGCCCAACGCCAGCTGGGACCTGCTGGAGGCGATGATGCAGCAGCGCAGCCTGCAGGTGCAGACGGCCACCGCCCAGATGCAGGTGGTGGGCAAGCGCCATTTCGGCCGCAAGGCCGTGCCCAGTGGCGGTGGCGGCGGCAAGGGCGCGGGCCGGGAACTGTTCGACACGCTGCTGTTCTGGAAGGCGCGCGTGACGCTGGACGCGAACGGCGAGGCCACGGTACAGGTGCCGCTCAACGACTCGCTGACGGCGTTCCGCATCGTCGCCGTCGCCAGCGCCGGGGAAGACTTGTTCGGCACGGGGCGCACGGAGGTGCGCAGCACGCAGGACCTGATCCTGCTGTCGGGCCTCCCTGCGCTGGTACGTGAAGGCGACAAGTTCCACGCCGGCTTCACGCTGCGCAATACGACGGACGGCGAGGTGCAGGTGGACCTGGGCGCCAGCGTGGGCGGCAAGGCGCTGGCGCCGCAGAAGCTGGCGCTCGCGGCCGGACAGGCGCGCGAGATCGGCTGGGACTATCAGGTGCCGGCAGGGGCGGGCGAACTGCAGTGGGACGTGAGCGCTGCCATCCACGGCAGCGATGGCGCCGTTGCCGGATCGGCCGACCGCCTGCGGGTGCGGCAGAAAGTGGTGCCGGCCGTGCCGGTGCGCACGGTGCAGGCCACGCTGCTGCAGCTCGATAAAACGCAGAACATGACGGTGCAGTTGCCGGCCGGCGCCATCCCCGGCCGGGGCGGGGTCGAGGCCACGTTCAGCGCGCGGCTGGGCAACGAGCTGCCCGGCGTGCGCGAATACATGCGCAGCTACCCCTACACCTGCCTGGAACAGCAGGCGTCGCGCGCCATCGCCTTGCAGGACCGCGCCCGGTGGCAAACGCTGGTCGGCACGCTGCCGGCCCACATGGACAACGATGGCCTGCTCAAGTATTTCCCGATGATGCTGGAGGGTAGCGACAGCCTGACGGCCTATGTGCTGTCGGCGGCCGACGAGGCGGGCTACATGATTCCGGCGGAGCTGAAGTCGCGCATGGAGGAAGGTCTGCTGGGCTTCGTGCAGGGCAAGGTGATACGGGGTTCGGCGCTGCGCACGGCCGATCTGGCCGTGCGCAAGCTGGCCGCGCTCGAAGCCCTGTCGCGCAGCCGTCCCGTGGCGGCGCCGGAGCTGGAATCGTTCACGCTGCAGCCGGATCTGTGGCCCACGTCGGCCGTCATCGACTGGTATCTGATCCTGCAGCGCAGCGCCGGATTGCCCCAGCACGCGGAACGGATGGCGCACGTACAGCAGGTGCTGCGCACGCGCCTGAACTTGCAAGGCACGACGATGGGCTTTTCGACCGAGCGCAGCGACGACTGGTGGTGGCTGATGGCCTCGCCCGACGCCAACGCCAACCGGCTGCTGCTGGCCGTGATGGACAATCCGGCCTGGCAGGCCGACATGGGCCGGCTGGCGCGCGGCGCGCTGGGTCGGCAACTGCAAGGCCGCTGGCGCACCACGGTGGCCAATACCTGGGGTGTGCTGGCGTTCGACAAGTTCACCCGCAAGTTCGAATCGGCACCGGTGACGGGCATCAGCAGCGCTTCGCTGGCCGATTCCAGCAAGAGCATCGCCTTCGACAAGAACGTCCCCGGCGGCAGCGCCTTGCTGCCCTGGCCGCGCGGCGGAGGCGAACTGCAGCTTGAGCATGCGGGCAAGGGCAAGCCGTGGGTGACGGTGCAAAGCCTGGCCGCCATCCCGCTCAGGAAGCCGCAGTCGAGCGGCTACGCCATCAACCGCACGGTGACGGCGATCGAACGCAAGGTGCCCGGCGTATGGTCGCGCGGCGATGTGTACCGCGTGCGCCTGGACCTGGAGGCGCAGTCGGACATGACGTGGGTGGTGGTGGATGATCCGATCCCGGCCGGCGCCAGCGTGCTGGGGACGGGGCTGGGCCGCGATTCGAAGATATTGAGCAGTGGCGAGCAGCGCGGCGGCTGGACCTGGCCCGCGTTCGAGGAGCACAGCTTCGAGGCGTTCCGCGCCTATTACGCCTTCGTCCCGAAAGGGAAGTGGAGCGTGGAGTACACGGTGCGCCTGAATAACGCCGGCCAGTTCATCCTGCCGCCCACCCGCGTGGAAGCCATGTACAGCCCAGAGATGTTCGGCCAGTCGCCCAATGCGGTGCTGGGAGTGCAGTGATGCGGTGGCGCGTGTCGGTGGCGGTGCTGGCGCTGCTGCAGGCGCAGGCCGGTGTGGCCGCTGTTGCAAGCGACGCTGCATCCAGCGCTGCAGCGCCGCCTGTTTCTGCCGCGTCCGGCACCCCGGCCGCCCTCGGCGACGCGGGCAGCATGGCCCATTCCGCAGCCGGCGGCGCTGCCGTCATCCCCACGCCGGAGCAGGTGCGGGCCGGCTATCTGCCATCCGATGCCCAACTGCTGGACCGGCACGGCCAGCCGGTGCAGTCGCTGCGGGTCAATTTGCGGGTGCGTCGCCTGCCGTGGGTGGCGCTGGACGACATCTCGCCCAGCCTGCCGGCCGCCGTGCTGCAGGCCGAGGACCAGCGCTTTTATCAACACGATGGCATCGACCTGAAGGCGATCGGCAAGGCTGCCTGGGACAACCTGTGGCGCAAGCGCGCGCGCGGCGCCTCCACCATCACCATGCAACTGGCCGCACAGCTGGACCCGGCGATACAGGGCGGAGCGGCAGGCCGCAGCTGGCATCAGAAGTGGGACCAGGCGATGGCGGCCCGCGAACTCGAAGCGCGCTGGAGCAAGCCGCAGATCCTGGAAGCGTATTTGAACCTGGTGTCGTTCCGGGGCGAGTTGCAAGGCGTGGGCGCGGCCGCGCGCGGCCTGTTCGGCAAGGCGCCGTCCGGCCTCAATCAAACCGAAGCCGTGATCCTGGCCAGCCTGCTGCGGGCGCCGGCGGCGCCGGTGCGGCAAGTGGCCAGCCGCGCCTGCGCGCTGGCGCGCGAGATGCGCATGCCCGACAGCTGCACGGCCATCGAACAAAGCACGGTGCTGGCGATGAGTAGACCGCTGCTGGCGTCCACCCTGCCGCCGGCGCCGCAGGTGGCGCGCCAGCTGCTGAAGGGGGGAGCCGGTCCAGTGCGCAGCACGCTGGACGGCGACCTGCAGCGCTACGCCCAGACCGCGCTGCGCCAGCAGTTGATGGCGCTGCGCACCCGTAACGTGAACGACGGCGCCGTCGTCGTGCTGGACAATGCGAGCGGCGACATCCTGGCCTACGTCGGCAACGCAGGCGGCAGCGATGTCGACGGCGTGACGGCGCTGCGCCAGGCCGGCTCCACCCTCAAGCCCTTCCTGTACCAGCTGGCGCTGGAGCGCCGCCTGATCACGGCCGCCTCGCTGCTGGAGGATAGCCCGATCGATATTTCCACGCCGTCGGGACTGTACATACCGCAGAACTATGACAAGGAATTCAAGGGCTACGTCAGCGCCCGCACCGGCCTGGCCAGTTCGCTCAACGTGCCGGCCGTGCGCACGCTGCTGATGACGGGCTTGGACCGTTTCCACGACCGCCTGCACGTGCTGGGGCTGGACAGCCTGACGGAGCCGGCCGAATACTACGGCTATTCGCTGGCGCTGGGTTCGGCCGAAGTGAGCCTGCTGGAACTGAGCAACGCCTACCGCACGCTGGCCAGCGGCGGTCTGCAAGGGGTGGTCGGACTGCTGCCCCATCCACCGCAGGCGCGTCGCCGCGTGCTCGACGCCGGCGCCGCCTTCATCGTCAGCGACATGCTGGCCGACCGCGCCGCCCGCAGCCTCACGTTTGGCCTGAAGAACGAGCTGGCCACCACCGTCTGGAGCGCCGTCAAGACGGGCACCAGCAAGGACATGCGCGACAACTGGTGCCTGGGCTACACGGAACGCTACACGGTGGGGGTATGGGTCGGCAACTTCGACGGGCAATCGATGTGGGACGTGTCTGGCGTGAGCGGCGCCGCGCCCGTGTGGCGCGACGTGATCGACTACCTGCACCAGCACGAGCCCAGCCGCGCGCCTGCGGTGCCGGATGGCGTGGTGCGGCGCCAGGTCGCGTTCCAGCCGGCGCTGGAAGCGCCGCGCGCCGAATGGTTCCTGGCCGGCACGGAAACGCCCGTGGTGGCGCTGGTGGAAGACGGGCGCCGCGTACCCCGTATTCTCTATCCTGGCCAGTCCAGCATCATCGCCATCGACCCCGATATTCCCGAGGCCAGCCAGCGCGTCACATTCCAGGCCCAGGCGGGGCAGGGCCTGCGCTGGCAGCTGGACGGCGCCCTGCTGGGCCAGGCTAGCGCCGACTACGCCTGGCGCCCCACAGCCGGCCCGCACCAGCTGGCGCTGGTCGACGCCGACGCCCGCGTCATCGCAGAGACCAATTTCCACGT
>JAZJZQ010000308.1:2476-4141 GCA_040389625.1 Pseudomonadota bacterium | reverse complement strand
ATTCGATCCCCAGCGACATGTCTTCCAGCCGTCCGGCCGCGTTCAGGCGCGGGCCGAGCGCGAAGCCCAGGTCGAAGGGATTGGCGCTGCGCGGTTCGCGCCCCGCCACCCGGAACAGCGCCGCCACGCCCGCGTGCATGCGCCCCGCGCGCATGCGCTTGAGGCCTTGCGCCACCAGGATGCGGTTGTTCGGGTCCAGCCGCACCACGTCGGCCACGGTGCCCAGCGCCACCAGGTCCAGCAGGCTGTCGAGCTTGGGCTGGGTCTGGGCGTCGAACACGCCGCGCCGGCGCAGTTCCGCGCGCAGCGCCAGCAGCACGTAGAACACCACGCCCACGCCGGCCAGGTGCTTGCTGGGGAAGCCGCAGGCCGGCTGGTTGGGATTGACGATCACGCGCGCGTCGGGCAGCGTGTCCGCCGGCAGGTGGTGGTCGGTCACCACCACCTCGATGCCGCGCCGGTTCGCTTCGGCCACGCCGTCGATGCTGGCGATGCCGTTGTCCACGGTGATGATGATGTCGGGCTGCTTTTCGCGCGCCGTCAGGGCCACGATCTCCGGCGTCAGGCCGTAGCCGTATTCGAAGCGGTTGGGCACGATGAAGTCCACCTGCGCGCCCATGCTGCGCAGGCCGCGCAGGGCGGTGGCGCAGGCGGTGGCGCCATCGCAGTCGTAGTCGGCCACGATCACCATGCGCTTGCCGGCGGCGATGGCGTCGGCCAGGAACACGGCCGCCGCGTCCACATGCAACAGGCCCGAAGGTGGAATCATGGCCGCCAGCTCGCTCGACAGCTCCTTGATGTCGGTCAGGCCGCGCGCCGCATAGAGCCGGGCCAGCACGGGGTGAATCCCGCCCTGGCGCAGCATTTCGGAAGTGCGGAAGGAGCAGGGGCGGGTAGCGATGCGGGTCATGTCGATAACTTGTTCAGGGTGGGCTTGCGCCAGAATTTACGTTGCGCCAGTTTGCTGGTGGTGTAGGCGACACTGGTGTGGCGGTGGCTCAGCACCAGCGTGGCGCGCGTCACGCGGCCGCTGTGCAGCGCCGCCAGCAAGGGCGCGAACCATTGCTGCTCCAGCTGCTGCATGGCGTCCAGCCAGGACGACCATTCGCCGGCGATGGCCGGTTCGATCAGCTGGCCCAGCACGGCCTGCGGATGCGGGCCGCCTTGCGCCAGCAGCGTGTCGAACGTGGCATCGCGCAGCGCCGGCGGGCTGATGGCGCGCAGCCACGGCTGGCCCGCGATCACGGCGGGGCCGGCGGCGGGCCGGCCGGCGGCGGCGCCACCCCACAGCCAGAACGAATTGACGGGGGGCAGACCGCGCGCCTGACGTGCCTCGTTGACGGGGTGTTCGTACCACAGCATCTGGATTTCGTTCTGCAGCTTGCGGAAGGCGATGGCGTTGTCGCCCTCGGGCATCCAGTCGCTCAGGTTCATGCCGGTCACGCAGTCGGGGGAAGCGGTGCGCAGGTCTTGCCAGTCGTCGGCGCGCATGAACCAGGTGCCGGCGTCGCCGTACAGCAGCGGCTTGCCCAGTTCCTCGAAATAGGGCCGGGCCGACTCGTACAGGGCGCGGGCATCGGCTTCATCGAGCCGCAGCTGGCGCGGGTCGGCCAGCGTCAGATGGGTGCGCGCCATCTGCACGTGGATAGGGTGGACGATGAACCA
>JAZJZQ010000308.1:0-2376 GCA_040389625.1 Pseudomonadota bacterium | reverse complement strand
GGCGAGGGCGGGCAGATCGAGGGCGCGCTGGAGGTCGGGAGCAAGTTCGGACGGGGGCAGGGCGAACGGCAAGGCGAGGGTAATCTGTGTCATGCGGCATTGTAACTTTATCCGTGCCGGTCCGGGAGGGGCGGCCCCCGCCCCACGTTATCGCGACATGCTTCTTGCTAGTAACTTCAATTGTTAAATATCAATATTTTTCTTGTGTTAAGACAGATTAAAAGTATAATTTGATAACAGTAATGTCTTTTTGATATTTACTAGCAATTGGCAAGCTTGCCGAATTGCATATCCAGACGGGCGGACAGTGCACCGGCTGTCACCAGCGGAAACATTTTCGCATCGATAACAACACTAGGGAGTCCATATGAAGTTACGCCACATCCTGGCAGCGTCCGCGCTGTTCGCCGCCACCGTGCCGGCATTTGCCGCCGTCGCCGTGTTCGATTTTTCCAACCTGGAGTACGTGGGCGGCCACAATACCGGCCTGCTGCCTTCGGAATCGCCTGGCAGTGGCTACTGGGGCTGTACCGGCGGCGACATCTGCAGCTCGAACATTGACGGCCAAGGCCACAGCCAGGGCGGCAACCTGGTCTACACCGTGAACGGCATCAGCGCCACGGCCACCGCGCAGTACCAGTCGCACGCGCAATGGCGTGACGCCACCGTGGTGCAGGACCACGAAAACGGCTACAGCGCCGCCGGCAAGATAGGCGCGGGCCTGGGTGTCTATCACGAGGCCGGCGATAGCAGCGACGACAACATCACCAGCGGCGAAAAACTGACGCTGACCTTCGCCGGCCCCGTCACCCTCAGTGCCGTGATGCTGCGCTCGGACGGCCATGACACGAGCTGGAACCGCAACGCCACCTTCCTGCTGAACGGCACTTCCTACAAGCTGTCCGACACCATCGCGCCGGCCGCGCTGACGGGCTCCGTGTTCACCTTCCAGTTCGGCGGCGCCAAGCCGGACCAGTTCTACCTGGGCGGGATGACCGTGTCGGCCGTACCGGAGCCGTCGAGCTACGCCATGCTGCTGGCCGGCGTGGGCCTGATGGGCTTTATCGCCCGCCGCCGCAAGACGCAAGCTTAAGAAGGAATTAAACGCGTCACACACCTCGCCTCGCAAGGGGCGGGGATGCGTGGGGTCAGGCTTTGGCGGGCGCCAAAAGCGCGCCATCCACCCCATGACATGCTATTTATATGGCAAACTGCGGGCTCACAAACATTCCACCGTTTTGGGACCCCATGAGCATCATGCAGAAACTGCCGTTTGAGTGGCTGGTCGGCCTGCGCTACACGCGCGCCGGCAAGCGCAGCGGCCGCAATAGTTTTATCTCCTTTATCTCGCTTATCTCCATGGCCGGCATCGGCCTGGGCGTGGCGGCGCTGATCGTCGTACTGTCCGTGATGAACGGCTTCCAGAAGGAAGTGACGGACCGCATGCTGTCGGTACTGGCCCACGTCGAAATCTTTGATGCGCGCGGCTCCATGCCGGACTGGCAATTCGAGGCCGCCGAAGCGCGCAAGAACCCGGAAGTGACAGGCGCCGCGCCGTTCGTGGAAACGCAGGGCATGCTGGTGCGCGACGACGAGCTGCGTCCCGCCGTGATCCGCGGCGTGCTGCCGGAGCAGGAGCCAAGCGTGTCGGACGTGTCGCGCCAGGTCAAACGGGGCAGCTTCGCCGCGCTGCAGCCGGGCGCCTACAACATCGTACTCGGTATCGAACTGGCGCGCGCGCTGCATGTGGGCCTGGGCGAAAAGGTGACGCTGGCGCTGGCCCAGGGCCAGGCCACCCCGGCCGGCGTGCTGCCGCGTTTGCGTTCGTTTACGGTGGTGGGCATCTTCGAGGCCGGCCACAACGAATTCGACTCCGGCCTGGCCTTCGTGCACCTGAACGATGCGGAAAAGCTGCTGCGCCTGGACGCCCCGTCCGGCCTGCGCCTGCGCCTGGTGGACATGCACCGCGCGCCGCAGGTGGCGCAGGATCTCAAGCGCAGCATGCACAGTGACCTCATCATGCGCGACTGGTCCAAGCTGAACGCCAACTGGTTCGCTGCCGTACAGACGGAAAAGCGCATGATGTTCATCATCCTGACATTGATCATCGCGGTGGCCGCGTTCAACCTCGTCTCCACGCTGGTGATGACGGTGACGGACAAGCAGGCCGACATCGCCATCCTGCGCACACTGGGCGCCTCGCCGCGCTCGATCATGAAGATCTTCATGATCCAGGGTGCGCTGGTGGGCATACTGGGCACCGCCATCGGCGTGGCGCTGGGCGTGACGGTGGCGCTCAACGTGGACGTGATCGTGCCGTTTATCGAACATTTATTGGGAGTGCAGTTCTTGTCGAAGGATATTTATTACATCAGC
>JAZJZQ010000307.1:18867-20223 GCA_040389625.1 Pseudomonadota bacterium | reverse complement strand
GAGCAGCGTCTCGACCGCTTCGGCCGGCAGCGGCCGGCTCAAATAATAGCCCTGCACATCGTCGCAGCCATGTTCGCGCAGGAAGTCCAGCTGCTCGGCGGTTTCAACTCCTTCCGCGATCACGTGCAGCTTCAGCGTATGGGCCAGCAGGATGATGGAGACGGCAATGGCGGCGTCGTCCGGGCTGGCGACGATGTCGCGCACGAAGGACTTGTCGATCTTGAGCACGTCGATCGGAAAGCGCTTGAGGTAGGCGAGGCTGGAATAGCCGGTGCCGAAGTCGTCGATCGACAGCTGCACGCCCAGCGCCTTCAGTTCATGCATGGTGGCGACGGCGCCGTCGACGTCGGCCATCAGCGAACTCTCGGTCAGTTCGATATCGAGGTCGCCGGCCGGAAGGCCGGTTTCGGCCAGCACCGCCTTGACGGTGTCGATCAGCTGCCGGTCGTTGAACTGGCGCGCCGACAGGTTGACGGCCACCCGCAGCCGCGGCAGGCCGGCGCGCTGCCAGGCCATGTTCTGCGCGCAGGCGCTGCGCATCACCCAGGCGCCGATGGCGACGATCAATCCCGTCTCCTCGGCCAGGCCGATGAAGCGGTCCGGCGGCACCATGCCCAGCTTGGGGTGGTTCCAGCGTACCAGCGCTTCCAGTCCCACCGTCCGGCCGCTGGCCAGTTCCACCTGGGGCTGGTAGTGCAGCACGAATTCGTCGCGCTCGAGGGCGTGACGCAGTTCGCCTTCCAGGTGCAGGCGCTCGAGCATGCGCTGGTTCATGGAGCTGGCGTAGAACTGGCAGTTGTTGCGCCCGGCCTCCTTGGCCCGGTACATGGCGATGTCGGCGTGCCGCATCAGGGCATCCTGATCGGCGCCGTCCTGCGGGTAGCCGGCAGCGCCCATGCTACAGGTGGGGAAGAACTCATGGCCATCGATCAGCAGCGGCTGCGCGATCACGTCGAGCACCCGTTGCGCCGCCTGCACCATGTGCGCTTCGTCGGGCATGTCGGGGAACATCAGCACGAATTCGTCGCCGCCCAGCCGGGCCACGGTGTCGGTCGGCCGCACGGCGCGCCGCAGGCGCCGCGCGATCTCCTTGAGCAGGACGTCGCCGGCGCGGTGGCCCAGCGTGTCGTTGACCAGCTTGAAGCGGTCCAGGTCGAGGTAGACCAGCCACAGGCCGCTGTCCGCGGCGCCGATCGCCGTCAGCAGGCGTTCATGCAGCAGCACGCGGTTGGGCAACCCGGTCAGTGCGTCGTAATGGGCCAGCCGGTGCAGGGCCGACTCCGAGCGCTTCATGGCCGTGACATCGTACTGGATCAGGACGAAGTGGCGCACCTCGCCGTCGTCGTCCTTGACCGG
>JAZJZQ010000307.1:0-18767 GCA_040389625.1 Pseudomonadota bacterium | reverse complement strand
CATCGTACTGGATCAGGACGAAGTGGCGCACCTCGCCGTCGTCGTCCTTGACCGGCGCGATATGTACGTCGTTCCAGTACAAGTCGCCATCCTTGCGGTAGTTGCGCAACATGGCGCGTCCCTCGCGTTTGTCGCGAAACGCGGCCAGCACCTCCGCCAGCCCGTCCTGTTCGCGGTCCGTGCCGAGCAGGAAGTCGGGGTGGCGGCCGACCACTTCGGCGCGCGCATAGCCTGTCACGCGCTCGAAGGCGGGGTTGACGTACTCGATCGCGTAGCGCGGTGCCACCGCGCTCGAAATCAGGATCGGATTGGCGCTCGCCTCGAGTGCGCGCTCGCGCAGGCGCAAGGCCGATTCAGCCTCCTGTTGCGCCTGGCGGTGGCGGTACGATTGCATGGTGGCGCTGACCCGGCCGGCCAGGCCGGCCAGCAGGCGCACTTCATCGACGTCGAAGGCGTCGCGGTCCTGGGAATAGATGTTCAGTACACCGAGCACGTCGTTCTGCCAATGCAGCGGCAAGGCCAGCTTGGCGTGCAGCCCGCGCCGCATGGCCGCGACCGACCATGGCGCCAGCAGCCGGTCGCTGTCGATTCGGTTGGCGACCACGGGGGCGTTGCTGCGCAAGGCGGCACCGACCGTGCCCAGGCCGGCGGCGCCGGCCGCCAGCGAGGAGCCCAGCTGGTCGAGATAATCCTGGTGGGCGCCGGTGGCGGCGGCCAGCGCCAGGCTGCCGTCCCCATGCAGCACGCCGACCCAGGCCATGCGGTAGGTCTGCGCCAGCACGTCGCACACGCCGCGCAGCAGGGCGCGCTCGTCGTTGCTGCGCGCGATCAGCGCTTCGCAATCGTTGATGATGCGTAAAGCGTGGTGGCAGCGATGCAGCGATTGCTGCAGGCGGTATTGCTCGGTGACGTCCATGCCGACCAGTTCGATGCGGCCGCCCGCGCCGTTGCCGGCCACGAAGTTCGCTTCGTAGCGCATCCAGCGCACTTCCTGGTCCGGCCGCAGGATGCGGTAGACAAAGGCGGCGCGCCCTTCGGCGACCACGCGGCGCGCCTGGGTCAGCACATGCCTGCGGTCGGCCCGGTGCACGCACTTGAGCCAGAGATTGGGGTCAGCGTAAAAAGCGTGGCGGGCATGGCCATACACCCGCTCCACCACCGGACTGACATAGACCACCGACCAGTCGCCCACGTCGAGCGTCCACAAGACTTCGTCGATCGAGGCGATCAGGTCGGCCAGTGGCGAGTTGCGGCCCGCGGCGGGCGCGTCGCCGCCGGGCGCCGTTGTCGGGCGGGTGGTCGCGGCGCGCCGCAGCGCGTCGATCTGGCCATGGTGGGTCAGCTCCTTGAGGGTGTCGATGCGGGCCAGCTGCAGCAGGTGTTCCTGTTGCCTGAAACGCTCGAGGGTGTGCGCGACGGCGCTGCCGATGCCCTCGGCCATGTTGGGCAGTTGGGCTTCGCGCTGGCGCGACAGGGGGCTGAAGAATTCCAGCACCCCCAGGCAGTGGCGCTGGCCGTCGGCGCCCAGCAGCGCGACGGGAAAGGCGTAGCCGGAGCGCAGGCCGCATTCGATGGCGCTGGCGCGGCGCAGGAAGCCCTTGTCTGCCGCGATGTCCTCCACCCACGCGGCCCGCCCGCTGGCCCACACCTGTCCGACCAGGCCTTCGCCGGCGCCCATGCGCACCGTTTCGCTGTCGGTAGTGAAGGCGGCCAGCTGGGTGTGCGGCACGTGCCAGTGATGACGGCACACCAGGGTGGGCGCGTGCCCGGCTTGCGCGTCGACGGCCCACAGCGCGCCCCATTCCCAGCCCAGGTGCTCGCACACGAGGGCGATCAGGTTGACCAGGGCAGTGTCCAGGGTCCGGGTGCCGATCAGGATGCGGGTCGATTCGACACCGAGGCGCTCGCGCAGGGCTGCGTGCTTGGAGGCGGTGATGTCGAGCAGCACGCCCGAGCGCAGGCCGGCCCCATCGGCCGCCACCGGTGGCATGCGCAAGCGCAGCCAGCGCAAGCCCGTCAGGGCATGGACCAGCCGGAATTCGCAATCGGCGCCCTGGCCGGCGCCTTGCGTCAGGTGGGCCATCAGCGTCAGCACGTCATCCGGCACCACATGCACCAGCGCGTCCTCGAGGGCGCCATAGAGGCCGGATTCGACTTCGAGCAGATGCGCGGCGGCGGGCGACAGCGCCACCCGGGCGCTGGCTGGGTCGAACCACCAGCGGCCGTATCCGGCAAGTTGTTCCAGGTCGCCGGCCCGCGCCGCGGCCGACAGGGCCGCCTGCAGGGCGGACGCCGGGGGCGGCGTGCTGGTTGTCAGGGCCGGCGCGGTGCCGGTGTCGGGTAAGGAAGGCATAGGCATCTCTCAGGCAGCGTTGAGCGCCATTCTCACCATATCGTCGATCTCGGTGGTGATCGACGACAGTACGCCGGCCACGACCGCGAATTCCTTGCCGGCATGGCCGGCGCGCGCCGCGACGACGCGCGCATTGAAGGCCACCATCTTCGCTTGCTTGGCAAACGACTCGATGTCGGTGATGATGCCGCGCAGCTGCTTGCGCATCAGCAGCGCGTGGCGCTTCGCCTGTTCCTCGTAGACCGTGGTGATCTGGTTCAGCACGTCGAGGATAGGTGTGACGTCGCGCGTCAGCTGCTGCAGCAGGGCCGGCGCGTCCGCTTTGCCTTGCTCGATCGCGTGCAGCGTGCGTTCGGCCAGGTCGATGAATTGCAGGATCTTGCGGTCGCCGGCCAGCCGGCCGAAGTAGGCCTCGTGCAGCTCAGGACAAAATATCCCCGGCAGTTTCTGGTCGCCTTGCACCAGCACCGTGTGGGCGTTGCGGAACAGCGTCAGCGCCTCGCGCGCGATGGGGGCGGCCTGCTGGTCGCCTTGCGCCGCCAGCATCGCGAACAATGCCAGGCGCTGCGAGGTGAAACGACGCCGTCCGGACAGATTAATCAGCGCACCAAATACTTCGCCCGACAGCGGGGTAGACGCGTCGTCCGTGCGTGCCTTGGTGGCCACCATTTCTGAAGTCAGCATGCGCGCTCTCCCGGGACGAACATGGACGATTGCCGCGCCGCCTGCGCCGATGGCGGCTGCATGATGTTCGCAGGCGTGCGGTTGGAGTAGAGCTTGACGCGAGATAACTGGAGTGTCATGTCTATGTGCCTTCAGAAAACAAAATGGCGTCCACCCCGCCTGGCGTTCGACCATGCGGAGTGGACGCCGTTGTCCTGCCGGTCCATCGTTAGACCGGCGCGTAAAAGTTGGAATCGCCATTGATTCCAATTTACATATCAAGCAAGACTCATGCCTGATTATTGCGCGGTGCGCAATGTGGCGCTGCACCATTTTTGCCCAATAGCGCCCTGTACGGTGATCCGTGAGCGGGCGCTGCACCATGAACGGGCGCGGCGGGCACCGCAACGGATCGCGCCTCCGCGCGAGCAGCTCCCCGCGTATTGACCGCGGGCCAGTCTGTACTCTTGCACCATCGAACTGTCTGTACCCCTCTGGAGGGCATAGTCGTGCTTACCATGCAAGTTGCCAAGATCAACTAGATGAGGTGGACATGCGACCCGATACATCCCCCCAGCGCAGCGGCTACCAGCGGCGCGCCATCGTGCGCCACCGTGGCGGCGTACCGCTTGCCGTTACCGACAACGTGGCCGAGGAAGTGCCGGTGGCGCTGGTCTTCAACGGCATCTCCCATGCCGTGATGATGGCCACGCCACGCGACCTGGAGGCACTGGCGGTTGGCTTCGCGCTGACCGAGGGGATCGTGCCGGACCTGACGGATATCCATGACGTCGTCGTGCACCAGTTGCCGGCGGCGGCCGAAGTACAGATTACCATCGGGCAGGGCGCGTTCATGCAGCTTAAACAGCGGCGCCGGTCGCTGTCGGGCCGGACGGGCTGTGGCATTTGCGGCATCGAGAGCCTGGCGTTGCTCGATCTGGAACCGGAGCCCATGGCGCCGGTCCCGTTGCTGGCCCCCTTGGCGCCCGCGCTCGCCCGCGCTGCGCGCGAGCTGGGCCCGCATCAGGCTTTGATGAGGGAGACGGGCGGGGTCCACGCGGCCGCGTGGTGCGGCTTCGACGGCGCGGTGTACACCGTGTTCGAGGATGTGGGACGGCATAATGGGCTGGACAAGCTGATCGGGCAGCTGGTCATGCAGGGTGTGGACCTGCGGACGGGCTTCGTCTTCCTGTCCAGCCGGGCCAGCTATGAACTGGTACGCAAGGCAGCACGGGTTGGCGTTCCCATGCTGGCCACCATCTCCGCACCCACTTGCCTGGCGATCGATATAGCGCGCCAGGCCGGCTTGCAACTGGTGAGCTTTTGCCGTGCCGACGGCTTTGTCGCCTACACGGGTGCGCTCGCGGCCTGAAACGCTGTGAGCGCGCCCGGGGCGTCCCGAAGCGCATCGCTTGCCCTTCAATTGATCCGGTATCCCTTGCCGACCGGCGTTTCCGGCGGCAGCGGCAAGTCGCACAGTTCCAGCACGGAGCGCTCTATGGTGCGGCTCATGGCCTCCAGCGCCAGGCTGTTGGGCGCGCTGCCGAAGGGATCGCCGATTTCCTGTGCAATGGCTTCCAGCGCGACCAAGGTGTAGGCAACGAATACCGATATCAGCGGCGTTGCCGCGCCGATCGCATGGACCAGGCCAAATGGCAGCAGGAAGCAATAGGCATAGATGGTCCGGTGCCGCAGCACGCCGTAGGGATAGGGGATGGGTGTGCCCGCAATTCGTTCGCAGCCGGCCACGGCGTCGGCCATGCTGTTGAGCTGGGCGTCGAACATCCACAAGGTATGTCCCTGGCCGGCCAGCCCTGGCGTCGCGTCATGCAGGGTGCGGCGCAACTCGTTGAGCGCCGCGATCGGGCGGTGGCTGCGCGCCCGCGCCGCCCCCGGCGCCTGCGGCCCCAGCAGCCGTTCCAGGTCGCCGGCCGGATCGGTGCCGCGCAGTTGGTGCCGCAGCAGGTACACAAAGGCGATCAGGCGGTAGGCAAAGCGGGCATGATCGAACCGGCCCGGCGGCAGATAGGCCTGCGTTTGCGACGTCAGGTTGCGGGCGGCGCCCAGGATGTGGCCCCACAGCTGGCGCGCTTCCAGGTAGCGCTGGTAGCTGGCATTGTTGCGAAACGCGAGAAAGATCGCGAGGCTGATGCCGAGCAGGGGAAAGGGTGCCGTGTCGAGCGGCACCCGTTCGCCCATGATGCGCCCGTCGCCGAGCAACGCCACCAGGCTGATGGCCAGCATCAGCGCCAGTTGCGGCAATACCGCGGGCAGTACGGAGCCGTTCCACACCAGCAGCATGCGGAACCAGTTGCTTTGGGGACGGATAATCAAGGCCGCTCCTTAATGTTGCAAGTCCACGCGACCGCGGAACACATGGTATTGGTACAGGTTGTAGCCGACCATGATGGGGAAGACGACGGCGATGCCACACAACATGAACGCCATGGTGGCGCCGTCGGAGGCGGCGGCCTCGATGGTCAGCTTGCCCGGGACGAGATCGGGGAACAGGCTGATCGCCAGCCCCGTGAACGAGGCCAGGAACAGCGCGATGGCGCCGCGGAACGGGCCATGGCTGGAACCGACGTGCAGCGCATAGAGCACGTAGGCGCCGGCGCAGGCGGCCAGCAGGGCGAGCGGCACCAGCAGCGCCAGCACGGCCGGCTGCATCCATCGGTCATGGCCGATTTCGCTGAACAGCATGGTGCCCGCCGACAGCAGCACGGCGGCGGCCAGCGTCGCCAACAGCGTGCCGGCGGACTGGCGGCGCGCCGTCTCCACCAGCTCGCCGTGTACCTTCTTGACCAGATACGTCGCGCCCAGCAGGGCATAGCCGGCGATGACGCCCAGTGCGCACAGGCCGGTGAAACTGGCCGCCAGCGCACCTGGCGCCAGGCCGGTGATGACCTTGCCCAGCACCACGCCCTGGCAGGCTGCCGCGCCCAGGCTGCCCAGGCCGAACACGATGTCCCAGCCGCGCTTGCGCTCGGCCGCGTGGCGGAACTCGATGGCGGCGCCGCGCGCGATCAGCGACGCAATCAACAGCATGACGGGGACATAGAGCTGCTCCATCAGCATGGCGTAGGCGATGGGGAAGGCGCCGAACAGGGCGCCGCCCAGCACCACCAGCCAGGTTTCGTTGGCGTCCCACACGTGGCCGATGGACGAAAAGATCTGGTCGCGATCACGTTCGTGCGGGGTGACGAGGCTGAGGATGCCGACCCCGAGGTCGAAGCCATCGGTAATGACATAAAACACCAGCATCAGGCCCATCAGGCCGAACCAGGCGTTGGTAAGTATGGTGTGCATGATGGCTCCTTAAATGGCAGGTGGCTGTTGCGCCAGGTCTGGACCTTCGCGCAGCCACTTGCGGGAATAGATGGCGAATGCGGTCAGCAGCACGGCATAAAAGGCGATGAACATGGCCGTGCTGGACCAGACGGCGCCTGCCGCCACGGACGATGCGGCATCGCTGGTGCGCAGCAGGCCATACACCGACCACGGCTGGCGGCCCACTTCGCGCACGATCCAGCCGCATTCGACGGCGACATAGGGCAGGGGAATGCACAGCGTCCACGCCAGCAGCAGGTTGCGCCTGGCCAGCAGTGCGCTCAATTGTCCGCGCGCGCGGCGCACGGCCCATACGGTCCAGAGGGCCAACGCCGCGAACAGCACGCCGATACCGGCCATGGTGCGGAAGGCGTAATACAGCAGCGGGATGGCCGGCGGCTGGTCGGCCACGGGAATGTCGTGCAGGCCCGTCACCTTGCCGTCCATGCTGTGGGTGGCCAGCATGCTCAGGGCATTGGGCACTTCCAGGGACCAGTCGTTGCGCTGTTCCGCCTTGTTGGGCCAGGCCAGCAGCGACCAGGAAGCGCCGCTGCCGGCCGCATTGGTTTCCCAGTGGCCCTCGATGGCCGCGCCCTTGGCCGGCTGCTGCTCGAACAGGGCGGCGCCGCTGGCGTCGCCGACGACCACCTGCAGCGGCGCCACCACGGCCAGCATGCCCAGCGCCAGGCGGAAGGAATGGGCGAAGAATGGCGCATGGCGGCGCCGGTAAAGATGCCAGGCCGAGATGCCGGCCACGACGCACAGGCCCGTTTCCATCGCCGCCAGCCACATGTGGGCAACGCCGTGCACCATGCCCGGATTGAAGATGGCGGCCAGGTAGTCGGTCACCACCACGCGCCCGTTCACGACGGTGATGCCAGCCGGGGTTTGCATCCAGGTGTTGGCCACCATGATCCAGAATGCGGAAATGGTCGACCCCAGCGCCACCATCGCCGTCGCGAACAGGTGCACGGTGCGCGGTACGCGGCCCCAGCCCCACAGCATCACGCCGATAAAGCCGGCTTCCAGCATGAAGGCCATGGCGCCTTCAAAGCCGAGGATATTGCCGATGAAGGACCCGGTAAAGCGGGAAAACGGCGCCCAGTTGGTGCCGAACTGGAATTCCATCGGAATGCCGCTCACCACGCCGACGGCAAAATTGAGCACCAGCAGCTTGCTCCAGTAGCGCACGTGGTGGTAGTAGAACACTTCGCCGCGCCGTATCCACAGCGCTTCCATCAAGAGGATGAAGGCCGACAGGCTGATGGTGAGGATGGGCCACAGGATGTGAAAGATCGCCGTCAGCGCGAACTGTGCGCGTGACAGCATCAGCGATGCGTCATGCATGATGGTCTCCTTGGGATGGATGCAGCAGAACGGGAATGGATTTGGAGGTGGGCGTGCCGGCGCCGATGGCCACGCTGGCCAGCGGCACCAGCGGATTGGTCTCCGGGTAGTAGGCGGCCACGCAGCCGCGCGGGATGTCGTATTCCACCAGCAGGAAGCCGTCGGCGCGGCGCTCAACGCCATCGTCCCAGACGCTGGTGATGTCGACCCGGTCGCCGGCGCGGAATCCCAGCATGGCCAGGTCGTGCTTGTTGATGAACACCACGCGGCGCAGGCCGAACACGCCCCGGTAGCGGTCGTCCAGGCCGTAGATGGTGGTGTTGTACTGGTCGTGCGAGCGGGTGGTCATCATCGTCAGCAGGCGTTCGCCGTGGCGCGCGCGGGCGCGGTGGATGGGCGTGTCGCGGGCGATGGCGTTGACGATGAACTGGGCTTTGGCGCTGTCGGTGACCCACTCGCGCTCGCGCGAGGCAACCTTCAGGTGGAAGCCGCCGGGTTTGGCCACGCGCGCGTTGTAGTCATGGAAGTCGTCGAATACCTTCTCGATATCGTCGCGGATCAGGGCGTAGCTGGCGGCGCGCGCCAGCCAGTCCACGCCGGCGTCGCCCAGCGTGGCGTGCGCCATGCGCGCCACGATGGCCACTTCGGACAGCAGCTGGGGGGAGGCGGGCTGGTTGATGCCGAACGAGATATGCACCATGCTCATCGAGTCCTCCACCGTCACGCCCTGGGCCACGCCATGCTGCAGGTCGACTTCGGTGCGGCCCAGCGTGGGCAATATCAGGGCGTCACGGCCATGCACCAGATGGCTGCGATTGAGCTTGGTGGCCACGTGTACCGTCAGGGCGCATTGGCGCAAGCCTTGCCAGGTCAACGGCGTATCGGGCGTGGCGGCGGCGAAATTGCCGCCCAGGCCAAAGAACACCTTGACCCGGCCATCGCGCATGGCGCCGATGGTCGAGACCACGTCGTAACCGTGGCGGCGCGGCGGCGCGAAACCGAACACCTGTCCCAGCCGGTCGAGAAATTCGGCGCTGGGCTGTTCCTCGATACCGACCGTGCGGTCGCCCTGCACGTTGGAGTGGCCGCGCACGGGGCACAGGCCGGCGCCGGGCCGTCCGATATTGCCGCGCATCATCATCAAATTGGACAGCATCTGGACCGTGGCCACGGAATTCTGGTGCTGGGTCAGGCCCATGCCCCAGCACGCGATCACGCGCTCGCTGTTGACGTAGACCCGGGTCAACCGTTCGATCTGTTCCCGCTCCACCCCCGATTCCTCCAGCAGCAGGTGCCAGCTTTCGCTGCGCAGGTCGCGGGCAAAGGCGTGGAAGCCGACCGTGTGGCGGGCGATGAAGTCCGTGTCCAGGATGCGGCAACGTCCCGCCGCCAGCGCCTCGTCGTCGAGCTCCACGACGCGCTTGGCGACGGCCTTGAGCAGGGCGAAATCGCCGCTCAGGCGTGGCTGCACGAACATGCTGCTGATGCGGGTGGCCGAATTGAACAGCATTTCGCCCGGGCTTTGCGGGTCCTGGAAGCGCTCCAGCCCCCGTTCCTTGAGCGGATTGATGGAGACGATGGCGGCGCCGCGCCGGGCGCACTCGCGCAGCTCGCCCATCATGCGCGGATGGTTGGTGGCGGGATTCTGGCCGAAGATCAGGATCGCGTCGGCCAGCTCAAAGTCGTCCAGCGTGACCGTGCCCTTGCCGATGCCCACCGTGTGGGGCAGGCCGCGGCTGGTCGCCTCGTGGCACATATTGGAGCAGTCCGGGAAGTTGTTGGTGCCGTACATGCGCACGAACAGCTGGTACAGGAAGGCCGCCTCGTTGCTGGCCCGGCCCGAAGTGTAGAACGCCGCCTGGTTGGGGTCGTCCAGCGCGTGCAGGTGGCCGGCGATGAGGGCGAAGGCGTCGTGCCAGGCGATGGGCAGGTATTTGTCGCTGGCACTGTCGTATGCCATCGGATCGGTAAGCCGGCCATGCTGTTCCAGCTCGTAGTCCGATTGCGCCATCAGCTCCGTCACCGTGTGGCGGGCGAAGAAGTCAGGGCGCACGCGCTTGCTGGTCGCTTCGGCCGCCACCGCCTTCACGCCGTTTTCGCAGAATTCGAAGGTGGAGGCATGCTCGCGGTCCGGCCAGGCGCAGCCGGGGCAGTCGAAGCCATCCGGCTGGTTCTGCGACAGCAAGGTGTTGAGGTTGCCCGCGCTGACGCGCTCGCGGAACAGGTTCAGCGCCACATATTTCAGGGCGCCCCAGCCCCCGGCGGCATTGTGATAGGGGGCGATGTGGCCCGTGTTGTCCTTGTTACTCATGTTGATAGACTCCTTTCGGTAGGTGGTGCCAGTGTCGGCGCGATGGGGCCGGGGCAGGGTGTACAGAAGCGTGCGCATGGGAGGAGTACAGCGGCAGGGGGGATCCGGCGGCCGGAATGCTGCGATATACTCAATCGCATGAACCTTTACGAATCCCTTGTCGCCGATATCGAAGGCCAGGTCGCCCGGGGCGTGCTGCTGGAAGGCGAAAAGCTGCCTTCCGTGCGCCAGACCAGCCAGCACCGCAGCCTGAGTATCAGCACGGTGCTGCGGGCCTATTCGATGCTCGAGAGCCGGGGCGTGATCGAAAGCCGGCCGCAATCGGGCTACTTTGTGCGACCCAGGCCGGGCGGCGCGCCGCGCCCGCTCACCGCTCCTGCGTCGCCTGCGCTGGTGCTGTCGTCGGAGGTGGACGTGAGCCGCCTGGTGCTCTCCACCCTGCGCACGATACGGACCCAGGGTGCCGTGCCGCTGGGTTCACCGTACCCGGACCCGTCGCCATTCCCCTGGCCCCGCATCAGCCAGTATGCGAACGCGCTGGCGCGGCGCGCCCAGCACTGGAGCGTGATGGACGACCTGCCGCCCGGGAACCCGGAGCTGATACGCCAGATCGCGCGGCGCCACATGGAAAACGGCCTGGCCGTCGATCCCACGGAAATCATCATCACCGTGGGCGCCACCGAGGCCATCAACCTGTGCCTGCAGGCCGTGGCGCGGCCCGGCGATACGGTGGCGGTCGAATCGCCAACCTTTTATGCCATGCTGCATGCGATAGAGCGCATGGGCATGCGGGCGCTGGAAGTGCCGACCGACCCGCGCGACGGCATCAGCATCAAGGCGCTGCGCGCCATCCTCACCCAGCAGCGCGTGGCCGCCTGCATGGTGATGCCGAACTTCCAGAATCCGATGGGTTTCCAGATGCCCGACGCGCGCAAGCGCGAACTAGTGGAACTGCTGTCCAGCCACGACATCCCCGTGATCGAGAACGATGTCTACAACGAGCTGTATTACGGCGACAGCCACCCGACTTCGCTCAAGGCATACGACACCAAAGGCCTGGTGCTGCACTGCTCGTCGTTCTCCAAGAGCCTGACGGCCAACTACCGCATTGGCTGGGCGCTGCCGGGCCGCTATACGGCGCAGGTCGAAAAGCTCAAGTTCCTGAACACGCTGACCACGCCCACGCTGCCGCAGATGGCCATCGCCGAGTATTTGCAGAACGACGGCTACGACCGCCATTTGCGCAAGGTGCGCAAGGGCTACGAGCAGCGCGCCCGCATGATGGCGGCCGCCGTGTTGCGCTTTTTCCCGGCCGGCACGCGGGTCAGCGAGCCGCGGGGCGGATACGTGCTGTGGGTGGAACTGCCGCCCGGCGTGGATGCGATGAAGCTCTACGCGCTGGCGCTGGAACGGAAGATCACGGTGGGACCGGGCCACATGTTTTCGGCACGCGGCAGCTATCCCAACTACATCCGGCTGAATTACAGTTATGCCTGGTCGAAGGAAACGGAGGACGCGCTGCGCATGCTGGGCCGGCTGGTGGAGCAGCTGGCATGAACGAGCAGACCCTGGTCGCGCTGACGGCGTTGCTGCTCAAGCTCGCTGCACTGGAAGCGGAGCGCCCTTGCTCGCTGGCCCGCCTGGCCAAGCAGGCCGGCCGCCCCATGAGCGTATTGCTGCGCGAGCTGGCTGCGCTGGAGGATATGGGACTGGTGCAGCGGGACGGCGCAGCGGGCACCGTGCGTTTGAGTGCCGAAGGGGGCGCCTTCTGCGCCGCCCTGGCACAGGGCTGATCCGGCTAAGACATCGGGCAATGTGGGCTGGTGGCGCATGCCGCCGCGCTCACCCGCCCACCAGCGACATACGCACGATCCGGTGCGTGGCGGGCGCCTTGGGCGTGCTGTCGCGCAGCTCGGAGTAGCGGTCGGTTCGCGCCTGCCACAAGGCCCGCAGCCGTTGCGCCAGGGCCGCCTCCTGTCCTGCTCCCAGCCATGGGCGCAGGTCGGTGCCGTCCCGGGCAAACAGGCAGAGGTAGATCTTGCCGTCGGCCGCCACCCTGGCCCGCACGCAGCTGCCGCAAAAGGGGTGGGACATGCTGGCAATGAAACCGACAACGCCGGCGCCGTCGGCGTGGCGCCACAGTTCAGCCGTATCGTGGCCGCGGGCGGCGCGCTCGGGCAGCAAAGGGTAACGCTCCTCGACGATGGCGCGCATGGCGTCCGCACGCAATACCTGTCCGGCGTTCCAGCGGCTGGCGCCGCCCACGTCCATGTATTCGATGAAGCGCAGCTGCACGCCGCTGTGCCGGAACTGCCGCACCAGGGGCAGGATCTGGCTGTCGTTGACGCCGCGCTCGACCACCGCGTTGACTTTCACGGGCGCCAGACCCACGCGCTGCGCGGCGGCGATGCCTGCAAGGACGCCGGCCACCGGGAAGCCCACCCCATTCATGCGGCGGGCCAAGCCGTCGTCCAGGCTGTCGAGGCTGACCGTGATGCGGCCTAGCCCGGCATCTTTTAACGACTGCGCCCTGGCCGCCAGCAGGGAGCCATTGGTCGTCAGCGCGATGTCGAGCGGGTTGCCGTCCAGCGTACGCATGGCGGCCAGCACTTCGATCAGGCGCGGCAAGTCCTTGCGCAGCAACGGCTCGCCGCCCGTGATGCGGATCTTTTCGACCCCGAGATCGACAAAGGTGCGCGCCAGCCTGGCCAGTTCATCGAACGACAGGCGTTCGCTCGCAGTCATGAACGCAAACCCGGGACCGTAACTTTCCTTGGGCATGCAATAGGGACAGCGGAAGTTGCACTGGTCGATGACGGACAGGCGCAAGTCCTTCAGCGGACGGCCGCGGGTATCGCGGAGATCGGATGGCGTATTCATGGGGCTCAGCATAGCGCCGCGGCGGGGCTAGCCGGGAGCACAGTCGGCGCGCTGGCCGTGGAGCACAGCGCCGCCTATGCGTCGGTGTGCGCGGGACCGCCTTGGCCGGCTTGCTTGCGACTGGCCTGGTAGGCCGATGGCGACATGGACTCCCAGCGCTTGAACGCGCGGCGGAAATTGGACAGGTCCGTGTAGCCCAGTGCATAGGCAATCTCCTGGAACGAAAGCTTGTCCGTTTTCAGGTGTTCGATGGCCAGCTGGTGGCGCACCTCGTCCACCACCGCGCTGTATGTCGTGCCCTCGTCGGTCAGGCGGCGGTGCAAGGTGCGTGGCGTCAGGTTGAACAGGCGCGCCGCCACGTTCAGCGATGGAAAACCGCTCTGCTGCTCCAGCAGCACGCGCCGCAGCTTCATCTGCCAGGATTGCTGCTGCGCGATCTTCTCCAGTTCCTTCTGGCAGATCAGGATGGTTTCGCGCAGGGTAGTCGGGTTGGCCATGGCCAGCGGAGCGTCGACCAGGCTTTGCGGGAAAGCGAAGCCCGTCCATGGCGCCGCATAACGCACTTCGCAGCGGAACACGTCCTGCACCAGGTCCTTGTAATCCGGCGCGGGAAATGGGAATGACACGTATTTGATCTGCGAGGCGCCGGTCGTGATGTAGTCGAACAGATTCTTGATCGTCAGGACGATCGCTTCCAGGACTGGGCGCTCCACTGCACCGAGCGCGAACGACTCCTCCAGCATGAAACGGATTTCGTCGCCCACCACGGTCTGGCGCGCATTGACCAGGCGGGTGCGGATCTGGAAATAGTCCGTCATCAGCGCGATGGCCTGGCGCAGCGTGCCGCTGTTCATGGCCGCATAGCCCAGGATGCCGTGGCTGCTGAATAGCATGCGTTCCCCCACCAGCAGCCCGAACGCCGGTTCCCCCGTGGCCTCCATGGCATCGAGCACCATCTGCTGGAAGTCGTTGAAGGACAGGGTGTAGGAGAGGTCGTTGACGTCGATTTCCGTCCACTTGTGCCGCGCGAACGAGGCGGGCATGGGCGCCCCCATCCGGCTCACCTGGTCCGCAATCTGGCGTACATATTGGACTGGCAGTGCGAATTCTGGTGAGTTCATGTGGGTGGATCCGGCGGCTGAGATGCACACATTGTCAAAAAATGACCCATGAATGTCAATGGCCAACCTCGCAACAAAACGATGGTCCCCTTACGATGAAGTCCTCTTGAACGGCTACATCGGTGCAAAAATATGTTCTCATTTCTGTCCAAAAAACAGGCAACAACGGCCCGCGTCAATGGCGTGCCGATTACCGTCACCCCAAGGGAAACGCTGTTGCAGGCCGCACTGCGGCAGGGAATCGACTTCCCCCACAGCTGCCGCGTGGGCGGCTGCGCCACCTGCAAATGCCGGCTGCTGGAAGGGCGCGTCAAGGAACTGACCCGGACCGGCTACGTGCTGTCGGACCAGGACCTGGACCGCGGCTACATCCTGGCCTGCCAGGCCGTGCCGCAGACGGACATCGCGGTCGAAGTGGACATGGCCGGCCAGCAGGCCCGCAAGCAGGTCACGGGACGCATCGTGGCGCAGGAGCGGCTCACGCACGATATCGCCATGGTGCGGATCCAGCTCGATGCGTCGCTGGACTACAAGGCGGGGCAGTTCGCCAATGTCAGCGTGGCGCGCCTGGGCCAGCTGTCGCGCAGCTATTCCTTCGCCTCGCCGGTGCAGCCGGACTCGCAGCTGCGCTTTTTCGTCAAGAAGGTGCCGGGCGGCGCGCTGTCCACGCTGCTCAACGAGCTTTCCCTGGTGGGCGAGCAGGTGACTATCGACGGTCCCCTCGGCGACTTCTGGCTGCGGCCGGGCTCTGCGCCCATGATCCTGGTCGCCGGCGGCAGCGGCCTGGCGCCCGTGCTGGCCTTGCTCATGGATGCGGCGGACAAGGGCGTCGAGCGCGCCGTTACGCTGCTGTTCGGCGCGCAGCGGGAGGCCGACCTCTACGCGTTGGATGAAATCGCGGCGCTGGCGCAACGCTGGCGCGGAAAGTTCACCTTCATCCCCGTCTTGTCCGCCGTCCCGGACGGCGCGCCGTGGCCGGGGGAGCGGGGCATGGTCGCCGACCGGATCGCCGGCGTCCTTGAGCATGGATCGCACGCCTATCTGTGCGGGCCGCCGCCCATGGTGGATGCCTGCGCCGCCACGCTTGAACGGTGCGGCATCGCGCCGGAACACATCCACGCCGACCGCTTCACCACTTTGCTCGAACCGCAACGCGCGTCGGCGTAAGCCCCCGCGCCATATGAATTCCACCCATTTCAATAAAAAAGCAGGAGACAAGATGAAGACACTGCATTACCTGAAGTACTTTCTGTTTCACGTCATCGGCCTGATCGCGCTGGCGGCGATCCTGGCCGGCGGCGGCTACCTCACGGCCGGCCTCGCGCTGGTGCTGGCCATTTACATTGTCGGTGACGGCGTTTGCGGCGACGACACGAGCGTGCCTGCCTTCGGCCATCCCGGCATCCTGACGTTCCAGTTGTGGCTGGCATTGCCGCTGCTGGCGGCCATCGTGTCCGCCGCCGTCTGGAGCGTGAGCCCCGGCGACGTGCTTGGCCTTGGCGCATGGCTGGCACGCTGGACGGGAACAGACCTGCTGGCGGCGCGCGATGCCACGGCACCCGGCCATCATATCTCCGGCATCCTGCTGACGGGCCTCATGATCGGCATGATAGGCACCATCACCGGCCATGAACTGACGCACCGCACGTGGGATCCGGTCTCCATGCTGATTGGCCGCTGGCTGCTGGCCTTCAGCTTCGACACCGTGTTCGCCATCGAGCATGTGTACGGCCACCACCGCTACGTCTCCACGGTGGAAGACCCGGCAACGGCGCCGCGCGGGCGCAGCGTGTATGCCCACGTCGTGATCTCCACCATCAAGGGCAATGTCAGCGCCTGGCATATCGAGCAAAAGCGCCTGAAGCGGGAAGGGCATGGCGCGCTGTCGCTGCACAACGCCGTCATCCGCGGCCACCTGATGAGCGCGACGCTGGTGGCATTGGCGTGGCTGGCGGGGGGCTGGCAAGCGGCCGGCTATTTCACGCTGTGCGCGCTGTGGGGCAAGGCGCTGCTGGAGATCGTCAACTACATGGAGCATTACGGCATCGTGCGCGACCCGGCAACGCCGGTGCAGCCGCGCCATTCGTGGAACACCAACAAGCGCATCAGCTCCTGGACCATGTTCAACCTGACCCGCCACTCCCATCACCACGCCCAGGGCGAAGTGCCATACCAGGATCTCAAGCCCTTCCCCGGCGCGCCGATGATGATCAGCGGCTACCTCACCACCATCGTCGTGGCCTTGATACCTCCACTGTGGCACAAGCTGATGATACCCAAGGTGTTGGCCTGGGACCGCGACCACGCCGTGCCGGACGAACGCAAGCTGGCCGCACAGGCCAATGCGCGCAGCGGCATTGCCGCCTTTGTCCAGGCCAATCGTGCCTCCTGAACCTGTCTTGCCAAAAAAGGAAACAGCATGGAATTTGATTACGTCATCGTCGGTGGTGGTTCCGGCGGCGCCGCGCTGGCTGGCCGCCTGAGCGAAGATCCGCAATGCACGATATGCCTGCTGGAGGCGGGCGGCGACGGTCGCGGCCTGCTGGTGCGCGCTCCGGCCGGGGTGATCGCGATGGTGCCCGGCCGGCCCCGGATCAACAACTACGCCTACGAGACCGTGCCGCAAGCGCAGTTGAATGGCCGGCGCGGCTATCAACCGCGCGGCAAGTGCCTGGGCGGATCCAGCGCCATCAACGCGATGCTGTATGTGCGCGGCCAGCGCCAGGATTACGACGACTGGCAGCGGCTGGGCTGCGCCGGATGGTCTTACGACGACGTGCTGCCGTATTTTAAGCGGGCCGAAGGCAATCAGCGCGGTGCGAACGCATGGCATGGCGCGGACGGCCCGCTCCAGGTGGCGAACCAGCAGTCGCCGCGCGGCATCACGGGCGACTTCATCCAGGCCGGCGTCGAATGCGGCTACCGCTTGAACGACGATTTCAACGGTCCGGAGCAGGAGGGCGTGGGCTACTACCAGGTGACGCAATTTCACGGCGGCGCCCGCAACGGCGAGCGCTGCTCGGCCGCCGCCGCTTACCTGCACCCGGCCATGCAGCGCGCCAACCTGGCGGTGCTGACCCATACGCGCGCACTCAGGCTCGTGTTCGATGGCAAGTGCGCCGTGGGCGTCGAGGTCCTGCGTGGCGGCGCGACTTCCGTCATCCGTGCGCGGCGCGAGGTGATCCTGGCCGGCGGCGCGTTCACCTCGCCGCAACTGCTGATGTTGTCCGGGGTCGGCGATCCGCAGGAGCTGGCGCGGCACGGCATTCCCGCGCGGCATGCGCTGCCGGGCGTGGGCAAGAACCTGCAGGATCATCTGGATTTCATCCTGTCGTACCGATGCGACGAGACCGATCTGGTCGGCATCGGTGCCGTCGGCGCGGTACGCGCTCTCAAGGCGATGGCGCAATGGCGGCACTCCGGCACGGGCATGATCGCGACGCCGTTTGCCGAAGGGGCGGGCTTCATTAAATCCCATCCGGAGCTGGAGCGCCCGGACCTGCAGCTGCACTTCGTCATCAGCATCGTCGAGGACCACGCCCGCAAGCTGCGATTTGGGTACGGCTATTCGTGCCACGTCTGCGTGCTGCGGCCCAAGTCGCGCGGGGAGGTGGGGTTGCTGGACGCCGATCCGCTATCGGCGCCGCGCATCGATCCCCGCTTCCTGTCGCACCCGGACGACCTGGCATTGCTGGTACAGGGCGTCAAACAGACACACGCGATCATGAATGCGCCGTCGCTGGCGAAATATGCGCCGCGCGCAGTGCATCCCGTGCATACCGACGACGACGGCAAACTGATCGAGAGCATACGGGCCAGGGCGGACACCATTTACCATCCGGTGGGCACCTGCAAGATGGGGACGGACGACATGGCCGTGGTCGACCCGCAGTTGCGCGTGCATGGGCTGACTGGCCTGCGGGTGGTCGATGCCTCCGTCTTCCCGACGCTCATTAGCGGTAATACGAACGCACCGACCATCATGCTCGCCGAGCGGGCTGCGGAATGGCTGCGGGGCACGTGCCGGCCCCCTATCTAGCGGGCCGCCGGACTGGCCGGCGTGGCAGCGATGGTGTCGTGGACCAGTTTGACGAACTCGGGATCGACGGCGCCCATCGTGCGGGTGCGGCCCAGCACGCGGCCATCCGCATCGAGCAGCACCAGCACCGTGGTGTGGTTGTATTCGCCGCTCTCGAGCCGGCGGTACTGGATGTCGAGCGTGGCGGCGATCTTGCGCACGCTGGCCGCATCCGTGCGGGCCAGGGTCCAGCGGGCCGGGTCCAGCTCGCGCTGGCGGGCCACCGTCTTCAAGGTCTTGATGTCGTCGCGCGCGGGGTCGAAAGTGATCAGCAGCATGGACAGGCGCTCGCGACTGTCCTGGTCCAGCGCCTGCTGCGTCAGCCGCATGGTGTCGATCAGCATCGGGCAGACGAATTCGCAGGAATTGTAGAACATGCTCACCAGGACAGGACGGCCCCGCAGTTCGCGCAGCTTGAATGCCTTGCCGTCCTGGTTGCTCAGCGCGGCGGGCAGCTGGTAGAGCGAGGTCGATGGCAGGGCCGTTGCCGGCGCGGCCGGCGTCTCCGTGGCCGCGGCGGGCAGGGCCAGCGCGCACAGGGATGACAGCAGCAGGGCGGACAGGCCGGTGCGGAAGGATGGCTTCATTTCTTGTCCTTGTTCTTGGTCAGGCTGCGGGCGCAGCGGAAGCCCAGGTCGTTGGTGCTGTCGGCGCCTTTGAGCGAGGACAGCAGGGCCACCCGCA
>JAZJZQ010000306.1:4974-12767 GCA_040389625.1 Pseudomonadota bacterium | reverse complement strand
CGCCCAGGGCCAGCTGCCGCAGGAGCACTGGTTCGCGCTGGGGCGCCAGCTGTGCATCGTGGCCGGCAAGCCGGTGCTGCTGTCGTGGAGCGGCTCCATGTTCGAATACCTGATGCCGCTGCTGGTCATGCCCACCTACCCCAGCACGCTGCTGGACCAGACCTACCACGCCATGCTGGACGCCCAGATCGACTATGGCCGGCGCCGCAACGTGCCGTGGGGGATATCCGAATCGGGCTACAACACGGTCGACGCCAGCCTCAATTACCAGTACCGCGCGTTCGGCGTGCCGGGCCTGGGCATGAAGCGGGGCCTGGGCGACGACCTGGTGATCGCGCCCTACGCCACCATGCTGGGGCTGATGGTGCGCCCGGAAGCGGCCTGCCTCAACCTGCAGAAGATGGCGGCCCTCGGTTACATGGGCCGCTACGGCTGCTACGAGGCGATCGACTACACGACGGTGCGGCTGCCGCGGGGCCAGGCCTCGGCCGTGATCCGTTCCTTCATGGTGCACCACCAGGGCATGGGCTTGCTGGCGCTCAGCTACCAGCTGCACGACCGGCCCATGCAGCGCCGTTTCGCCTCCGATCCATTGCTGCAGTCGGCCCTGCTGGTGCTGCAGGAACGCAGCGCCCAGGTAGGCGCCTTCCATTCGGCCACCGAGCAGCAGCTGGCCGCGCCGGGCGCCGGCGCCGAGCAGGCCATGCCGATGCGGGTGCTGAGCCAGGCCACCGCGCTGCCGGAAGTGCAGCTGCTGTCGAACGGGCGTTACCACGTCATGGTCAGCAACGCCGGCGGCGGCTACAGCCGCTGGAAGGACCTGGCCGTGACGGGCTGGCGCGAGGATGGCACGCGCGACCACTGGGGCAGCTTCCTTTACCTGCACGATGTCGACAGCGGCCACACCTGGTCGGGCGCCTGGCAGCCCACGCTGGCCGAGCCGCGCAAGTACGAAGTGATCTTCTCGGAAGGGCGGGCCGAGTTCCGCCGCAGCGACCACGGGCTCGAGCTGTACACGGAAATCGTCGTTTCGCCCGAGGACGACATCGAGCTGCGGCGCCACCGCCTGACCAACCAGAGCGACCGCGAGCGCACCATCGAACTGACCAGCTATGGGGAAGTGGTGATGACGCCGGCGGCGGCCGAGGCGGCCCATCCGGCCTTCGCCAAGCTGTTCGTGCAGACGGAAATCCTGGCCCCGCGCCACGCCATCCTGTGCACGCGCCGCCCGCGTGGCAAGGACGAGCGGCCACCGTGGCTGCTGCACCTGATGACGGTGCACGACGCCAGCGTGCTCGACGTGTCGTTCGAGACCGACCGCGCCGCCTTCATCGGCCGCGGCCGCGGCACCGGTGCGCCGCGCGCCATGCAGACGGCCGGGCCGCTGGCCGGCGGCCACGGTTCCGTGCTCGACCCGGTGATGGCGGTGCGCCACCGCATCACGCTGGCGCCCGACCAGAGCGCCACCATCGACCTGGTGACGGGCATGGCCGACACGCGCGAGGCGGCCCTGCACCTGGTCGACAAATACCAGGACCGGCACCTGGCCGACCGCGTGTTCGAACTGGCCTGGACCCACAGCCAGGTGGTGCTGCGCCAGCTCAACGCCAGCGAGGCCGACGCCCAGCTCTACGCCCGGCTGGCCGGCAGCGTGCTCTATCCGAACGGCGCGCTGCGGGCCGAGCCGGCCATCCTGCAGCGCAACCAGCGTGGCCAGTCGGGGCTGTGGGCGTATGCCATCTCGGGCGACCTGCCCATCGTGCTGCTGCAGATCCGCGACCCGGCCAACATCGAGCTGGCGCGCCAGCTGGTGCAGGCGCACGCCTACTGGCGCCTGAAAGGGCTGGTGGTGGACCTGGTGATCTGGTACGAGGACCAGGGCGGCTACCGCCAGCTGCTGCACGAGCAGATCATGGGCTTGATCGCGTCCGGCATCGACGCCCAGGCCATCGACCGGCCCGGCGGCATCTTCGTGCGGCTGGCCGACCAGATCGCGCCGGAAGACCGGGTGCTGCTGCAGTCGGTGGCGCGGGTCATCATCAGCGACAGCCGCGGCACCCTGGCCGAGCAGGTCAAGCGGGCCGTGCCGCCGCCGCTGCGGGTGCCGCTGCTGCAGGCCGACAGCCGCGGCGAATACGCCGACGCCGGCCCGGCCACGCGGCCGGCGCCGCCCCTGCTGCTGTTTAACGGCAGCGGCGGCTTCACGGAGGACGGGCGCGAGTACGTCATCATCAGCGGCCCGGACCAGCCCACGCCGGCCCCGTGGTGCAACGTGCTGGCCAACGCCCAGTTCGGCTGCGTCATTTCCGAGAGCGGCCAGGCCTATACCTGGCACGAGAACGCCCATGAGTACCGCCTCACGCCATGGCACAACGACCCCGTGACGGACGCCAGCGGCGAGGCCTGGTATGTGCGCGACGAGCAGAGCGGCCAGTTCTGGTCGCCCATGGGCTTGCCCGCGCCCGGCGCCGGCCACTACCTGACGCGCCACGGTTTCGGCTACAGCGTGTTCGAGCACACGGAAGGGGCCATCGCCACCACCGTCACCACCTTCGTCGCGCTCGACGCGCCGGTGCGCTACACGCTGTTCAAGGTGCGCAACGACGGCCCCGTGCCGCGCCGCCTGTCCGTCACCGGCTATGTGGAATGGGTGCTGGGCGACATGCGCACCAAGACCGCCATGCACGTGGTGACGGAGCTCGACGGCGCCAGCGGCGCCCTGTTCGCGCGCAACGCCTACAACACGGAATTTCCGGGCCGGGTGGCGTTCTTCAACGCCGACGGCGCCGCGCGCAGCGTGACGGCCGACCGCGCCGAATTCATCGGCCGCAATGGCAGCCTGGCGGCGCCGGCCGCGCTGCGCCGGGTCCGCCTGTCGGGCCGGGTGGGCCCGGCGCTCGACCCGTGCGCCGCCATCCAGCTGCCGTTCGAGCTGCTGCCGGGCCAGGAACGGGAGCTGGTGTTCGTGCTGGGGGTGGGCGGGCGGCGCAACGCCGACGTCAGCGTGCTGGTGCAGCAGCACCAGGGCGCGGCGGCGGCCCGTGCGGCGCTGGCGGCCGTGCGCGCTTACTGGGAGCAGACGCTGGGCGCGGTGCAGGTGAGCACGCCCGACCCCGCGCTCGACGTGCTGGCCAACGGCTGGCTGATGTACCAGACCATCGCCTGCCGGCTGTGGGCCCGCAGCGGCTACTACCAGTCCGGCGGCGCGTTCGGCTACCGCGACCAGCTGCAGGATGCGATGGCGGCCGTCCACACGGCGCCCCAGCTGCTGCGCGAGCAGCTGCTGCTGTGCGCGGGCCGCCAGTTCGTGGAGGGCGATGTGCAGCACTGGTGGCACCCGCCCACGGGGCGCGGGGTGCGCACCCACTGCTCGGACGATTACCTGTGGCTGCCGCTGGCGGCGGCCCGCTACGTGGCCGTGACAGGCGATGCGGCCGTGCTCGACGAACCGGTGCCGTTCCTGGAAGGGCGCGCCGTCAAGCCGGACGAGGATGCCTATTACGACTTGCCGGTGGCCGCGCCCTACGGCGCCACCGTCTACGAACATTGCGTGCGCGCCATCCGCCACGGCCAGCGCTACGGCGTGCACGGCTTGCCCCTGATCGGCTCGTGCGACTGGAACGACGGCATGGACAAGGTGGGCGAGCAGGGCCGCGGCGAGAGCGTGTGGCTGGCCTTCTTCCTGTGCGACGTGCTGCAGCGCTTCGCCGAGCTGGCCGAGCGCCGCGGCGACGCCGGCTTCGCCACCGAATGCCGGCAGGCGGCGCGCCAGCTGGCCACCAGCGTGGAACAGCAAGGCTGGGACGGCGCCTGGTACCGGCGCGCCTATTTCGACGACGGCACCCCGCTCGGTTCGGCCGCCAACGCGGAATGCCAGATCGATTCGCTGTCGCAAAGCTGGGCCGTGCTGTCGGGCGTGGCCGATCCCGTGCGGGCCCGCGGCGCCATGGAGCAGGTGGACTTGCGCCTGGTGCGGCGCGACGCCGGCCTGATCCAGCTGCTGGACCCGCCGTTCGACCAGGCCGGCCCCAATCCCGGCTACATCCGCGGCTATGTGCCGGGCGTGCGCGAGAACGGCGGCCAGTACACCCACGCCGCCATCTGGACCGCGATGGCCTTCGCCCGCCTGGGCGAGGGCGGGCGGGCATGGGAGCTGGCACGCATGATCAACCCCGTGCGCCACGCGGCCTCGCCGGCCGCCTGCGCCCGCTACAAGGCCGAACCGTATGTGGTGGCGGCCGACGTGTACGCCGTGGCGCCGCACGTGGGGCGGGGCGGCTGGACCTGGTACACGGGGTCGGCCGGCTGGATGTACCGGCTGATCCTCGAATCGCTGCTCGGCGTGACGCGGGCCGGGCCCACGCTGGCGCTGGCGCCGCTGCTGCCGGCCGACTGGGACGGCTACACGGTGACCTACCGCTATGGCGCCACGCCGTACACGCTGCGCATCATGGCGGCCGGGCCGGACCAGCCGCCCGGCCTGACGATCGATGGCGAGGCGCGCAGCGGCTACGCCGTGGCCCTGATCGATGACGGCGGCAGCCATGCCGTCGAGCTGCGGGTGGCGCGCTAGCGCCCCCGCCGGGCCTGGGGACATCGCCTGCCAGCCCCGGCCGGCAGCCCCGCGCGGCGGAGCGGCGCGCTACAAGCCGACGCCGGCGCCCGCCCCCAGCAGCGTGCCCACGCCCAGCAGCGCGAACACGGCGGCGGCGATGCCGTGCACGAGCTTGAGCGGCACCTTGCCGGCGATGCGCCCGCCCAGGTAGACGGCCGGCACATTGGCCAGCATCATGCCGCAGGTGGTGCCGGCCACCACGGCCAGCAGGCTGTGGTAGCGGGCCGCCAGCGCCACGGTGGCGATCTGGGTCTTGTCGCCCATCTCGGCGGCGAAGAAGGCCACCAGCGTGGTGAGGAACACGCCGTAATGGGCCAGCTTGGCGTCGTCTTCGTCGATCTGGTCCGGCACCAGGGTCCAGGCGGCCATGGCGATAAAGCCCAGCCCCAGCACCCAGCGCAGCACGGCGGGCCCCATCAGGGCCGTCAGCCAGCTGCCGATGGCGGCCGCGAAGGCGTGGTTGGCCACGGTGGCCACGAAAATGGCCAGCACGATAGGCAGCGGCCTGCGGAACTTGGCGGCCAGGACGAAGGCGAGCAACTGGGTTTTATCGCCGATTTCGGCGAGCGCGACGATGCCGCTGGAGACGAGGAAAGCTTCCATGATGTATGTGTGGTACGCGGGCCGGACAGTTAACCAACGAACCATGGACGACTCCGGCCCATGCGGCCGCCCCCGGTTCGTGGTCTCGTCAAGCTGATGCCGCCTGTACCACGGCCTGCGGGCCGATGATGTTGATACAGGCTCCTTCGCGGGCGAAGGACGACTACTCCCCACAACTGGGCCGATGATAACCCGGAACGGCCGCGCCAGTCCAGAAACGGCTGTGTTATTCTGCATCGCGCCGCCCACCGGCGGCCCATCGTCCACCCACCGACACCACCACCATGCCTACCGCTACCACCTTGCGCGCCGTGTTATCCGCACTGCTGTGCGCCTGCGGCGCCGCCTGGGCCGACCCGCTCAGCTACGCCCAATACGACCAGGTCCGCACCACCGATCTGCACCTGGATTTGAAGGCCGATTTCGACCACAAGACCCTGTCCGGCTACGCCGAGCTGACGCTGGACTGGCTGGTGCCGGCCGCCCGCAGCCTGGCGCTCGACACGCGCGACCTGCGCATCGCCAAGGTGCAGACCGAGCGCGCCGACGGCAGCTGGGCCCCGGCCTCCTACCTGCTCGATCCGCCCGAACCGCAGCAGGCGGACAAGGGCAGGGCGCTGCGCATCGCGCTGGCCGGCCAGCCGCGCAAGGTGCGCATCTATTACCGCACGGCGCCCGGCGCCGCCGCCCTGCAGTGGATGACGCCGCAGCAGACCATGTCGGGCAAGCGGCCCTTCATGTTCAGCCAGTCCGAGACCATCAACGCCCGCTCCTGGGTTCCGGTGCAGGACACGCCGGCCGTGCGCTTCACCTACAGCGCCCACATCGACGCGCCGGCCGGCCTGCGCGTGGTGATGAGCGCCGAGAACGACCCGCAAGCCACCGGCGCCGGCGGCTGGAACTTCCGCATGCCGCAGCCGGTGCCGGCCTACCTGCTGGCCATCGCCATCGGCGAGCTCGATGTGCGCACCGTCGGTCCCCGTTCGGCCGTGTATGCCGAACCGGCCCGCATCGAAGCGGCCGCCTTCGAACTGGCGGACACGGAAAAGATGATCGCCGCCGCCGAGTCGCTGTACGGCCCCTATCGCTGGGGGCGCTACGACATGCTGGTGCTGCCGCCGTCCTTCCCCATCGGCGGCATGGAGAACCCGCGCCTGACCTTCCTCACGCCAACCATGATCGCGGGCGACCGCAGCCTGGTGGACCTGATCGCGCACGAACTGGCCCACTCCTGGTCCGGCAACCTGGTCACCAACGCCACCTGGAAGCACTGGTGGCTCAACGAAGGCTTCACCAACTACGTCACCACCCGCATCGTCGAGAGCCTGTACGGCACCGAGGTGGCCGACATCAACCTGCAGGTGGAGCAGGAGGAGGCGCTGGCCTCGCTGCCGTCCATCGCCCCCGCCAAACAGGCCCTGCTCATGCGCGGCCCGGACACCAACCCGGGGGCCACCTACACGGACGAGGAACTGGCCTATCCCAAGGGCGCCTGGCTGCTGCGCACGCTCGAGCAGCGGGCCGGCCGCGCCGTGTTCGATCCCTTCCTGCGCGGCTGGTTCGACCAGCATGCCTTCCAGTCCGCCACCACCGAGCAGTTCGTCGCCTATTTGCACCGCAACCTGCTCGACAGCCATCCCGGCCTGATGACGGAGGCCGAACTCGACGAATGGCTGTACGGCCAGGGTATCCCGGCCAGCGCGAAACGGGTGGCGTCGCCGCGGCTGGCGGCCGTCGATGCCCAGCGCAGCAGCTGGCTGCGGGGCGAACTGGCCACCGACCACCTGGACGGACGCCATTGGATCGCGCTCGAATGGATGCACTTCCTGAACGATATCGACGGCAAGGCCAGCGCGGCCCAGATGCGCGAACTGGACCAGGCGTTCGGCCTGGGCAAGAGCGGCAACAATGAAATCGCCTACCGCTTCCTGCTCAGCTCCATCAAGGCCGGCTACGGCGTGCGCGAGCCGCTGCAAGCCTTCCTGATGAGCGTGGGACGCCAGAAATTCGTCGTGCCCCTGTACGCGGCCCTGCTGCAGCGTCCGGACGACAGGGCCTGGGCCCAGGCCCTGTACGCCAAGGCGCGCGAACGCTACCATCCCGTCACGCAGACGGCCGTCGACAAGAAATTCGCGGCCAAGTAACCGGCCATCCGGCGCGACCGTCCGCTCGCGCCGTGAAACGGCATATACCGTATAAATCGTTTATAACATGACAGACATGCGCCTGAAAAATCGCATCGCCGCGGCCTTGCTGCTGGCCTGCGCAAGCATCGCCATTCCCTGCGCCGCCGGCGCCGACGTTGCCGCCGTTGCCGGTGCGGCCAGACCGGCCAGCGCCGACTCCGTGCCCGCCTTTGTCCTTGACGCCGACGCCATGCAGGCCCTGAAAACCTTCGGCGTGCCGGGCATGGCCATCGCCATCGTCAAGGACGGCCAGCTGCTGGCCGCGCGCGGCTACGGCGTGCGCCGCCTGGGCGAGCACACGCCCGTGGACGGCAAGACCCTGTTCGAGGTGGCTTCCAATTCCAAGGCCTTCACGGCCGCCGCGCTGGCCATGCTGGTCGACGAGGGCA
>JAZJZQ010000306.1:0-4874 GCA_040389625.1 Pseudomonadota bacterium | reverse complement strand
TCCAATTCCAAGGCCTTCACGGCCGCCGCGCTGGCCATGCTGGTCGACGAGGGCAAGCTCAATTGGGAAGACCCCGTCACCGAACACTTGCCCGGCTTCCGGATGTACGATGCCTACGCCAGCGGCGCCATGACGGTGCGCGACCTGCTGACCCACCGCAGCGGCCTGGGCCTGGGCGCCGGCGATTTGCTGTGGTGGCCCACCACCACTTTCAGCGCCGACGACATCATCGGCCGCCTGCGCTACATCAAGCCGGCCACCAGCTTCCGCAACAGCTACGCCTACGACAACCTGCTCTACATCGCGGCCGGCAAGATCGTGGCCGACAAGGCCGGCAAGCCGTGGGGCGACGCCATACGCGAACGCATCCTGGCCCCGCTGGGCATGGACGGCACCGTCACCAGCGTGGCGCAGATGCGCGCCAGCGGCAACTACGCGGCGCCGCACAGCAAGGTGGGCGAGCGCCAGACCGTGGTGGCGCCCATGCTGGTGGAGAACGCGGTCGGCGCCGTGGGCATCGACACCAGCGCCGAGGACATGGCGCGCTGGATGAATCTGCTGCTGGCCGGCGGCAAGCTGCCGGACGGGCGCCAGCTGTTCAGCGCCGAGCGGGCCCGCGAGCTGTGGACGGAATACACGCCGATGAAGATCAGCGAGCCGCCGCCGGCGCTGGCCGCCACCCGTCCCAACTTCGCCGGCTACGGCCTGGGCTTCAACCTGCGCGACTACCAGGGCCGCAAGCTTGCGCTGCACGGCGGCGCGCTGCAGGGTTTCTATTCGCGCGTGCTGCTGGTGCCGGAGGAAAAGCTGGGCATCGCCATTCTGACCAATGCCGAGAACAGCCCGCTCATGACGGCCCTGCAGTGGCGCATCCTGGACCACTACCTGCACGTGCCGGCCCGCGACTGGATACGGCTGTATGCGGAAGACGAGGCGCGCAACCACCGCGAGGAACTGGCGCGCCAGGGCCAGGCGGTGGCGGCGCGGGCGGAAGGTTCGGCGCCGTCGCTGCCGCTGGCGGCCTACGACGGTGAGTACCGCGACCCGTGGTATGGCAGCGTGACCATCCGCGCGCAAGGAGGCCAACACGTGCTCAGCTTCAGCCGTTCGCCGGACCTGACGGGTGAACTTGAACACTTCCAGCACGACACCTTCATCGTGCGCTGGCAAGCCCGCCACCTCAACGCGGACGCCTACGTCACCTTCGCGCTCAACCCGGACGGCAGCATCGAGCGCATGAAGATGGCGCCCGTGTCGAGCGAGACGGACTTCAGCTTCGACTTCGCCGACCTGGAGTTCAAGCCCGTCAAGCCGCCCAAGGCTGCCAAGGGCAAGGCGGGCAGTTAAGGCCACCAAGGCAGCGCTGCATTGCGCGTGCTGCCTGCGCATCGATCGCAGTCATCGCAGTCATCGCAGTCATCGCGGCAATCGCGGCCACCGTGGCCACAGCGGCCGATGGCGCCGGCGCGGCCGATGCGGCTCAGGTGGCCTGGTACTCGACCCGGTTGCGGCCCTGGTGCTTGGCGCGGTACAGCGCCAGGTCGGCCGCGTGGAACAGGCTGTCGAGCGCCTGGTGCGGCCCCTCCGAGGCGGCCACCCCGAAGCTGGCCGTCACATGCAGCACATGGCCGTTGGCCAGTGTCAGCGGCGCGGTCTCGATGGCGCGCCGCATGCGCTCGGCCACGGCCGTTGCCGCCTGCAGGTCGCAGAAGGCCGGCATGATGACGAATTCCTCGCCGCCGTAGCGGGCCAGGATCTCGCCGTCGCGCAATTCCTCGCGTGCCAGCGCGGCGATGCGGATCAGCACCTGGTCGCCCGCGTCGTGGCCGTGGCTATCGTTGACAGCCTTGAAGCGGTCCACGTCGAACAGGATCACGGCCAGCGACAGCCGGTGCTCGCGCGCGCGCCGCAGCCGCTGGTTGCCGGCCGACGTGAAAGCGCGCCGGTTCAGGATGCCCGTCAGGTAGTCGGTGTCGGCGCGCAGGCGCAGTTCGTCGATCAAGCCCTGGCGTTCATGTTCGAGCCGCAGCTTCTCCATGCTGGCCGTGCGCAGATGGGCCAGCGCGCGCAGCAGGTCGCCGATCTCGTCCTGGCGCGCCGAGCCGTGCACGCCGACGGAAAAGTCGCCGTTGCCCAGCCTGACGATGGCGCCCGTGGCCCGCGCCAGCGGCGCCACCACACGCAGCTGGACGATGGTCATCAGCAGCGTCAGCGCCAGCAGGATGGCGCCACCCGTCAGGCAGGCCAGCAGTAGTTCGCGCTGGGCCGCGTCGTAGTCCTGCCGGGCCTGGTCCAGCGCCGCCTCCAGCAGCACGTCGCGCACGGCGAGGATGGGCGTCATGAACGGTACGTAGCGCTGCGCGAACTGGGCCGTGTCCATGCCGTAGGGCTGGTGCGCCCGGCTGTCGCGCTCGACGCCCGACACCAGCGCCAGGCCGTTGCTGAAATAGCTGTCGTCCATCCGGCGCAGCGCCGCCAGCACCCGCGGGTCGCGGTCGATGGCGCTGGTGGACATGATGATCAGGTGGCGCAGCTGCTCGATCTGGCCGCGCAGGAACTGGATCTGGGTGTGCTCCGTCTCGGCCAGCGGCTGGCCCGAAGCCAGCGCCACCGTCAGGCGCGAACCGAGCCGCCCCGCATATTCGCGCAGCTCGACGGCGAAGCGGGCCTTCATCAGGATCTTGGCCAGGTTGGGATAAGCTTGTTCGGCCGCGCCCGCGTAGGCCGTCACATCGTCCAGCACCACGGGGATCAGGGCGAACATCTGTTCCACGGCGCCCGTCAGCCGTTGCGGCGTGCGCTCGGCCGGCGCGCGGGCGGCCACGGCGTCGACGGCCTGCCGGGCCGCCGCCAGTTGCAGCGCCAGCTGGCTGGCCGCACCGGTCACGCCGGCCGTGGGGGCCGGCTGCTGCGCCAGCGCTTGCTGCAGCTGGACCAGGGCCTGGTCGCTGGCGGCGCGGGCCGCGGCCAGGCGCGCCCGCTTGGCCGGGTCGGGCGGCACGGCATCGCCCAGCACGGCGTTGACGGGACCCCGTTCGAACGACAGCTTCTCGGCCGCCACCATGCCGCGCTGCACCAGCAGCAGCGCGTGCAGGCCGCCGCGCGCGGCGCGGTAATTGTTCCATTCGCCCCACAGTATCCGGCTCAACATGGCGCCCACCAGCAACGCCAGCACGGCCATCGATACGGCAAACAAGCGGGTCAGTCTCATGCACAACACTCCCTGCGGCCGGCCCTTCCGCCACACGGTGCGGCGCGCCAGCTTTTTCCAACTTGCAATATGCCATAAGCACCGCCCGCTGTCGCCCCCGGCGGGGTGGAAATGGGACGGGTCGGCTGCAGTAGTGGTACGATTGCGACCACGCATCAAGGCGGAACGGTCCTCGAGTCCGGCCGGCGGGCCATCGGGCCGTCGGGATTGCTTTGAGGCAAGCCTTGAACCCCCATTTAACGAAGGATGAAGTGATGTCTATGCAACGAGTTATGCTGCGTGCCAAGCTGCACCGGGTCACGGTCACGCAAGCGGACCTCCACTACGAAGGTTCCTGCGGTATCGACCAGGATCTGCTGGATGCGGCCGATATCTGGCCTAACGAGAAGATCGAGCTGTACAACGTCAACAATGGCGAGCGCTTTGCCACCTACGCCATTCCCGGCCTGCGCGGCAGCGGCGAAATCTCGCTCAACGGCGCTGCCGCGCGGCGCGCCCAGCTGGGCGACCTGCTCATCATCTGCACCTACGCGCCGATGACGGAAGCGCAGATCGCCGACTACGAGCCGAAGATTGTCTTCGTGGACGGCAACAACAAGATCACGGGCCTGAAGAAGTAAGCAGGCCGAAGTAGTCAAGCTACAAAAATGCAACGGCGCTCACTTGAGCGCCGTTATCGTTTGCCAGCTTGTTGCTTAGCTTGTTGGTTACCCGTCGTTACACCACTTTTTCCGGCGTGTCGTGCCGCAGCAGCTGCGACATGTACTGGGGCGTGATGCCGAGGAAGGACGCCACCACCTTTTGCGACACGCGCGCCTCCAGTCCCGGATACTCGTCGCGGAACGCCGCCAGCCGGGCCTGGGCCGAGGCGGCGCTGCTGGTGTAGATGCGCCGTCCCTGGCGCAGGATGCTGGCCTCGGACACCTTCACGTAATAGGCGCGCACCACTTCGTGCTCCTCGGCCATGCGGCCCAGGTCGGCCCATTCGAGGCGGAAACCGTGCAGCGCCGTCTCGGCCACCACGAACTGGCGGGCCGGCAAGCCATCCCGCGCGCGCAGCAAGTCTTCATGGGAGGCCACCGTGTCGCCCTCGGTCCAGAAGCGCAGCGTCACTTCCGTGCCCCCTTCCGTCACAAAGCCGGCCCGCGCCACGCCGCTGTAAATCCAGTAGAACGACTGGGCCGCCACGCCGCAGCGCTGCAGCAGCTCGCCCTTGCGCACGCTGATGGGCGTGGCCAGCGGCGCCATCAGCTGATTGATGGCGTCGTACATCTGCTCGCTGACGCCGTAATAGCGCATCACTTGCGCCTTGTATTTCTCTCGTTGTTGCAGGAATCCGTGTTTCATGGCTGTGCTTGTTGTGCCCGGCGATGCGGGCGCTAAGAATGGTGGATGAGCGGCCTGGGACGCGCGGATGTTCGCGCACGGCGCGGCAGCGTGGCCCCGGCGGCGCCGGGCGGGTGGGGGGGATATGGACGGGTGCGTTCTGGGGACTTGCCTTCTGGTTTCCGGTGGATGAGCCTGTTAAGCAATATAAAGGAAGGCGACGGCGAACTCAATTGCCTGTTAGTACATTGTGTTGCAAAACGGGACTGATCCTGTAATTTTACTTCAAACTTAAAGTATCTGAATTTTGTTCTGCCGGAAGATTTTTATACTGCTG
>JAZJZQ010000305.1:0-1995 GCA_040389625.1 Pseudomonadota bacterium | reverse complement strand
GCGGCGCGCGGCCCTTCGTGTTCACCAACCTGCGCAGCGGGGAGGGCGTGGCCGCGGTCATCGATTTTATCCGCGAACAGGGCTTGCTGGGGCAAGACCATCACATGGCAAAGGAGCTATGACATGAAACTGATCAAACCCGTGCTGGCCGGCGTGCTGGCCCTGGCCTGCCTGCCCGCGCTGGCCCATCCCGCCGCGGGGGCCCATGCGCATGGCTTCGCGGCCGGCTTCATCCACCCGTTCACGGGACTGGACCACGTGTTGGCGATGCTGGCCGTGGGCATCTGGAGCGTGCGTCAGCCCAATGCGCGCGCGCTGCCGCTCACCTTCCTGGCCATGCTGTTCGTGGGCGTGGTGACGGGCGTGGCGGGCCTCGTCATTCCGGCACTGGAAACGGGCATCGCGCTCACGGTCGCCGTGATGGGCGTGCTGATCGTGGTGGCCGCCCGTCTGCCCGGCGCGGTGGGCGCGCTGATGCTGGCGGGGTTCGCCATCTTGCATGGCAACGCGCATGGTCATGATATGCCGGAAGTGGCCAGTGCCATGGGCCTGCTGCTGGCCAGCGCCGTGCTGCTGGAAACGGGGCGGTTGTTGGGCCGCGTGAGCCCGGCGCTGGTCGTCAAGCTGGCCGGCGCCGTGATCGCAGCGGCCGGCGTGATGCTGGCGGCGGCTGCCTAGCGGACTGTAACGGAGGAATCAAAAAATGGGGATAAAAATGGGGACGTACCCTTTTTCGGGGACGTACCCCTTTTTCGATTTCATCCGCGAGCAAGGCGTGCTGTGGCAAGACCAGCACGTGGCGGCGCAGCTATGAAACGGTAAGCCGCCGCCGTCTTATTTGGCGCGCGGCTCGTGGCGCCGCTCGGACAGCACGATGGGCGCCGCCTTTTCCGGATACAGGCCCAGGTGGCCTTCGTAGCCGGCGCGGATGGCGGCCATGTCCGTTTCCTCGTCGCCCGTCAGGTGCACGTGGTCCACCAGCCCCAGCGTCTTGTTCGGATAGTCGATGTACACCAGTGCCAGCGGCACCTTCGCCTCCAGCGCCAGATGGTAGAAGCCGCTTTTCCAGTTGGGGCGATAACTGCGCGTCGCCTCCGGCGTGATGCCCACCCAGTACCAGTCGGCCGCGTTCATGCGCGCCGCCTGCAGCTTGATGGTGCCGCTCGGCGTGCCCCGTTCCACCGGTTCGCCGCCCAGCGCGCGGAACCATTTTCCCAGCGGCGACTTGAACAGCGTGTCCTTGGCTAGCCAGCGGAACGGCAGGTTCAGCGCCCACTTGCCGAACAGGCCGACCATGAAGTCCCAGTTCGACGTGTGCGGATAGATCACGCAAATGCCGCGCGGCCCCGGCAGCGGCCGGTACAACATGCGCCAGCCGAACAGCCCCAGTATGCGCAGCGACGCGCGCTGGCCCCAGGTGGGCAGGTCCTGTGGCCGTAAAAGATAGTCGCTCATGCTCTTTACCCCGTCGTTTTTTGTATTTGTTTTGTTTTCACTATTGACAGGCTGGCATATAGCTAGTCAAAAAATCCGCGCCCGCATTCTATCCGGGCATGGCCAGAGCGGCAAGTCATTCAGCGCCGAGCCCGTCTTGTCCGGGGAACAATGGGCGCTATTCCCGGTCAAAGAGAATCACGCCGGCCTGGCTGTGCGGCGGCCTTTCCTGATCGGGTAGCCCATGACCTCAACAACCATTCTATGCCTGGCCGCAGGCGAGCGCGACGTGCTGGATGCGGCGGCCGCCGTGCTGCCTGGCTGGCAACTGTCCTGCGTGGCCGGACTGGCCGAAGCGCGCCGCGCCCTGCGCGTGCGTCCCGCCACGGTCGGCCTGCTGTTGTTCGATACCCATCCCCACGGCGAGGAAAGGCTGGACGCCTTTCTGCGCGAACATTGGTACATGCTGTGGATTGCCGTGTTCCATCCGCCGGCACTGCAGCAGCCCGTCTGGCGCCGCCTGGTGCAGGAACATTGCTGGGATTTTCACACCTGGCCATT
>JAZJZQ010000304.1:0-1670 GCA_040389625.1 Pseudomonadota bacterium | reverse complement strand
AAGTTGTCCAGAAGAGCCTTGAAGATTACTTCAACGACCTGGGCGAGCAGCAAGCATCGAATATCTACGACATGGTCGTGCTGACCGTGGAAAAGCCTATCCTCGAAGTCGTCATGACCCGCGCCGATGGCAACCAGTCGCATGCGGCGCAAATGCTGGGCATTAACCGCAACACGCTGCGCAAGAAACTGCAAGAGCACGGCCTGCTGTAAGCGCGCGCGTCCTTCCGGCACTTGAGTGGCTGTGAATGGCCGCTGGCGCCGGGTAGGCTTGAACCAAGAATACTCAACCAACTAGCCATAGCCATGATTAAACAAGCTCTCATCTCCGTATCCGACAAGACCGGTGTCCTGGACTTCGCCCGCGCCCTGGCGGCCATGGGCGTCAACATCCTGTCGACCGGCGGCACCGCCAAACTGCTGGCCGACAACGGCGTCGCCGTGACCGAGGTGGCCGACTACACCGGCTTCCCGGAGATGCTCGACGGCCGCGTGAAGACGCTGCACCCGAAAGTGCACGGCGGCATCCTGGCCCGTCGCGATTTCCCTGAGCACATGGCCAAGCTGGAAGAGCACAACATGCCGACCATCGACATGGTGGTGGTCAACCTGTACCCGTTCCAGGCCACCGTGGCCAAGGATACCTGCACGCTGGAAGACGCGATCGAGAACATCGACATCGGCGGCCCCACCATGCTGCGCTCGGCGGCCAAGAACCACAAGGACGTGGTGGTGATCTGCGACCCGGCCGACTACGGCGTGGTGCTGGCCGAAATGAAGGGCACGGACAACACCCCCGGCCAGGTCAGCTACGACACCCGCTTCAAGCTGGCCACCAAGGTCTACGCCCACACGGCCCAGTACGACGGCGCCATCACCAACTACCTGACCAGCCTGGGCGCCGACAAGGCCCACGCCAGCCGCGCCGCCTACCCGCAGACGCTGAACGTGGCGTTTGAAAAAGTGCAGGACATGCGCTACGGCGAGAACCCGCACCAGAGCGCCGCCTTCTACCGCGACCTGCAACCGTCGGCCGGCGCGCTGGCCAACTACCGCCAGCTGCAGGGCAAGGAACTGTCCTACAACAACATCGCCGACGCCGACGCGGCCTGGGAATGCGTGAAGAGCCTGGGCGGCTTCGACCAGAGCGCCGCCTGCGTGATCGTCAAGCACGCCAACCCGTGCGGCGTGGCGCTGGGCGCCAACGCGGTGGACGCCTACAAGCGTGCCCTGCAGACTGACCCGACCTCGGCCTTCGGCGGCATCATCGCCTTCAACACGGAAGTGGACGGCGCCGCCGCCACGGAACTGGCCAAGCTGTTCGTGGAAGTGCTGATCGCGCCGTCGTTCACGGCCGAGGCGCTGCAAATCCTGTCGGCCAAGCAGAACGTGCGCCTGCTGGAAATCGCGCTGGGCAACGGCATCAACGCGATGGACTTCAAGCGCGTGGGCGGCGGCCTGCTGGTGCAGTCGGCCGACGCCAAGAACGTGCTGATCGGCGACCTGAAAGTGGTCACCAAGCTCCAGCCTACCCAGCAGCAGCTGCAGGACCTGATGTTCGCCTGGCGCGTGGCCAAGTACGTCAAGTCCAACGCCATCGTCTTCTGCGGTAACAACATGACGCTGGGCGTGGGCGCCGGCCAGATGAGCCGCATCGACTCGGCCCGCATC
>JAZJZQ010000303.1:0-6848 GCA_040389625.1 Pseudomonadota bacterium | reverse complement strand
CCACCAAGAGTTTTGCCAACGCGCGCGACGCCATCGCCGCGCTGGAGTTCGAGACACCGCAAGTGCTGGTGTCCGACATCCGCATGCCGGGCGACTCCGGCCTCGATCTGCTGGCACTGGTCAAGTCGCGCCACCCGGGCCTGCCCGTCATCATCATCACCGCCTTCTCCGACCTCGACTCGGCCGTGGCCGCATTCCAGGGCGGCGCCTTCGAATACCTGGCCAAGCCGTTCGACATCGACAAGGCCGTCGAGCTGATACGGCGCGCGCTCGACGAGAGCCTGCGCGAGACGAGCGTGGAATCGGGCCCGGCCGACACGCCGGAAATCCTGGGCCAGGCCCCGGCCATGCAGGAAGTGTTCCGCGCCATCGGCCGCCTGTCGCAGTCCAACGTGACGGTGCTGATCACGGGCGAATCCGGTTCCGGCAAGGAGCTGGTGGCGCGCGCCCTGCACAAGCACAGCCCGCGCGCGGCCCAGCCCTTCATCGCCTTGAACACGGCCGCCATTCCCAAGGACTTGCTGGAGTCGGAACTGTTCGGCCACGAGCGGGGCGCCTTCACGGGCGCGCAGACGACGCGCCGCGGCCGCTTCGAACAGGCCGAGAACGGCACCCTGTTCCTGGACGAGATCGGCGACATGCCGTTCGACCTGCAGACCCGCTTGCTGCGCGTGCTGTCGGACGGCCACTTCTACCGCGTGGGCGGCCACCAGCCCCTGAAGGCCAACGTGCGCGTGATCACGGCCACCCACCAGAACCTCGAACAGCGCGTGCGCGACGGCCTGTTCCGCGAAGACTTGTACCACCGCCTCAACGTGATCCGCTTGCGCCTGCCCAGTTTGCGGGAGCGGCGCGAGGACATCCCCATCCTGGTGCGCCACTTCCTGGTGCAGAGCGCGCGCCAGCTCGGGGTGGAAGCGAAGCGCATGAGCGACGCCACGCTGCATTTCCTGAGTGGCCTGGACTTGCCGGGCAATGTGCGCCAGCTGGAAAACCTGTGCAACTGGATCACCGTGATGGCGCCCGGCCAGACGGTGGAAGTGAAGGACTTGCCGCTCGAGCTGACCCAGGGCCAGGAAACCAACGGCCACAGCCCGGCCGCGCCGGCCCCGGCCCACGAATCGTTCAGCCTGGCCCACCACGGCACCGTGTCGGCCGTGCCGCCGGCCCTGGCCGAGGCCACGGCGCACGGCGGCCCGGACAGCTGGCTGACGCTGCTGGAACTGCAGGCGGCCAGCATGCTCAGCCACGGTCAGCAGGAAGTGATGGGCGTGCTGGGCCGCCAGTTCGAATCGGCCCTGATCCGCACGGCCCTCAAGCACACCCATGGCCGCAAGAACGACGCGGCGGTGCGGCTGGGCATAGGCCGCAACACCATCACCCGCAAGATCGCCGAGCTGGGCATCGACGGCGCCAAGGACGACTGAGCACAGGCCGGGTGTTAGCCGGCCATTGAATTGGAGTAAGCTCTTGGCTTCAACGCCAGGAGCTTTTTTTTTTATGGAATTTGTATGCTGATCAATTGCGTGGTCTACCAGGATGGCCAGAAGCTGGCCGACATTCCCGTCGAGGATATCAGCGAGTACGTGTGCCGGCCCGAATGCTTCGTCTGGGTGGCCCTGCGCGACGCGGACGCGGCCGAGCTGTCCGTGATGCAGGAGGAGTTCGGCCTGCACGAGCTGGCCGTGGAGGATGCGCGGCGCGGCAACCAGCGTCCCAAGATCGAGGAATATGGCGACTCGCTGTTCGTGGTGGCCAAGATGGTGGAGTTCGAAGGGGCCCAGCTGGTGGTGGGCGAGGTCGACGTGTTCGTCGGCCCCAACTACGTGCTGTCGAACCGCAGCAACAGCAGCCACGGCTTCTTGGGCGTGCGGGCGCGGGCCGAGCATGAACCGCACTTGCTGCGCCAGGGGCCCGCCTTCGTGCTGTATGCCTTGCTGGACGCGGTGGTGGACCGCTATTTCCCGGTGGCCGATGCGCTGGAAATGGAGCTCGAGCAGATCGAGGAACGCATCTTCCTGCACGGTTCCCAGCGCGACAATATCGAGCGCCTGTATGAACTCAAGCGCAAGGTGATGGCCGTGCGCCACGCCGTGGCGCCCTTGATGGAGGCGACCGGCAAGCTGCACGGCGGCCGGGTGCCGGCCATGTGCATGGACAGCCAGGAATACTTCCGCGACGTGCACGACCACCTGCACCGCATCAGCGCCACGCTCGACAACGTGCGCGACACCATCAGCACGGCGATCCAGGTCAACCTGTCGATGGTGGCCATCGAGGAGGGGGAAGTGAACAAGCGGCTGGCTGCGTGGGCCGCCATCTTCGCCATCTGCACGGCGTTCGCCGGCATCTGGGGCATGAACTTCAAGGTCATGCCGGAACTGGAATGGAAGTACGGCTATCCGGCCGCCGTCGCCATCATGGTGTCGGTGTGCCTGTACCTGTACCGGCGCTTCAAGCGCGCCGGCTGGCTGTAGCGGACGGCGCCAACGTAAAAACGCCCGGGCAGCGTTGCTGGCCCGGGCGTTTTCTTACCTACGACTGATTAGAAGTTGTAGGTACCGCGTACGTAGTAGGTACGGCCGGTAGGATCGGCGTAACGTGGATCATAGCCAGCCTGGAACTTCTTGGTCTGGAAGCTCAGCGGAGGATCGCGGTCGAACATGTTGCGCACGCCGACGGTCAGGCTGAAGTTCTTGAACGCGTCCCAGCTGCCGTAGCCGTCGAACGTGGTGTACGAGGCCACCGTGTTGGTCGGATGATCGGTGCTGTGGAAGTCCTCATAGCCCGACTTGTAGTGTGCAGCCAGACCGGCGCTGAACTTGCCGCTGTTCCAGGCCAGCGTCATGGTGTTCTGCCAGCGGAACACGTTGGTGCCGTCGGAGAACACGTTGACGTTCTGGTGCATCACGTCGCCGATGAAGTTCTGGTACTCGTACTTATGCACATAGGTCGCGTTCATGCCGAACTGGTAGGTGCCGTAGTCGGTCGAGCGCAGTTTGTAGGTGGCGCTCAGGTCCAGGCCGTTGGTGTTGATGTCACCCAGGTTCTGCGTGCGCAGGTCCAGGTAACCGCAAGTGATCGGGCTTGGGCACTGGGAACCGTCAATCGCCAGGTCGCCGGACGCGTTGCGGTGGATGTAGGAACCGAAGGTCGCCACATCACCCAGCACGGTGGAGTCGGTCAGGGTGCTGATCTGTTTCGTCAGACGGATGTTCCAGTAGTCCACGCTCAGGGTCAGGTTGTTGACCGGTTCGAACACGATGCCCAGCGAGGCGTTCTTCGATTTTTCCGGGCTCAGGCCCTTGTTGCCGCCCAGCAGGGACTGGAACTGCTGACCGCAGTTGGCCGCCGCCGACTTGCCGGCGATCGGTTTGCCGCCTGGGCAGTTGATCGGGTCATTCAGCGAGTTCTCACCGGAGGTGTAGGTTTGCGCGTTGTTGATGTCATACAGCGATGGCGCACGGAAGCCCGTCGAGTAGGAACCGCGCACCAGCACTTGCTTGCTAGGCTGGTAGCGGAAGCTGACTTTCGGGTTGGTGGTGTGGCCGAAATCGCTGTACTTGTCGGCACGCAGGGCGCCGGTGACGTCCAGGTTGGCCAGCACAGGAACGTTCAGCTCGGCGTACATGGCGTACACGTTGCGCGAACCTTCGTTGTGGGTGGCCGGATCGATACCGGTGCTCGAAATCACTTTCGCGGCGTAGTCGGGGTTGGCCGTCTGCAGGAACTTCTCGTGCTCAGCCTGCGCACCCAATGCCAGGGCGGCCTGGTGGCCGGAACCGGTCCAGTCACCCACTTCGCGGCTGGCGTGGAAGTCCAGGCCCTGGGTGGTGCCCTTGGCGTTCTGGATGTTGCCATCCAGGCCGGCGCTGGCCAGCAGCGCGGTGCCGGCGGCGTCCTGGGCGCCATATGGATTGATGATGCCGTTCAGGATGCCGGAGCTGATCAAGCCGCCGTCGCTGTAGCCGCGCAGGTTTTCCTTGACCTTGTTCTCGTTGTAGCTCAGGCCGCCTTCATAATCCCAGCCGGCCAGCATGCCCTTGAGGGACACGACCAGGCGCTGCTGGTTGTTGATGTTTTCGTCGGCACGTGGTCCGTTCGGCACGTCGCGCCATTTCACGTGCACGAAGCCGGGCTTGACGCCGTCGGTGTTGGCGCCGCCGTCGTCCATGTAGGTCGGGCTCAGCGCGATGCCGGCGCTGATGGCGCCAGGGTTGCCAGGATAGAAGGGGTTGAGCGAACCATCGGCGCGGGTGCGGTTCTGGTACAGGCCGCCGTATGGCACGGGTGCGATGGCGCTCTGCACCTTGCTCTGGGTACTCAGCAGTTCAATGCCCAGCTCATGGGTTTCGTTCAGCTTGAAGGTGCCCTTGAGCAGGGCGGTGGTGCGTTCGCTCTTCGGCACGTAGTCGACGAAGCTCGAGGTGGTCATCTTGCACGAACCGGCGGCCGCTGGCAGCGTGAATACGCCGTCGGCGCAGCTCGGCGCTGCCGGGTTGGCGCTGGCGCCGCCCTGGTAGTAGTTGGCCGGCATGGTGGAGGTCGAGATGCCGCCAGCGTAACGGGTGTTGAATGGACGCTGGGTGCCGCCAACGCGGTGCTGTTCCTGGTGGTCGACCACGGCGAAGATGTTGTAGCCCTGCTCGTCCAGGTCGCCAAAGCCGTAGCCGATGTTGGCGTTGTTGGAGAAACCGCCCGGATGTTGCGGCGAGTCGGCGCCCAGGGTGACGGTGCCGCCGCGGAAGTCTTTGCGGGTGATGAAGTTGATCACACCACCGACGGCGTCGCTGCCGTACAGCGACGATGCGCCGTCGCGCAGCACTTCGACGCGCTCGAGGGCGGCGAAGGGAATCATGTTCAGGTCGGGGGCCGAGCTGTCGAAGGCGTTGTTGGCCAGGCGGCGGCCGTTCAGCAGGATCAGGGTCTTGTTGGCGCCGATGCCGCGCAGGTCGGCGAACGCTGCGCCGCCGGTGCTGGAGCCGACCACCTGGCTGGTGGTCTGGTTCGGCTGCGAGACGCTCAGATTGGCCAGCACTTGTTCCACCGTGCTCACGCCCTGTTTCTTCAGGTCCGCCATTTTGACGACGGTGACAGGCACGGCGGTTTCAGCGTCGATGCGCTTGATTGCGGAACCGGTAATTTCGACCCGCTGCACGGGGCCGGTGTCGGTGGTTTGGGCAAAAGCCGGTTGGACCAGGAGTCCGAGACCAACCACTGCGGCGCCACTGGAAAACATCAGGCGTAATGAACGGGATAAAGCTTTTTCCATCATCATTGCTAAACTCCTTGGGAAAATTACAGCATTCGTCTTGCTTAATTCGCTTTGTGGGCTTTTATTTAATCCTTAGAATCTTTTGGCTTATTTAAAAGTTCTAAGCCACTCATGAGAACATTCCACATAACTATCTGTCAACCTTATCGTCTCTATATTTTGCGCAAATACAACATAACTTTATATGTATTAATGGCAATGATTTAACGTTCTTTGGTTGCAGAAAAAGATAGAAAATCGGATGGCTGCGGCCGGGCGGGAGGTGGTGGGACGAAGTCGGGGATGGGGAATGGCGGCGGCGTGGTTGCCCGGCCGCCGGTGCCGGACGCTCTGGCGACCGGGGAGGTGCGCCGTCCCACTGGCTGTCGTGGCCAGGCCGGGCGCGGCGCGGAGGGGGGGGGCAGTGCGAAATGGGGTGGCGCCGCAGGGGCGCCTTGGCTCAGGCGGCGGCCATCGACAGCGCCACCGCTTCGGCCACCTTGATGCCGTCCACACCGGCCGACAGGATGCCGCCCGCGTAGCCGGCCCCTTCGCCGGCCGGGAACAGGCCGCGCGTGTTCAGGCTTTGCAGCGTGTCGTCGCGGCGCTTGATGCGGATCGGCGACGAGGTGCGCGTCTCCAGTCCCGTCAGCACGGCGTCGTGCTTGAAGTAACCCTTGATCTGCTTGTCGAACGCGGGGAACGCTTCGCGCAGGGCCGTGACGGCAAATTCGGGCAGGATGCGGGCCAGGTCCGTCAGGTGCACGCCCGGCTTGTAGGACGGGATCACGCTGCCGAATGCGGTCGAGGCGCGCCCGGCCACGAAGTCGCCCATCAGCTGGCCCGGCGCGTTGTAGGTGCCGCCGCCCAGCTCGAACGCCTTTTCCTCCAGCCGGCGCTGGAACTCGATGCCGGCCAGCGGGTGGCCCGGGTAGTCCACCTCGGGCGAAATGCTGACCACGATGGCGCTGTTGGCGTTGCGCTCGTTGCGCGAATACTGGCTCATGCCGTTGGTGACAACCCGGCCCGGCTCGGACGCGGCCGCCACCACGGTGCCGCCCGGGCACATGCAGAAGCTGTACACCGCCCGGCCGTTGGAGGCGTGGTGCACCAGCTTGTAGTCGGCCGCGCCCAGGATGGGGTGGCCGGCGTTGGGGCCGAAGCGGCACTGGTCGATCAGCGACTGCGGGTGCTCGACCCGGAAACCGACCGAGAACGGCTTGGCTTCGATGTAGACGCCACGGTCGTACAGCATCTGGAAGGTGTCGCGCGCACTGTGGCCGATGGCCAGCACCACGTGGCGGGTGGCGATCTTTTCACCGTTTTCCAGCGTCAGGCCGCGCACCTGGCCGCCCTCCGGCGTCTGCTCGATGTCGATGTCGACCACCTTGTTTTCAAAGCGGTATTCGCCGCCCAGCGCCTCGACGGTGGCGCGCATCTGCTCGACCATCTTGACCAGGCGGAAGGTGCCGATGTGGGGCTTGCTGACGTACATGATCTCTTCCGGCGCGCCGGCCTTGACGAACTCGGTCAGCACCTTGCGGCCGTAGTGCTTGGGGTCCTTGATCTGGCTGTACAGCTTGCCGTCCGAGAA
>JAZJZQ010000302.1:0-4299 GCA_040389625.1 Pseudomonadota bacterium | reverse complement strand
GCCTACTTCCTGGTCGACATGGAAGTGCCGTCGGCCTATGTGCAGTTCCTGCGCAGCCTGATGCCGCGCAAGCCGCGCAGCGAGATCTACACCATCCTCGGCCTGCAGAAGCAGGGCAAGACGCTGTTCTACCGCGACTACCTGCAGCACCTCAAGCATTCGTCCGACCAGTTCGAGATCGCGCCCGGCATCCGCGGCCTGGTGATGCTGGTGTTCGCGCTGCCGTCGTTCCCGTATGTGTTCAAGGTCATCAAGGATTTCTTCCCGGCGCCCAAGGACACCACGCGCGCCCTGATCAAGGAAAAATACCTGCTGGTGAAGAATCACGACCGCGTGGGCCGCATGGCCGACACGCTCGAATATTCGAACGTGGCCTTCCCCCGCCACCGCTTCACGGAAGAGCTGATCGCCGAACTCAAGCACTTCGCGCCGTCGCTGGTGGAGGAGGACAAGGAGCAGATCATCATCAAGCACCTGTACATCGAACGGCGCATGGTGCCGCTCAACATCTGGCTCAGCAACGCGGAAAAGGATGGCGACGACAGCCAGATCGAACACGGCATCCTGGAATACGGCAACGCCATCAAGGAACTGGTGACGGCCAACATCTTCCCCGGCGACATGCTGTACAAGAACTTCGGCGTGACCCGCCACCAGCGCGTCGTGTTCTACGATTACGACGAAATCGAATACATCACGGACTGCAATTTCCGCGTGATCCCGCCGGCGCGCACGGAGGAGGAGGAAATGGCCTCCGAACCGTGGTACCCGATCGGCCGGCACGACGTGTTCCCCGAGCAGTTTGGCCACTTCCTGCTCGGTAACGCCAAGATCCGCAAGTACTTCATGAAACACCACGCCGACCTGCTCACGCAAGAGTACTGGCAAGCGCGCAAGCAGCGCATCGTCGATGGTTACGTAGAAGACGTATTCCCCTATCCGCAGCACATCCGTTTTTGCCATCAGCACCTGACCACACCCCCGGCGGTCACGCCGCCCCCTTTTATGGAGACTCTAGAAAATGAATGATCCTATCGTTATCGTCGGTGCCGCCCGCACCCCCATGGGCGCCTTCCAGGGCGACTTCTCGAGCAAGAGCGCCAACGACCTGGGCGGCGTGGCCATCGCGGCCGCCGTCGAGCGCGCCGGCGTCGATCCCAAGCTGGTCGAGCACGTCTATTTCGGCAACTGCCTGATGGCCGGCCAGGGCCAGGCGCCGGCCCGCCAGGCCCTGCTGAAAGGCGGCCTGCCGACCTCGACCGGCGCCGTCACCCTGTCCAAGATGTGCGGCTCGGCCATGCAGGCGGCCATCTTCGCCCACGACCAGCTGGTGGCCGGCAGCGCCGAGGTGGTGGTGGCCGGCGGCATGGAATCGATGACCAACGCCCCCTACCTGGTGCCCAAGGCCCGCGGCGGCTACCGCATCGGCCACGGCATGCTGTTCGACCACATGATGTACGACGGCCTGGAAGACGCCTACTCGCGCAACGAGAAGACGGGCGAAGGCCGCTCCATGGGCACCTTCGCCGAAGAGTGCGCGGCCAAGTACCAGTTCACGCGCGAGGCGCAGGACGCGTTCGCCATCGCGTCCGTCAAGCGCGCCCAGCTGGCCACGGCGGAAGGCTACTTCAAGTGGGAAATGGCGCCCGTGACCGTGTCCGGCCGCGGCGGCGACACCGTGATCGACCAGGATGAAGGCCCGCTCAAGGCCAAGCTCGACAAGATCCCCGCCCTGCGTCCGGCCTTCAAGAAGGATGGCACCATCACGGCCGCCTCGTCCTCCTCCATCAACGACGGCGCCGCCGCGCTGGTGATGATGCGCGCCTCCACGGCCAAGAAGCTGGGCCTGGCGCCCATCGCCACCGTGCACGGCCACGCCACCCACGCCCAGGCGCCCGACCTGTTCGCCACCGCCCCCATCGGCGCCGTGCAGAAGCTGTACGCCAAGGTGGGCTGGAGCACCAAGGACGTGGACCTGTTCGAGATCAACGAAGCGTTCGCCGCCGTGGCCATGGCCGCCATGCACGACCTGGAGATCCCGCACGACAAGATCAACGTGCACGGCGGCGCCTGCGCCCTGGGCCACCCGATCGGCGCCTCCGGCGCCCGCATCCTGGTCACCCTGATCGGCGCCCTCAAGCGCACCGGCGGCAAGCGCGGCGTGGCCGCCCTGTGCATCGGCGGCGGCGAGGCGACGGCGATGGCGATCGAACTGGCGTAAAGGTATCTCATGCCCACCGCACTTATCATCGGCGCCTCGCGCGGCATCGGCCATGAACTGGCGCGCCAGTACCTGGCCGATGGCTGGCGCGTGATCGCCACCGCCCGCCAGGAGCCAGACTGCCAGCTGCTGGCCGACCTGGGCGCCGAAGCCCACCCGCTGGACGTGACCAACGTGGAAGCGTGCGCCGCCCTCGGCTGGCGGCTGGACGGCGAACAGCTGGAAGTGGCCATCCTCAACGCGGGCGTGTACGGCCCGCGCCACGATGGCTTCCCCCTGCAATCGGACTTCGACACCGTGATGCACACCAACGTGCTGGCCGCCATGCGCCTGCTGCCCATCGTCGCGCCGCTGGTGTGCGCGGCGCGCGGCAAGCTGGCCGTGATGTCCTCGCACATGGGCTCCCTGTCCGAGCGCGACAACGCCAGCGGCACGCTGTACCGGGCCAGCAAGGCCGCCCTCAATTCCGTGCTGGTCGACACCGCCATCCAGTTCGGCGCCAAGGGCGCCACCTGCGTGGCCCTGCATCCGGGCTGGGTGCGCACCGACATGGGCGGCGCCGACGCCGACCTGGCGGTGGCAGACAGCGCGGCCGGCATCCGCCGCACGCTGGCCGGCCTGCCGCATGCGGATCACGCGGTCTACCGCAACTACGACGGCACCCCGATCGGCTGGTAAGCCGAGCCGCCGCCAACCACTTCACCTGAGACGTTTTCCATGATACTGAGCGACGAACACAACATGATCCGCGACGCCCTGCGCGCCTTTGCCCAGGAGCGCCTGGCGCCCAACGCGGCGCGCTGGGACAAGGAACATTATTTTCCCAAGCAGGAACTGAAAGAGCTGGCCGCGCTCGGTGCGTTCGGCGTGGCCGTGCCGGAAGCGCTGGGCGGCGCCGGCCTGGATTACGTCTCGCTGGCGCTGGTGCTGGAAGAGATCGCGGCCGGCGACGGCGGCACCTCCACCATCATCTCCGTCAACAACTGCCCCGTGTGCAGCATCGCCATGATGTACGCCAACGCGCGCCAGCAGGAACAATGGCTGCGGCCGCTGGCCCAGGGCGACATGCTGGGCGCGTTCTGCCTGACGGAACCACACACGGGCAGCGACGCGGCCGCCCTGCGCACCACGGCCACGCGCGACGGCGACAGCTACGTGCTGAACGGCGTCAAGCAATTCATCACCAGCGGCAAGTATGCGGACGTGGCCATCGTCATGGCCGTGACGGACAAGGCGGCCGGCAAGAAAGGCATCAGCGCGTTCTGGGTGCCGACATCGACGCCGGGCTACATCGTGGCCGGGCTGGAGCAGAAGATGGGCCAGCACTCGTCGGACACGGCCCAAATCCTGTTTGAGAACTGCCGCATCCCGGCCGAGAACCTGATTGGCGAAGAAGGCCAGGGATACAAGATCGCCCTGTCCGGGCTGGAAGGGGGCCGCATCGGCATCGCCTCGCAGGCAGTGGGCATGGCGCGCGCCGCCTATGAAGCGGCGCTGCGTTATGCGAAGGAGCGGGAAAGCTTCGGCAAGCCCATCTATGAACACCAGGCCGTGCAGTTCCGGCTGGCCGACATGGCGACCCAGATCGAAGCGGCGCGCCAGCTGATCCGCCACGCGGCCTCGATGAAGGACGCCGGCTTGCCGTGCCTGAAGGAAGCGGCGATGGCCAAGCTGTTCGCCTCCGAGATGGCCGAGCGGGTCTGCTCCGACGCGATCCAGGTGCATGGCGGCTACGGTTATGTATCGGACTTCCCCGTCGAGCGCATCTATCGCGACGTGCGCGTATGCCAGATCTACGAAGGCACGAGCGACATCCAGAAGCTCCTGATCGCCCGCGCCCTCTAAAAACCCGGGACGTAACACAGTTTTCAAAAAAACGGGGACGTAACACGGTTTAAAGTTCTACCTTTACGCCAAATCTCAACGTAAATTTTGCTTTCGCGTCTTCTTACTCTGCAAAATTTGGTGAAAAACCGTGTTACGTCCCCAATTTTTGCAAACGGTGTTACGTCCCCCATTTTTTTGCTGGCGACGGACGAAAAAAAAGCTCGCCGGAGCGAGCTTTATTCCAATGTATT
>JAZJZQ010000301.1:0-4085 GCA_040389625.1 Pseudomonadota bacterium | reverse complement strand
CCTTGAGCGAGTGCTGGGCGCGCGCCACGGCCAGGCCGTAGCCGGGCACGATGATGACGGTTTCCGCATTGCTCATGATGAAGGCGGCGTCGTCGGCCGAACCGGATTTGACGGGACGCTGTTCCTGCGCGCCAGCCGGACCGGCAGCCGCCGCGTCGCCGCCGAAGCCGCCCAGGATCACGTTGAAGAACGAGCGGTTCATGGCCTTGCACATGATGTAGGACAGGATCGCGCCGGACGAACCGACCAGCGAACCGGCAATGATCAGCATCGCGTTATTCAACGAGAAGCCGATGCCGGCCGCAGCCCAACCCGAGTACGAGTTCAGCATCGACACCACCACCGGCATGTCGGCGCCGCCGATCGGGATGATGATCAGCACGCCGAGCACGAAGGCGATGGCGGTCATCACCAGGAACGGCACCCAGGCCGGCTCGGTGCCGCCCGTGAAGCAGAACACCAGGCCCAGGCCCACCATGACGATGGCCAGGATCAGGTTGAGCATGTGCTGGCCGGCGAAGCTGACCGGCGCGCCCTGGAACAGGCGGAACTTGTACTTGCCCGACAGCTTGCCGAAGGCGATCACGGAGCCGGAGAAGGTGATGGCGCCCACGAAGGTGCCGATGAACAGTTCGATGCGGTTACCGAACGGCAGCGCCTCGCCCACGGCGGCGATGCCGAAGGCGTGCGGTTCCGACACGGCAGCGACCGCGATGCAGACGGCGGCCAGGCCGATCAGCGAGTGCATCGCCGCCACCAGTTCCGGCATCTTGGTCATCTCGACCTTCTTGGCCAGCGTGGCGCCGATGCCGCCGCCGACGATCACGCCCAGCGCCACCAGCGCGAAGCCCATGCTGCCCTGCTCCACTTCGGCCTTGAGCTTGAGGATCAGCGCCAGCGTGGTGATGGCTGCGATCGCCATGCCCGACATGCCGAACACATTGCCCTTGCGCGCCGTGGCCGGCGAGGACAAGCCCTTGAGCGCCTGGATGAAGCACACCGAGGCGATCAGGTACATCATCGTGACCAGGTTCATGCTGATGAAATTCATGCTTTGCTCCCTTCACCGACGGCTTGCGCGGCGTGCTTGGGCGCTTGCGCCTTCGGTTCCTTTTTCTTGAACATCTCCAGCATGCGCTGGGTGACGAGGAAGCCGCCAAACACGTTGACGGCCGCCAGCGCGACGGCCACGGTGCCGGCGATCTGCCCCACCAGGCCGGTGGTGAGCGAAGCGGCCAGCATGGCGCCGACGATGATGATGGCCGAGACGGCGTTGGTGACGGCCATCAGCGGCGTATGCAGCGCCGGGGTGACGGTCCAGACCACGTGGTAGCCGACGTAGATGGCCAACACGAAGATGATCAGATTGATGATGGTGTGACTGACTTCCATGATTCCTCCAGATACGGTTATTTGCGCAGCACGTCGCCGCCGGCGCACACCAGGGTGGCCTTGATGATCTCGTCCTCGCGGTCGATCACGAGCTTGTCTTCCTTGTCGATGATCAGCTTGAGGAAGTCGAGCACGTTGCGCGCGTACAGGGCCGAAGCGTCGGCCGCCACCAGCGTGGCCAGGTCCGGCTCGCCGACGATGTAGACGCCGTGCTTGAGCACCGTCTTGCCCAGTTCGGACAGCGGGCAGTTGCCGCCCTGCGACACGGCCAGGTCGACGATCACGGAACCGGGCTTCATGGCCTTGACAGTGTCTTCCGAAATCAGGGTCGGTGCGGGCCGGCCCGGGATCAGGGCCGTGGTGATGATGATGTCGGCCTGCTTGGCCCGTTCGTGCACCAGTTCGGCCTGGCGCCGCATCCAGTCGGCCGGCATGGGACGGGCGTAGCCGCCCACGCCCTTGGCGATCTCTTTTTCCTCTTCCGTCAGGAACGGCACGTCGATGAACTTGGCGCCCAGCGATTCGACCTGCTCCTTGACGGGCGGGCGTACGTCGGACGCTTCGATCACGGCGCCCAGGCGCTTGGCCGTGGCGATGGCCTGCAGACCGGCCACGCCCACGCCCATGATCAGCACGCGGGCCGCTTTCACGGTGCCGGCTGCCGTCATCAGCATCGGCATGAAGCGCTGATAGGTATTGGCCGCCATCATCACGGCCTTGTAGCCGGCGATGTTCGCTTGCGACGACAGCACGTCCATCGACTGGGCGCGCGTGATGCGGGGCACCGCTTCCAGCGCGAACGCCTGCAGCCCGGCGGCGGCCATGGCGGCGATGGTCTCGCTGTCGAACGGATTGAGCATGCCGATCACCACGGTGCCGGCCTTCATCAGGGCCCGCTCGTCGGCATTGGGAGCCCGAACCTTGAGCACCACGTCGGCGGCAAACGCTTCGGCCGCGCTGACGATCTGGGCGCCGGCGGCCGCATAGGCCTCGTCCGTCACCGAGGCCGGCATACCTGCGCCCGACTGCACCACGATTTGATGTTTCGCTGCAAGCTTCTTGACTGTTTCGGGCGTCGCCGCAACTCGGGTTTCACCCGACCGCGTCTCGGCCGGTATGCCTATTCTCATACAATTGCCTCCAAAGGATTGATAAACTGACTAGACGGATAGAAATCTAACACGGAATGCGATGGCTGCTAGCTATTTGTCCCGGCAACCCGATAGTGCCGTCCCACTAATCGGGGGGTGGACGGCTGCGCCGTTGGCTTTACTATACTTAGTAAGCATTTATCAATAAATAGGTCAATTATCACTTCATTTATTACTATTTGTAATGAATTGACGCGAATTAACAACTATCGGGCCAAAAAAAATTGTTGCGTAGCACAATCCACAACAAGTTTGAGCAATTTCAATGCCAACCCGGCCAGAAGTCATACGGCTGTCATATCCCGGCGCGCAGAACAGGCTAAAATGGCGGCTCTTTCAAGGATGACCCATGCCGCGTATCTGGAAACCCTCTGTGACTGTCGCCGCCATCATCGAACAGGATGGCAAGTTCCTCTTGATCGAAGAAGAGACCAGCGAAGGCGTGCGCATCAACCAGCCGGCCGGCCACCTGGACCCGCACGAGTCGCTCGAGCAGGCCGTGATCCGCGAGACGCTGGAAGAGACGGCGCACGATTTCACGCCCACGGCGCTGGTGGGCATGTACATGTCGCGCTACACCTCGCGCCGCACCGGCGAGGAAGTGACGTATCTGCGCTTTACCTTCTGCGGCGTGCCGGGCCGGCGCCACGAGCGGCCGCTGGACGAGGGCATCCTGCGCACCATGTGGCTCACGCGCGACGAACTGGCCGCCTGCCGCGAGCAGCACCGCAGCCCGCTGGTGCTACAGTGCGTGGACGAATACCTGGCCGGGCGCCGCGCGCCGCTCGAGCTGCTGCACACCCACGTTTCCGTGTTCAAGGAAGCGGTATCAAATTAACAAAGTAATGGAATACGCAAGATGAGCAAGAAAAAAGTCGTGATCGGTATGTCAGGCGGGGTCGATTCCTCGGTCGCGGCGTGGATGCTCAAGGAGCAGGGCTACGAGGTGGTGGGCCTGTTCATGAAGAACTGGGAAGACGACGACGACTCCGAGTACTGCTCCACCCGCCAGGACTGGATCGACGCGGCCAGCGTGGCCGACGTGATCGGGGTCGACATCGAGGCCGTCAACTTCGCCGCCGAATACAAGGACCGCGTGTTCGCCGACTTCCTGCGCGAATACCAGGCCGGCCGCACGCCCAACCCGGACGTGCTGTGCAACGCCGAGATCAAGTTCAAGGCCTTCCTGGACCACGCCATGCACCTGGGCGCGGACCTGATCGCCACCGGCCATTACGCGCGCGTGCGCCAGAATGGAACACAGTTCGAATTATTGAAGGCGCTGGACCACACCAAGGACCAGAGCTACTTCCTGCACCGCCTGAACCAGGCCCAGTTGTCGAAAACCCTGTTCCCGCTGGGCGAGATCCCCAAGACGGAAGTGCGCAAGATCGCCGAGAAGCTGGCCCTGCCCAACGCGGCCAAGAAGGATTCGACCGGCATCTGCTTCATCGGCGAGCGCCCGTTCCGCGAATTCTTGAACCGCTACCTGTCCTACAAGCCCGGTCCCATGAAGACGCCGGACGGCAAGACGGTGGGCGA
>JAZJZQ010000300.1:0-7144 GCA_040389625.1 Pseudomonadota bacterium | reverse complement strand
CGGTCCATCGCCTCGTGGAAGGCGCGGTGCACCAGCGGCAGCTGCAGCACCTCGCGCATGCCGGCGCGCATGGCGCGGATCAGCAGATCCTGCTGGGCCTCGCGCGTGAGCAGGATGAAGGAGGCGGACGGATAGTGCTTGCTGAGCCGCTCCACCAGTTCGGCCTCCTCGGCCGCCACTTCGCTGGCGTCGAAGATCACCAGCGCGGGCGGTTCCGGCATCAGCCGCTCCACCGCGTCGCGCAGGCCGTTGCGGGACGCCACCAGCTGCACGGGCGGCATGCGGGCCGATCCCTGGGCCGCTATTTCCGCATGCAGCAGGCTGTCGCGGCTAATCATCAGCGCTTTCATTCCAGTTCCTTGGTCTAGTCGTTGAGGTGGCCGCTCACGGCCGGACGCCGCCCTGGCGCCCCGGCCGGGCGGGACGGGACTTCATTTGGCGCCGCTCACGCCGATGGTGAAGCTGGCCGGCTGCGGCTTGGGTTCGGAAAACGTTTTCTCGTAGCGCCCGAAGGTGGCGTTGGCGGCGCGGCCATCCATGCCCGCCACCGGATCGGCGTTGCGCGCCGCCTCCGGGTGCAGCACCTGCTGCGCCAGCGTGACACGCGCCGCCTGGCCGAACCGGCGGTCCCATTGCGGCGTGGTGTCGGCGCAGGCCGACAGCACGATGGCGCCGGCCAGCACGGCCAGGCGGCCGGCGGCGCAAGACAAGGTAGCGTGGCCCATGGTCGGTCCTCCGTTCATTTCAGTTCGAATTCGCGGTCCCTGCCGCTGCTGGCCGCGGCGGCCGGCGCCGGCGGCTTGCCTTCCAGCCGTCCGCCCAGGAACAGTTCGGCCCGGCCCGGCATCGTCACGCCATCCGTCGGCAGCGCGTAATTGGATGGCAGCGGCTTGACCAGGTGGGCCGTCACGACGAACAGCAGTTCCGTGCGGTCGTGCTGGAAGTCGGTGCTGCGAAACAGCGCACCCAGCACGGGCAGCTCGCCCAGCACGGGCAGGCCGTGGATGTTGCTGACCTGGTTGTTCTTGATCAGGCCACCGATGGCGAAGCTCTGGCCATCCATCAGCTCCACCGTGGTGGCCGCGCGCCGGGTGGTGATCAGGGGCAGGATGGCGCCGCCCGAAAAACCGGACGCCGATATGCCCACCCCTTCGCGCGACAGTTCCGACACTTCCGGCGCCACCCGCAGGTTGATGCGCCCGCCGGCCAGCACGGTGGGCGTGAAGCGCAGGCCCACGCCGAACTCCTTCTCCTCGAGCGTGACCTTGTTGTTATCCTGCGCCACCGGGATGAAGATCTTGCCGCCGGCGAGAAAACTGCCTTCCTGGCCGCTGATGGCCATCACCGTCGGTTCGGCCAGGATGCGCACCAGGCCATCCTGCTTTTCCGCCTCCACCGTGAACTGGGTGCCGTTCGACTTGCTCGCGTCGACCATGCCCTTGACGGTGCCGGTGAGGAAGTTCGACAGCAGCTTGGCGGTCCAGCTGCCGGAAGCGAAGCGCAGCGTGCTGCCCGCTTCGAGCTTGTCGAGCAGGGTCTTGGAGACTTCGGCGATTTTCACTTCCAGCATCACCTGCTGCGGCGCGCTCACGCCCAGCAGGTTGATGATGCGCGGCGTGCCGGCGGCGCCGCCGGATGCCGCCGCAGTGGATGTCGCGGGCGCGGCTGCGGCGGCGCCCCCTTCCTCGCCCTTGCGCACGGCCAGCGCCTGCGCCGGCCGGCGCACATAGGCCGCCGCCAGATCGAGCACATGGGCCAGCGTGACAGCATCGTCCACGCTGCCGCTCAATACCAGCGAATCGGCCGCCGCGCTGACGCGGATGTTGCGTTCCTGGGGCAGCAGCGCGGCCAGTGTGGTCTGCAGGGCGGCCGGGTCTATGCCCACCGTCACCTCGACCACGCTGCAGGTGCCGCTGCGGCCCTGTACGATCAGGTTGGTGCTGCCCACATCGACGCCGGCCACGTACAGCGTGTCGGGCGACACCAGCATCGCCTGCACCACGGCCGGATTGCCCACGGCACGCGCCTGCACCGCCTCGGGCAGGCGCATCAGGGTGGACTTGCCCAGCTGGAGACTGAGGCTGCCCGGCGCGGCCGCCTCGCCCGTGCAGCGCAGCTGCGCATCCTGGCGCGCGGCCGGCGTGGCCGGTGCGGACGCGGCGCCGCCGGCGCGCACCGATGCCAGCGCCGCGATGGCCGGCCCCATGTCGGCCTGCGGCAGATTGCCCGCCGCCGGGGCGGCAGCGGCGCTGCCGCTGGCCGACAATGCGGTGACGGCAACGGCGGCGGTGGCAAGTGCGGTGGCGACCGCGGCGGTAGCGGCGGCGGCGGCAGCGGAGGCCATCGCGCCGCAAGCCCGCACTGCCGTGGCGGCGGCCGCGTTCACAGGCACTCCTGCGTGCTGCGCAGGCCGTCGATGGCGGCGATGCAGTGGCGCGGCGCCTGGCGCGGCGCTGTCGGCGTCAGTTCCGCCCGCATGACCGGCATGGCGGGCGGCACATCGGGCGGCGCGGCCGGCGCGGCCGCCACGGTGGGGGCGGGCGCCGCCCGCTGGCCCAGCAGGGAAGTCTTGGTGGCGCCCTCCGTCACGCCCGGCTGGGGGTCGACCTGGTTGCGCAGCACCAGCGACAGCGTGCCCACGCTGCGCGCCAGGTCCAGTTTTTCGGCCTGCTCCGGCGTCACCTCCAGCGTGACGGCGTTAACCACGCGTGGCTTGGTTTCGTCGCGCCCCACTTCCTGCGCCACGGCCAGCACCAGTATCCGTTCCAGCACGATCTTGGAGATGCCCTGGTCGCGCCCGGTGCCGCCTTCGGTCTGGGTGTAGACGATGATGTCCACGAAATTGCCCGGCAGCGCGAAGCCGGCCACGCCCACCACGTCGTTCACGCGCACGGTGATGGCGCGCTTGCCCTGCTCGATCAGGGCCGACAGGCCGCCCAGCGTGCCAGCCGGCGCCAGCTTCGATTCTGTCAGCGGTTCGCCGCGCTGTACGCTGCTCTTGAGCACCCGGCCACTGAGCTTGGCCGGGTCGCGCAGGGCGCCGCGCGGCAGGCTGTCGGCCGGCCAATCGACCAGCTTGAGCATGTCCGGCGCCAGGCGCTGGCCCAGGTTGACGTCGGCCCCGGCCACCACGATCTTGTTGCCGCCGCCGGCGGCCTGGTGCAGCAGCCAGCGCGAAGCCATGACCACGGCGCCCAGGCCCAGCAGCACGGCCAGTCCCAGCATCAATAAGGCGCGCCGGTGCTTCATGCTATTTTCTCGCACAGGATGGTGTTCTCGCCGTCGGCCGCACCGCCGCACACGGCGAACATGCTGATCCAGGCCTGGTCCAGCGCGGCCACCGTCAGGCGCGGCGGCTCGCCGGCAAAGCCGGCAAAGTCGGCGATGCGGGCCAGGATGTCGCGCGGGTAGCTGGCCAGCAGCGGTTCGCCGCTGCCGGCATGGAGTTGCTCGATCAGGTAGTCGAGCGCCGCCTCGTCCGGCGCCACGGCCGCGCTGTGGCACTGCTCGCGGAACAGGCTGCGGTAGCGCGCCTCGCTCAGCGCCCCCACTTCGATCTTGTAGGCCAGGCGGCGCAGGGCGGCCGTATCGAACAGGTGCTCGGGCGGACGGTTGGTGGCGAACATCAGCAGCATGCGGAACGGCGCGGCGAACTTGTGGCCGCCCTGCAGCGACACCTGGTCGCAACCGGCGTCGAGCGGCTGCAAATAGCGGTTAAGCACATCGGTGGCCGGCATGCGCTGGCGTCCCAGGTCGTCCACCACCAGCAGGCCGTTGTTGGCCTTGAAGTGGGGCGGCGCGCGGTAGCTGCCGCTGGTGGCGTCCCATTGCGGCTCGAGCATGTCGGCGTTCAGCTCCGCGCCCAGCGACACCAGCGGGCGCTGGCACAGCATCCAGCGCAGGTCGCAGCTGCGCCGTTCCAGAGCCTGGCGCACCTGCATGGCCAGCCGCGGCGGCGGCGCCTGGTGCACGGCCGCGTCGTAGACCTGGACGATGTCCTGCCCCACCGCGACGGCATGGGGCACGGCCACCACGCCCTGCAGCAGCCGGCCCAGCTTGCGCGCCAGCCAGGTCTTGCCGCTGCCCGGCGGCCCGTACAGCAGGATGGAGCGGCCCGAATACATGGCCGCGCCCAGCAGGCCATGCATGGCCGGCGCCAGGTGGTCGTCCGCCACTTCCATGGCCAGGTCGTCGGCCGTGACGGGCGGCAGCAGGGCGGCCTGCTGTTCGACCATGGTGCGATAAGCCTCCAGCGTGACGGGCGCCGGCCCCGCATACGGGCAGCGCTCCAGCCATGCGGCGGCGCGCTGCTTGCCCACCGTGGTCAGCTGGTATTGCACGTCGATGTCCGATTCGCCGCGCCAGGCCACCTCGGCCAGCTGTTCGGCCAGCATGAAATCCAGCGTTTCGCGCAGCACATTGATGGACAGGCGCAGCTTGCCCGTCAGGATGGGCAGATGGGTGCGCCCGCCGATGTACAGGCACTTGGCGATCAGCTCGACCAGCAACGGTTGTTCCAATCCCGTTTCGCGCACCGACTTGGGCTGTGGCGGCAACGGCGGCAGGCCGTCGGTGGCGGCAGACACTTGCTGTTCAAGCTCGGACATGATGGTCCTCCTCAATCTGTCTGACTCGCAAGATTGTTCCCACGAGCAATCGATTCTAGCGACGGGGGCGGGCCGGACCTTGATCCGCAGCAAAGCCGCGGCCGGCACCGGCGGGCCCTAGTACTGGCCCCAGACGATGTAGCCCATGGTGCCCAGCGCGATGGCCAGGCCGTAAGGCATGTTGCCCACGCTGGCGCCAGGCGGCAGCGGCACGGGCAGCAAGGGCACGCCCAGCATGCGCAGCAACAAGGGTTTGCATAACGTGCGGAAGTTGTGCCAAGCCTCGCGCCAGCGGCCGCTGTACAACAGCATGGCCAGCGCCATCAGGCCGCCGATCAGGCAGGCCAGCAGGCCGATCTGCAGCGCCGCCTGCGGTCCCATGAAAGCGCCCACCATGGCCATCAGCTTGACGTCGCCGGCCGCCATGCCGCGGGCCAGATACAGCGGCAGGAATAAAAAAAAGCCGGCCAGGGTGCCGGCCAGCCAGTGGGTCACGGGCGCCCAGTGGGTGCCCCCCATCAGGTGCAGTACCAGCGCCAGCAACAGGCCGCTGAGCACCAGCACGTTGGGTATGCGGCGCACGGACAGGTCCGTCATCGCCGCCTGCGCTACCATGCAGATCAGGATCACTTCAATGGCATATTTCATGGCATTGCCCCCCTGGTAGTCCTCCCGGCATGACCAGCCCGGGAGGACGGGCTGGTTCAAGGCGTGGTCAACGACGTCTTGATACTGGTGAAGGTATCGATCAGCGGCTGCTTGAGCAGCCCGACCGAAGCGACCACGCCGGCCGCCATCACCGCCGCAATCAAGCCATACTCAATGGCCGTTACCCCCCCGTCATCCCTGGCAAACTCTTTTGCCGCCGCTATGAATGCATACATGACAGACTCCCAAAAGTGATTAACACGACTTACCCCTGGCGCCCGCTGCATATGCATCAAGGAAACTTTCGTTTCCTATTATCATCACCGCGCCATTGGATTCACTATAGGGTCTGTAGCAAGTTGGGAGTTGATGTGGCGCAAGCTTTCCGTGTGGAATTATTTTTATGATTTGCCGAAAGAATCCGCAGAATGCACACGCCGGAGCTGGCTTATGTCAAACTGCGTCAGTTTCCCCGCGAGTACGCTGGCACAGGCGACGGCCTGCCCCCGGTGTCGGGAAAAAGATGCATGGAAACGTGAGGAATGTTTTTTTTCGCACACATGAATTGCCTAGAATGCAAAAAGCTATTATCCTGCTTAGCTGTTCTTTGGAAAGGCCCCGTGCAATCGATTCACAGTGCGCCTTGCTATCAAAAAAAACTATGCGCAGATGGTTGATAGACGTGAACGAAATGTGGCTCGACACAATGGTTGTGTGAATATTTTCCAGAGACGAAAATGGATTCCCTACTGAAACACATGGTGGACATGACCGGCCACCGCGATCACACGATGCTCGACATCTCCGTGATCTCGGCGGTACAGGAACTCGCCCATGCCACTCAGACCCGGGTATTGTCGCTGGCCCAAGTGCGGGGCCAGCTGTTCGTCCGTCCGCGCGCCATCATCACGGACGGCCTGCCGGCCAAGATGGTGGACAACCCCGATCCCGGCAGCCCCGGTGAACCGATCAGCAACTTCCCCGCCCTGGCCGACTGCATCGCGCGCCATGAAGCGAGCGCCGACGTGGCCAACGCGGCTGGCGAACACACGCTGTGGCTGCCCATCTGGCTGGGCGACAAGGCCGACACCTGCCTGGAAATCGTCAATCCCACGCCCTACACCAGCGACACCATCCACGTCATCGGCGGCATTGTCAGCGTGTACCGCAATTTCCAGAACCTGCTCGACTACAGCGAACGCGATTCGCTGACCGGTTTGCTCAACCGCAAGACCTTCGACGACCAGCTCAGCAAGATGCTGGCCGCCAGCGGCGAGCCCGATTCGCTGACCCTGCCCGGCGAGCCGGAACGGCGCCACCATCGCGACCAGGAAAAGCAGTGGCTGGCCGTGGTGGACGTGGACCATTTCAAGCATGTCAACGACCGCTTCGGCCACCTGTACGGTGACGAGGTGCTGATCCTGATCGCCAACCTGATGACGTCCTCGTTCCGGGCCCAGGACCGCGTGTTCCGCTTCGGCGGCGAGGAATTCGTCGTGCTGCTGCGCTCGACGACGCTGGACAATGTCAAAAAGATCATCGACCGCTTCCGCATGAACGTGGAAGCGCATGACTTCCCGCAAGTGGGCCGGGTTACCGTGAGCGTGGGTTTCGTCAGCATCAGCGCGGTGGAAGCACCCGTCATCATCCTCGGCAAGGCCGACCAGGCCCTGTATTACGCCAAGAGCCACGGCCGCAACCTGGCCTGCCACTACGACGAGCTGGTCGAAGGCGGCCTGCTGCAAACCATCGAATCGAACGATACGGCCGAATTCTTCTGACGCCGGATTACACCGGATTACGCCGGCCTCAGGCCAGCGTGAGGAAACGCATCGGATCGACCTTCCACTTGGACGGTGACTCGTGGCCGACGATCTTGTCGCCGCCAC
>JAZJZQ010000299.1:0-2868 GCA_040389625.1 Pseudomonadota bacterium | reverse complement strand
GCTTGCCAACCAGTTGGAGTACGCATATGAGCCAGATATTTGACACGCTGCCGTTCCCCGCCCCAGGCGGCATGGCGGGCAGGGGACAGCGGTATGGGCTGGAGCGCGAGCTGGAGCCGGAGCGCGGCGGCCGGCCGTCTCACCGGTCGCATCATAGGTCGCATCATCGGCGGCCATACCAGCCACATTTCTGGCCACATCACTGGGCGTATGGGTGGCCCTATCCCGGGCATGGATACAGTGCGGGCCCCTATGGCGACACGTTCGATATTTACGACGACGGCGACGATGGCACTCCGTCGGACGAGTTGTTCCCCATCCCTCAGGCGGCGGGCGGCGACCGGGCTCGATTTACCAGATCAAAGGAGAACATCATGCATCAACCGTATTGCAATTGTCCCCAATGCCGCGCACGCGGCGCAGCCGCTTTTGACGTGATGCCGTTCCGGGCCGCGGCGGTCCGCCCCGGCCTGCCGTTCAGCGCCGCGCGCGAACAGGAGCTGGCGATGGAGTTGCTGTCGGTGTCCAGCGAGGCGGAGATGGAGCATTTTCTGGGTAGCGTATTCAGCAGCGTCTGGAAAGGTGTCAAGAAGGTGGCGGCGCCGCTGGGCGGGGTGCTCAAGGCGGTGGCCAAGCAGGGATTGCCTTACGTCGACGGGGCGCTGGGGTCGCTGATCCCCATACCTGGCGTCGGCACGGCGCTTGGGCGCGCAGTGGGCAGCGCCGTCAGCCAGGCGTTGGAGATGGAATTCGAAGGCCTCGCCGCGCAGCAGCAGGAATTCGAATCGGCGCGCCGCTTCGTGCGGCTGGCCGGTACGGCGGCGCAGCTGGCGGGGCAGGGCGACGGCAGCCCGCGGGCCGTGCGTGCCGCGGTGCTGGTCGCGGCGCGCCGCCATATTCCCGCGCTGGCGCGGCCCGCCATGGCGGGCGGCACCGCCGGCCAAGGCGGTACGTGCCGGCACTTTGGCGCGATGCCCATGCCTGGCGGTGTCACCGGGCGCTGGCGTCGGCGGGGCAACCGGATCGTGTTGAGCGGCGATTTCTGACGATCGTCCGTCTTGCCGGGGAGCGCTGCCGTGATCATCGACTGCCATTGCCATGCGGGGCCCGGCGACGGGCTGACCGGCCCCTGGGATGCGCACGCAGGCCTGGACCGCTACCTGCGCCGTGCCGCGTGCGCGGGGATAGTACGTACCGTGCTGTTTGCGGCCTTTCATTCGGACTACCGGCGTGCCAACCGGGCCGTGGCGCGTATCGTGGCGGCGGCGCCGCAGCGCTTCCTTGGCTTCGCCTTCGTCCATGCCACGCGCGACCGGGGGCGCATCCACGCCATGCTGCGCGAAGCGGTCGAACGGCTGGGTTTTGTCGGCGTCAAGCTGCACCGTCACGACGCCCGCATCAACGGCGAGGTATGCGATGCGGCCCGCGCCTTTCGCCTGCCCGTGCTGTACGACCCGATGGGTGAGGTGGCCGTGGCCGAACTGCTGGCCCAGGACTATCCGGACGTCGATTTCATCCTGCCCCATTTGGGCAGCTTTGCCGACGACTGGGGCGCGCAGCTGGCTATGATCGACCAGTTGACGCGCCATCCGAACATATACACCGACACGGCCGGCATACGACGCTTCGATCTGCTGCAACAAGCCGTGCGCCGTGCCGGCGCACACAAGGTGCTGTTCGGTTCAGATGGCCCATGGCTGCATCCGGGGCTGGAACTGCACAAGGTGCGGCTGCTCGGCTTGCCCGAGGAGGACGAACGGCTGATCCTGGGCGGTAACCTGATGCGTCTGTGCCGGCTGGAGCGCTGACAGTGGATCAAGTCGCTGTAGCTGTGCAGAGGCGAAAACCGCGTTGCGTCCCCATTTTCGTAAAAAGGAGGTATAAAAAGGGGGACGTCCCCATTTTCAAAAACCGTGTTACGTCCCTAATATTGCGCCCCGGCGAACGCAGGGTTAGAAAAGGGGTACGTCCCCATTTTCTTCCCGATTTTGCGCTCGGCGGACGCAGGGGCATGGCCGCAACTGCAAGTGCGGGCCTACTTTCGCGCGTCCGTTCAAGCTTGGCGGCCATCGTCCGGGCGCGCCTTGCGGCGGATTTGCAGCGCACGGTCCGTCACGCCCAGGCGCTGGGCGGCGCGCTGGTTGCTACCGCCTTCCTGCTCCAGCACGATGCGGATGGCCGTGTCGGCACTGGCCTGGGTGATGCGCGCCAGCCCTATGCCCTGGTCCAGCGCATGGCGGATGGCGCTGGCGAATGCGGCGTCCGGCCACGGTGCGGCCAGATGCGCGCCGCACAGGGCACGTTCGTCCGGCGGCACGGCGCCCAGCGTGATGGGCCCGGCGCCGCAGTGCCGGTGCCACAGGCGCGCCACCGTCTGGCGCAGCTCGCGCACGTTGCCGGGGTAGTCGCGCGTGAGCAGGTACTCGCGCACGGCCGGATCGAGTTCGCAGCCGGGCTGGGGATGTGCATGGGCGGCCAGGAAGTGGGCGACCAGCGGCAGGATGTCGTCGCGCCGTTCGCGCAGGGGCGGCGTGCGGCAGCGCCAGCCGGCGATGCGGTACAGCAGGTCGGCGCGGAACTGGCCGCGCGCCACTTCCTGTTCCAGGTCGCGGTTGGTGGCGCACACCAGTCGGAACCGGCTCGGTTGCCAGGTGTTGCTGCCCACTCGTTTGTATTTCTGCTCCTGCACCACCCGCAGCAGTTGCGCCTGCAGGGACAGGGGCAGTTCGCCTATTTCGTCGAGAAACAGGACGCCCTGGTCGGCCTGGGCAAAGGCGCCGTCGCGCGCGCCCACGGCGCCCGTGTACGCGCCCCGTTCGTGGCCGAACAGTTCACTGCCGGCCAGTTCCGGCGACAGGGTGGTGCAAT
>JAZJZQ010000298.1:2869-4017 GCA_040389625.1 Pseudomonadota bacterium | reverse complement strand
TGGACCGTCGCCACATCCTCCGGCTCCGCGGCCCGCACCAGCGGCAGCACCACCCGGAACACGGAGCCTTTGCCCACTTCGCTGTGCACCTCGATGTGGCCGCCATGCTTTTGCACGATGCCGTACGACAGCGACAGGCCCAGCCCCGTTCCCTTGCCGACCGGCTTGGTGGTGAAGAAGGGCTCGAAGATGCGGTCGCGGTGCTCGGGCGGTATGCCCTTGCCGCTGTCCTCGATCTCGACCCACACATGGGCATCGTCGCTGCCGGTGCGCACCGTGATGCGGCCCTTGTCCTCGATGGCGTGGGCGGCGTTGACCAGCAGGTTCATGAACACCTGGTTCAGCTGCGACGGGAAGCAGGTGATCTGGGCGATGCCGCCGTATTCCTTGACCACCTCGGCCTTGTACTTGATTTCGTTCCACACTACGTTGAGCGTGCTGTCCAGCCCCTGTTCCAGGTTGGCCAGCACCAGCCCGCTGCTGTCCACGTGCGAGAAATACTTCAGGTCCTGGACGATGCGCATCACCCGCTCCAGCCCCTCGCGCGATTCGTCGAGCAGGCTGCCCAGGTCTTCGCGCAGGAAGTCGGCGTCGATTTCCTGCTTGAGGCGGGCGATGGTGGCCAGCCGTTCGGGCGCCAGCGCCGCCTCGCCCGCCTCGTATTCGTCGAGCAGGCGCAGCATGTCGCGCGCATATTGCTGCAAGGCGTTCAGGTTGGAATTGACGAAGCTGATGGGGTTGTTGATCTCGTGCGCCACCCCGGCCGCCAGCACACCGATCGAGGCCATCTTTTCCGACTGCAGCAGCTGGTTCTGGGCTTCGTTGAGCTTGTGGATCAGTTCCTGCTGGCGGGCCTTTTCCGTCTCCAGCGTGGCATTGGCGCGCTGCAGGTCGGCCGTGCGGCTCAGCACGCGCGCCTCCAGCTGGTCGCGCGATTCGCGCAACGCCGCCTCGGCCCGCTGGCGCTCCGTGATGTCGGTGTAGCTGAACACCCGGCCGACGATGCGCTCGCCCAGGTACTGGGGGCGCGAGCGGCATTCGAACACGCGCCCGTCCAGCAGCTGCAGCAGGTCTTCCGTTTCCTCTTCGCTCACCACTTCGCGCAGCAGCGTGCGGCACAACGCGCTTTGCGTCACCTGGGCCGACAG
>JAZJZQ010000298.1:1413-2769 GCA_040389625.1 Pseudomonadota bacterium | reverse complement strand
CGTGCTCGATCACGCGCACCGACTTGGCCACCGTCAGCATGGTGGCGTCGGCGCAGCGGTATTCGCCTTCCTGCGCTTCGATGTCCTGGTACACGCCGTTGCGCACGTCCTCCCAGTAGAACACGTCGGGCAGCGAGCTTTCGATTTCCGTGATGGCCATGCCGTCCAGCTGTTCCTCGCGATAGCCCAAGGCCAGCGCCACGCCCCGGTTGGCGCCGATGATGCGCAGGCTGTGCGGCTCGACCAGCAGCATCATGTGGGGGCTGTGGTCGAGCATCAGCTGCTGGAGGCTGCGGCTGCTCATGAGGCCGACGCTCCCTGGCCGCCGGTGTTGGCGTCGAAGTAGTAGCTGACCCGTTTGCGCGGGCTGAGGTAGAGCAGCACGTCCTGCGGCACCTGGGCCGGTTTGAGCGACTTGACGATGTTGAGACCCGTCTCGCGCTCCATATCGACCAGGATGGCCTCGTGCTTGGGCACGGCCGCATCGTAGATGACGACGATGGGCTTCATGGGCTTGCTGGTGTTGACGGTGGCCACCATGCCCAGCACGCCGTTCGACAATTGCACCACGGTGCCGGGCGGGTAGACGCCCAGGCAGCGGATGAAGATCTGCAGCAGCTTGGGATCGAACTTGTCGCGCTGGCGGGCGAACATCTGCGACAGCGCGTCGTGCGGCGTGAGGGCGGCCGCCAGGTGGGCCGGGTTGCACAGTTCGTCGTAATGGTCGGCGATGGAGACGATGCGGGTCAGCAGGCCGATGGCGTCGCCCTTGAGCGCGCGCGGATAACCGCTGCCGTCGTACAGCTCGTGGTGGTCGCGGATGATGGCCGCCACGGCCGGCGCCAGGGCCAGCTGCTTGGCCATGTCGGCCCCGTACTGGCAGTGCAGCTGGTAGACGTTCTGTTCGGCGCGGGTGAGGGCGTCGGGCTTGCTGATGATCTTGTCGGGCACGTTCTTGAGGCCGATGTCGTGCAGCAGCGCGCCCATGCCCAGCATGGAGATGACGGCGTGCGGCAGCTCGATGTCGCGCGCGATCATCATCGACAGCATGGTCACGTTGAGCGAGTGCAGATACAGTTCCTCGCCGCCCACCTTGTCGCCCATCACGTGGATCGCCAGTTCCGGCGCGCACAGGATGGAATCGACGATCTGCGTCACCAGCTGGCTGGCCTTTTCCACGCTGGCGGCCGGGTTGCTGAACAGATTGGTTTCGATGGCGCGGATGGTGCGGGCCGCGTCGACAAACGCTTTTTCGATAAGGCCGGCCTGCTCGCGCTGCTGGTTGATGCGTGCCATCATGGCCCGCTTGGCCTGCTGCATGGTCGACAGGGCGGGCGCGTCGGCCGGCGCCGGCGC
>JAZJZQ010000298.1:0-1313 GCA_040389625.1 Pseudomonadota bacterium | reverse complement strand
TCCTCGTCCTTGATCTTGAAGTGGCTGAAGGCGAACGGATGCTCGAACCACTTCAAGTCCAGGTGGACATACAGGCCTACCCGCAATTGCTCGATGGAGACTTCGGCGTGGTCTTGCATGATTTCGGTTGTCCCTGGTAGCCGGCGCGATTGCCCTTGCACAGTGCAAGCCGGGAAGGCGCGTGGCCGCGCCCGCAACTATCCCGATGCAAGCCTGCTGCTGCCGGTTGGCCCCGGCTGCAAGCGTCATCATGCTACGGATTTTGCCGTTATGCACCAAGGAATCGGAGCATTCTTGAGCGGAAGTCGGTTAGCTGCGACGCGGGCGACCGGGATGCCCGTGTCCGATATTGACTATCAAATTGCTAGCGTTGCGCGCAGGTCGCACCGGCAGACGGGCGACCGCGCGTTGGGGGAGGGGAGAAATCAGCTGCCGCGGTAGGTGGAGTAGGCCCACGGCGATACCACCAGCGGCACGTGGTAATTCTGCTCCACGCTGGCGATGCCGAAGGCCAGCGTCACCTGGTCGATGAAGCGGGGCGACGGTTGTTGCACGCCCTGCGCAGCGAAATAGTCGCCCGCATCGAACACCAGCTCGTATTTGCCGGCCTGCATGCTGTCGCCTTCCAACAGGGGCGCGCAGCGGCCGTCGGCGTTGGTGACATCCGTTTTCAGCAAGGTCTTGCCGGCCGGCCCGACGGCATACAGCGCCACCTTGACGCCGGCGCCAGGTTTGCCCACGGTGATATCGAGCACGTGCGTACTAAGCTTTCCCATGATCTGTCCTTTGTATATGTTTGGGTATAACTGTCTATGCAACAAATCATATACCGGCGCAAGTGGAGCAATATATGATGCGCCATATATCCTTCATTGCCCCCTTTCCGACTGACTGACGATGACAACTTACGACAACTACCCGCGCGACATGATCGGCTACGGCCGCAACCCACCGCATGCCAACTGGCCCAAGCGGGCCCGGGTGGCGCTGCAGTTCGTGCTCAATTACGAGGAGGGCGGCGAAAACAACGTGCTGCACGGCGACCCGGCCTCGGAAACCTTCCTGTCGGAGATCATCGGCGCGGCCGCCTTCCCCAGCCGCCACCTGAGCATGGAATCGATCTACGAATACGGCTCGCGGGCCGGCCTGTGGCGTCTGCTGCGCATGTTCGAGGAGCGCAAGCTGCCGCTGACCGTGTTCGGCGTGGCCATGGCGCTCAAGCGCAACCCGGAGGCGGTGGCCGCCTTCCAGCAGCTGGGCCACGAAATCGCCTGCCACGGCCTGCGCTGGATCTCCTACCAGAACATGGACGA
>JAZJZQ010000297.1:0-1581 GCA_040389625.1 Pseudomonadota bacterium | reverse complement strand
CTCTTCCTCCATGCTCACGCATAGCCGCTCCGAGCGGTCCGTCACGCGCCGCAACAGGTCGCCCAGGGCGGCGATGATGGCGATCGCATCGTTGTCCCGCTTCTCGCGTATCAGCCCGGTCACGGCGTTGAGGGCGTTGAAGATGAAATGGGGCTCCAGTTGCAGCCGCAGCGCGGCAAGCTGTGCCTGCGCCAGCAGTTCGGCCAGGCGGGCGCTGGCCGTGCGCTGGTGCAGCAGGCGGTTGTGGGCGTCGAGCGTGGTGCTGGCCGCGGCGATGGCGGCATAGATCAGCACATTGCCCACCAGATTGCCCAGGATTTTCGCGCGCCACAGCAGCGCAAACGGTGCGGGCCCGGCCGCATCGGCAAACGGATTGGTCGCATGTTCGAGCAGCGCGGCCCAGGTGGCCCATGCCGCGCCGATCGCGATGCAGGCCGCGCCATGCACGGCCCATGGCGTGATATGCCGGGAGGGTAGGGGAAAGCGTTGCAACAGGCCGAGCGCCACCGGCGTCAGCAGGGCCCAGGCGGCCCAGGATGCGGTGGTGACGGCGAACAGGGTGAGCCAGGCGTGGTGCATGCCCATGGCGCGCATCGAGACGACGGTCTGGGTGCCGTCGAACAGGGCGAGCGCCAGCCAGGCGGCCGCCACATGGCGCCAGGCGCCGGTTGCGTAATAGGTGCTTGCTTTCATGGGCCACATGATAGGGGAAAACCTCAGCGCCAGCGGCGCTTTGCAGCCAATCCACGTAACCGTGCAGCCAGGCGCCTCGTGCCGGCGGCGCCCGGGTGGGACACTGCAGGTCTCGTCACCTGCGGGTGCACCTATCCAAGGAAAAATAATGAACAGACGCGATCTCTTCCGGTTATCAACGGCGATGGGCTTGACGGTGGCGCTGCCCGGGCTGGGTCATGCCGGCCCGCGGCAGGCGCCAGGCGTGGCCGGTGCGCTGCAGCCGCCGGCCGAGGGCGCCATCCCGGTCGCCTTCCTGATCTCGGACGGCGCCGTCGTCATCGATTTTGCCGGCCCGTGGGAGGTGTTCGAAAACGTGCGCGTGCCGGGCCGGGCCAACAAACAGGGATTCCAGCTTTACACGGTGGCCAGGACGACGGCGCCGATCAAGGCGAGCGGGGGGATGACCATCGTGCCCGACTACACTTTTGCCACGGCGCCGGCGCCCCAGGTCATCATCATCCCTGCGCAGAGCGACCCGGACGCGGCGACGATCGCCTGGATCCAGGAGGCGGCGCGCACTGCCGACCTGACCATCTCGATCTGCACCGGCGCCTTCGTGCTGGCCAAGACGGGGCTGTTGGCGGGCAAGGCGGCAACCACCCATCACGGCGCCTATGTCCAATTCATGATGGAGTTTCCCGACATTGTGCTCAAGCGCGGCGCACGCTACGTGGAGTCGGGCAAGTTTGCCAGTTCCGGCGGCCTGTCCTCCGGGATGGACCTGGCGCTGCGCGTGGTGGAGCGGTACTACGGACGCGATGTCGCGCTCAAGACCACCGATCAGCTGGAATACCAGGGCCAGGGCTGGTTGAACCCCGCATCCAACCAGGCATATGCCAAGCGGCG
>JAZJZQ010000296.1:0-2407 GCA_040389625.1 Pseudomonadota bacterium | reverse complement strand
CTCCCGACCTACGCCTTGTAAGGGCGCCGCTCTACCAACTGAGCTAAGCACCCATGTGTCGCCTGAAAACACTCAGCCGTTGTCACAACTGCTGAACGAGGCCGTATTCTACAAGCAGCGCGCCGCGTTCGGCAAGGGTTTTCGCAAATAATTGCATTGCCGGCTAGCTGCTGCCGGGCCGGCGACATGCCGCCACGGCCTGCGGGCCCGCCCCGTGGCGCCCAGGCCGGCGCCGGCGGCGCGCTAACGGCCGTAGTGGTCGAGGAGGTCACGATTGCCGCCGGCGAAGATCTGTCCGGTCACTTCGGCGCCCAGGTAGCGCGCGTAGATGGCCTGTACCGTGCCGTCGGCCACCATGGCACGGAAGGCCGTGGCGAACGCCTGCTGCAACTCGGGCGCCAGATTGGCACGCGAGGCGTAGGCGCCCGACAGGTTGCGCGGCGATTCGGGCATTTCATAGCGCGCCAAATCCTCGCCCAGGCCCAGGCGCCGGGTGTACCACAGGTGGATCACGGGCGGCGCCAGCGTGCCATCGGCGCGGCCGGCCTGGATCTTGCGGTACGCCGTGTCGAAATCGTTCACATATTCGAGCCGTCCGGCTTGCTGCAGCCGGTCCAGCTGCGCCAGTACGGCGGGCGGATAGTAAATGCCGCGCGTGATGTTGAGCCGCCCCGTGCCGCGCTCGACAAAGTCGGCCAGGCTGGCATAGCCGTCACCGGTCCTGCGGCTCAGCACGAGTTCGAAGCGCGCATAGCCATAGGGTAGCCAGCGGCCGGCCCGGTCGCGCGCGGCGTCGGGCAGGGAACTCATCACCATGTCGATGCGGTTGGCGCTGAACTGGGCGAACAGCCGGCTGCGCGGATACCATTCGAACGCGAAACGGCAGCCGGTACGCCGGCTCAGTTCTTCGACCAGGTCGACGGCCGTGCCGCGGAAGTGGCCATCTTCGCGATAGGAGGCATAACCGAGATCGCTCAGGCCGACCCGGGTGACGGCCGGGCACACGTAGGCCGCGGCCGGCGCCAGATGCGCGGCCAGTGTTATGGTAAATAGCAGGGAGCGGACAGACATGGGAGCGGCGAGGGCAAGTCGAACCCCAGTGTAGCATTGCTGCCCGGCGGGCATCTTCCTGTCCAGCCGGAAAGTCACGCGGGGCGGTGCCGGCCGGCGTCTGCTGTTGCATAAATGCGCTCTGGCGATAGTCGAAGCCCACTTGCGGCCGAGTCCGTTTGCGGCGATACTGTATGTATCTACAGTACTAAGCCCGTCGGGGCTGCTTGCCACCACCATGACTGCGCGCGCGCGGCGGATTGCCCACCTGGATATGGATGCGTTCTACGCCTCCGTGGAACTGCTGCACTATCCGGACTTGCGGGGCCAGCCGGTCGTCATCGGCGGCGGCCGCGACAGCCAGCCCCAGGTCCTGCCCGACGGCAGCCGGCGTTACGCCCGCCTGCGCGACTACGTGGGCCGGGGCGTGATCACCACCGCCACCTACGAGGCGCGGGCGCTGGGCGTCGGTTCGGCCATGGGCATGATGAAGGCGGCCCGGCTGGCGCCGGACGCCGTGCTGTTGCCCGTCAATTTCGACCGCTACCGCCACTTCTCGCGCCTGTTCAAGGCGGCCGTGGCGGCCATCGCGCCGGCCATCGAAGACCGCGGCATCGACGAAATCTATATCGACCTGACGGACGTGGAAGGCGAGACGGTGGCGCTGGCCAGCCGCATCAAGCAGGCCGTGCGCGACGCCACGGGGCTGAGCTGCTCGATCGGCGTCACGCCCAACAAGCTGCTGTCGAAAATCTGCTCCGACCTGGACAAGCCGGACGGCCTGACCGTGCTCGCGCTCGAGGAAATCCCCGACCGCATCTGGCCGCTGGCGGTGCGCAAGATCAACGGCGTGGGGCCCAAGGCCACCGACAAGCTGGCCGCGCTCGGCATCGCCACCATTGGCCAGCTGGCGGCGGCCGATCCGGCCCTGCTGCAGCAGCACTTCGGCCACCATTACGCCGGCTGGCTGGCCGAGGCGGCGCACGGGGTGGATTTGCGGGAAGTGGCCACCAGTTCGGAAACCAAGTCCATCAGCCGCGAAACGACCTTCGAGCGCGACCTGCACGCGCGCCAGGACCGGACCGCCCTGTCGGCCATCCTGACGGCCCTGTGCGAGCGGCTGGCCGAGGACTTGCGGCGCAAGGGTTATGTCAGCCGCACCATCAGCATCAAGCTGCGTTTCGACGACTTCCAGATCGTCAGCCGCAACGTCACCGTGCCGCAGGCCGTGGACGACGCGGCCGCCATCCTGCACGCGGCCCGCGCCGGCTTGAAGCGGGTGCCGCTGGAGCGGCGCCTGCGGCTGCTGGGCGTGCGGGCCAGCACGCTGGAAGAGCGCGCCGCCGTGCCGCAAGCG
>JAZJZQ010000295.1:0-3955 GCA_040389625.1 Pseudomonadota bacterium | reverse complement strand
ATACTACAGGCATAAAATATTAAAATAGAGTAACAATACTAATTACAACACATTGTGTCAAAAGCTTGCTAATAAAGCGAACGCGCCGCTTGCGCCAGCGCAAATGGCGCTCGCCATGAAAAAAGGACCCGCAGGTCCTTTTCCATGTTACCGATCAGTGTGCGTCGAGCGCCGTGCCGGGCGGCAAGGCCTTGCCGCCCCGTCCCAACAGCTTGAGCACCACCCACTTGAGCATGCGGTACACCAGCCGCACGAACACCAGCGTCAACAGCGCCTCCACCAGCGTCATCACCAGCGCCGGCACCGTGGTCCAGCGCAGCTCGCGGCGGCGGAACTTGGCCAGCGCCCGGTCGCGGGCGATCTCGATGCTATCGTAGAAGGTGGGGACCATCAGCAACGTCAGAATGGTCGAGGTGATGGTGCCGCCGATGATGGCGATCGCCATCGGGCTGTAGAACTCGCCGCCCTCGCCCAGCCCCAGCGCCACGGGGAACATGCCGGCGATCAGGGCGAACGTTGTCATCAGGATGGGGCGCAAGCGCATGCGGCCCGCATGCATCAGCGCGTCCTCGCGGCCGTAGCCCTCTTCCTCGCGCTTGCGGGCCGCGTCCAGCAGCAGGATGGCGTTCTTGGCCACCAGGCCCATCAGCATGATCACCCCGATCAGGCTCATCAGGTTGATGGTGCTGTGGGTCAGCAGCAGCGCCACCACCACCCCGATCAGCGACAGCGGCAGCGACAGCATCACGGCCAGCGGCGCCGTAAACGAGCCGAACTGCATCACCAGCACCAGGTACATCAGGCCGATGCCCGACACCAGGGCCAGCGCCATGCGGCCGAACACTTCATTCATGTCCTTGCCGGCGCCGCCCAAGGCCAGGCCATAGCCGGGCGGGAAGTCGATCTCGTTGGCCAGCTTCATGGCGTCGGCCGTCAGCTCGCCGGCCGAGCGGCCCTGCACGTTGGCCGACACGGCGATGGTGCGCTTGCCGTCCTTGTGCTTGATGGTGGACGGGCCCTTGCCCATGGTCACATGGGCGATCTGCTCCAGCGGCACCATCTGGCCGGTGCCGCCCACGGCGATCGGCAGGCGCTCGATGTTCTCGGCGCTGGTGCGGTCCTGTGGCGCCAGGCGCACGGCCACGTCGCGCGATTCGCCCGTCGGGTCGACCCAGTCACCCACCTCGATGCCGGCGAACGCCACGCGCAGCGCCTGGGCCGCATCGCCGGCCGCGATGCCCATGGAGTTGGCCAGGCCGCGGTTCAGTTCGATCCGCAGCTCATCCTTGGGATCCTGTTCCGACAGGCCCACATCGACCGCGCCTGGCACCTTGCGCAGCCGTTCCATGTAGGCATTGGTGATTTCCATCAGCTTGCGCGAGTCGGTGCCCGTGAATTCCACCTGCACCGGCTTGCGGGCGCCGTTGCTCAAGTCGTCGAGCACCGTATATTCGGCGCCCACCAGGCCGGCCAGCTTGTCGCGCAACTGCTTGGCCACCTCGATGGCCGAACGTTTGCGTTCCGTCTTCTTGCCGATGTCGACATAGATACGGCCACCGCTGAGGTTGACGTAGCTGTTCGTTTCCTTGGTCTCGGGCAGGGAGCGGGCCAGTTCGGCCGCCTTTTCCATCTTCAGGCGTGAATACTCCAGGCTGCTCGACGACGGCGTACGCACATCGATGGCGATGGTGCCGAAGTCGGACGACGGGATGAAGCTGAAGCCGCCCAGCTTGGCCTGCATGCCCAACGCCGCCACGAAGCTGACGATGGCGATCACGGCCATCGAACGGCGGTGGTGCAGCGCCCACGCGATCACGTTGCCGTAGCGGTTGGCCTGATGGTCGAACCATTCATTGAAACGCTGCAGCACTTTCTCGATGCCCTTGCGGGGCGCCGTGTGGTGGTCCGGCGGGTCGCCCCAGAAGGCCGACAGCATGGGGTCGAGCGTAAACGAGATGAACAGGCTGACGGCCACCGAGCACGTCACCGTCAGCGCGAACGGCCGGAACCACTCGCCCGTGATGCCCGTCATGAAGGCGACGGGAATGAACACGGCCATGATGGAGAAGGTGGTGGCGGCCACGGCCATGCCGATCTCGGCCGTGCCTTTCAGGGCGGCCGTGCGGCGGTCGGCGCCCATCTGCATGTGGCGCACGATGTTTTCCCGCACCACGATGGCGTCGTCGATCAGCACGCCGATCGCCAGCGACAGGCCCAGCAGCGTCATGAAGTTGAGCGTGAAGCCGCACAGCCACACGCCGATGAAGGCGGCCAGCACCGAGGTGGGCAGGCTGAGGGCCGTGATCAGGGTCGAGCGCCAGGAATTGAGGAAGGCATAGACCACGAAGATGGTCAGGGTGGCGCCGAACACCAGCGACTCGATCACGTTGTTGAGGCTGCTCTCGGCATCCTTGCCGTCATCCTGCGTCACTTCCAGCTGGGTGCCGGGCGGCAGTTCCTTGCGGATTTCCTCGACCACTTCGCGCACCTTGTCGGCCACCGTGACGGTGGACGCGTCGCGCGAGCGGATGATGGATATGCCCACGTTGGGCTTGCCCGAGCGCACGCTCACGCTGTTCAGTTCAGCAAAGCCATCCTCGATGGTGGCCACCTGGGCCAGGCGCACCAGCTCGTCGCCATTGCGCTTGACCACCACTTGCTGGAATTCCTCCGGATGCTCGATACGGCCCACCAGGCGGATGCTCTTCTCGTCGAGCTCGCCGCGCACCTTGCCCACCGGCGCATTGGTGTTCTGGTTGCGCAAGGCGTTGACGACGTCGCCCACCGACACATTGTATTCGCGCAGCTTTTCCGCCCGCAGCAGCACGCTCAGCTCGCGCTTGAGCGAACCGTCCACGTTGACGCTGGCCACGCCGTCGATGGCGCGGAAGCGGTCGGCCAGCTTGTCCTCGGCCAGGCGGGAAATGACGGCGTGGCTCTGGGTCTTGGACGACAGGGCCAGTTGCATCACGGGCTGGGCCGAGGGATCGATGCGCTGCAGGATGGGCTCGCGCATCTCCGTGGGCAGCTTGTAGCGTACGGCCGCGATGGCATTGCGGATCTCGTCGGACGCCTCGATCAGGTTCTTGCTGAAGGTGAATTTCAACAGGATGCTGGCCGAGCCTTCGGACGCCGTGCTGTTGGTTTCCGTCACGCCGGTAATGCTTTGCAGCGATTTTTCCAGGCGGTTGACGATTTCGCGCTCGACCGTTTCCGGCGACGCGCCCGGGTACGGGATGTTGACCACGATGAAGGGGATTTCCACGTCCGGGTTCTGGTTGACGCGCAATTTCTTGAGCGCCATGATACCCAGGCACATCATGGCCACGATCAGCACGATGGTGGCAATCGGCCGCTTGATACTGAAATCGGATAAGAACATGGCTGGTTTTCCTTAGTTTTTCTGCTTAGTTCCCTTTGGCGGCCACGGCCGGCGAGGCGGCCGAGGCCACGGCCTTGGGCGCCGTCAGCTCCACTTTCTGGCCATCCTTGAAGCTGGAACCGGGCACGCGCAGCACCATGTCGCCGGCGGCCAGGCCGCTGACCACCTGCACCAGGCCACTGCGCTCGTCGCGCGCGCCCAGGGTCAGCGGCACCTTGGCCAGGGTGTTGGCCTTGATGCGCCACACAAAATTGCTGTCGCCGGCCTGCACCACGGCCGTCGGCGGCACCATCAGGGTGGCCGCGGACTGGGCCTCGACGCGCCCTTCCGCATACAGGCCGGCCACGCGCGGCTGGGCCTGGTCGGCAAACTCCACCAGCACCTCGACCTGGCGCGTGATGGCGTTGGCGGCCGGATCGACGCGCTTGACCTTGCCATTGAAGCTCTGGCCCGGATAGCCATTGACCCGGAACAGCACCGGCTGGCCCACCTTGACAATGCCGATCTTGTCGGCCGAGACCAGGCCTTCGAAGCGCATGCTGGCCGGGTCGATCACCTTGATCAGTTCCTTGC
>JAZJZQ010000294.1:0-3842 GCA_040389625.1 Pseudomonadota bacterium | reverse complement strand
ATCGGCGGCCGGCTATTCGCCCACCATCGGCATCCTGGGCGCCGTGCTGGGCCTGATCCACGTGATGGAAAACCTGACCGACCCCAGCAAGCTCGGTTCCGGCATCGCCGTCGCCTTCGTCTCCACCATCTACGGCGTGGGGCTGGCCAACCTGTTCCTCTACCCGGTGGCCAACAAGCTCAAGGCCATCGTCACCCAAGCCGTGCACCAGCAGGAAATCGCGGCCGCCGTGTTCCATGACATCGCCACGGGCGACCACACGCGCGTGATCGACGAGCGCGTGGCCACGCTGCTGCGGGAGCAGTGACATGCAGTACCGGCGCGCGCGCAGGAAGTTCGACGAGGAAGCGGAGAACCCCGAGCGCTGGCTGATTTCGTATGCCGATTTCATCACCTTGCTGTTCGCCTTCTTCGTCGTCATGTATGCCGTCTCGTCCGTCAACATCGGCAAATACAAGGTGTTCTCGGACGCGCTGGGCGACGCCTTCGGCGGGGCCGGCGCGGCCCAGCCCATCACGACCCAGGTGCAGAACCTGCCCATCCCCAATCCCGGCCTGCGCCGCCGCACGGAATTGCTGCGCAAGGAAAAGGAACACATGACCAAGCTGGCCCAGGACCTGTTGTCCACGCTGGCGCCGCTGGTCAAGGAAGGCAAGGTGCGGGTGACGCAGAACAGCCGCGGGGTCAGCGTGGAAATCAACGCCAGCGTGCTGTTCGACCCGGGCGACGCCCGGCTGACGAGCGAATCGACGGAAGCGCTGCGGGCCGTGGCCGTGCTGCTCAAGGACGACGGCCACGACGTGCAGGTGGAAGGGCATACGGACAACCAGCCCATCCGCAACGCCCTGTTCCCGTCCAACTGGGAACTGTCGTCCGTGCGGGCGGCCAGCGTGGTGCGCCTGTTCATCGACGCCGGCGTGGCGCCGGCCCGCCTGACGGCCGTCGGCCACGCGGCCAACGTGCCCGTTTCGTCCAACGCCTCGGCCGAGGGGCGGGCCCGCAACCGGCGGGTGGCCGTCACCATCCTGTCCGGCCTGCCCGATACGGTGACGGAATTGCCCACGCCGGCCATCAAGCCGCAATAGGCGGCGCCGCTTACGTGATCGTGGTGCCGCGCTACGCGGACGCGGGCATGCCGCCGTCCCTGCAATTTCTGTTCATTTCGGGCGTGTGGATGAAATAAATCTTCAGCACAGGCGCAGCAATGGCGCGACGGCGCCAAATGGCGTCTGCTGTTCCGGGCGCCCCACTGGGGCCCGGCCTGTCTTGCCCGATTGTCAGCCGGCGAAGAAGCCGCGGCTGGTGGTGGAGGTGGTGGCGTGGCCGCTGGGGCCGTAGAAGCTGCTGCTGGCGGCGGCCAGCGGGCGCAGCGCTTGCAGCGCACCTTGGGTGTGGCCCATGTGCTTGTTGATCAGCATGCCGTTGATGCGGTTCAGCTCCTTCGCTTCCCGCGTCTGTTCCAGCAGGGTCTGCCACAGGGGGGCGGCGGCGCTGTCGCCGCAGGCGGCTACCCAGTCCGCCATGCCCGCTTCCTGGGGCGCGTAGCCGGCCGCACCCAGTGCGCCGTGGCGCTGGCTGGCCAGGGTGGCCATCTGGCCGACCAGGGCCGATTTTTCCGGCGTCAATGCCGTCAAGCCGTCGATATTGGCGGCCACCAGATGCTGCTGCTCCTGCTTCAGCACTTCCAGCAGGGAAGTCATGAGGCGCTGTTCTTCGCGCAGGATGGTCATCGGGTTTACGGCTGGCATGGTAAGTCCTAACGTTTTCTTGAGTGCAGCAGATCCTTGACCGTGTCCAGCAGTCCGTCCGCCACTTTTTCCGAATTGACCTGGAACTGGCCGTCGGCAATGGCCAGCTTGATGCGTTCGACTTTCTTGGTGTCGAACACGGCGCTGCCGCCGCCGGCCGCACTGGCCGCCAATGCCTGGCCTTGCGGCGACAGGCGTACATTGTCCGTCGCGGCCGGGGTCGCTGCCGTCTTATCGGCGCTGCGGGCGTTGGACGTGCCTGCGGGCGACACCGGCAAGCCGGGGGTGCTCTTGAGTGTATCGTTGATTTTCACAGCATCATCCTCGTCTGATCGGAGTCTCGGACTCCGGGGTATGAGTCTATAACGGCGGCCCTTGAATAAACTTTAGCGTGCCTTGCCGCAAAGAACTCAACTTTCCTCAGAACGCGACTTCCACCAGACCGCCAGTCTTGGCGATCCCACTAATTTGTTGCCCACCGGCAGTTCTTACCTGCACCACCTGGCCGTCGCCGGCCGTGCTGACGGCACGCCCCTCGGCCGACACGGAAAAACCGTTGCCGCTCGAGACCAGCCGCACCAGCTGGCCCTGCTGCACCACGGGCCGGCTCTTGAGCGTATCGAGCCGCAGCGGGGTACCGGACGGCAGCGACACGTTGGCGTAACGGCCCACCACCTGGGCCATGTCGGTGGCGATGCCCGGCGGCATGGCCGTCAGGTCGCCCTGTACGGCCACCAGCTGGCCCGCCTCGATGGTCTGGCCCTGGGCCAGTGGCACGGCGCTGGCGATGTAGTCGGCCACCACGCTCACGTTCGCTTGCACATAGATGGTCCACACGGGCGCGCCGCAGCGCACACCCACCGTCGTCTTGCCCCAGGCCCGGCTGCCCGGCATGAGGAAGGCTTGCGGCGCCGGGCAGGCGGGCAGGGCCATGCGGGCGTCGATGGCGCCCACGGTGACCCTGGCCTGGCCCGGCAGGCCGGCCGTCTGCGTCTGCAGGAATTGTTCCACGCTTTGGCGCAGGGCGGCGGCGTCCTGGCGCCCTGCGCCCGGTTGGGCGGCCGCGCCGGCCGACAGGGCCAGCAGCAAGGTGGTGAGCAACAGTGGTTTCATGGTGTAGGTGTCCGGGGAATGATGCCATCATAGTCCGGCCGGCCCGCCGGCAAGCCCGGAATAGGGCGCAAAAGCATGGCCTTATCGTTCGATTGCCGTGCTGCAAGCGGCCGTATCATGGCTCCTGTCATCACCAGTTCGTCCAGCCCATCATGGCGGGACGCACGCTACGGAGCCTGTCATGTTAGGGAAACTCGACGATTACCTGCGCTTTAACGAAGCCGCGCTGAGCCTGCGCTCGCAGCGCCAGACCGTGCTCGCGTCCAACATCGCCAACGGCGACACCCCTAACTACAAGGCCCGCGACATCGATTTTTCCAGCGCGCTGCAAAGCGCCCTGGCCAGCAGCAGCGCCAGCCAACCGCTGAGCACCACGGCGCCCCAGCATTATCCGGCCCCGGCCAAGGATGGCACGGCGCTGCCGGACGGCACGCCGCTGCTGTACCGCGGCGTGGTGCAGGGCGCCGTGGACGGCAACACGGTGGACATGGATGTGGAACGCAACCAGTTCGCCGACAACGCGCTGCGCTACGAGGCCGGCATCACGATGATCAACGCCCAGGTCAAGGAAATGATGGCGGCCATCCAGGGAGGTAACTAATCATGTCATCGCTGTTCAGTATTTTCAATGTTTCCGGTTCGGCCATGAGCGCCCAGGCCCAGCGCCTGAACGTGGTGGCCAGCAACCTGGCCAACGCCGACAGCGCCACCAGCGCCAGCGGCGAAGCTTACCGCGCCAAGCAGGTGGTGTTCGAAGCCACCCCGGCCACCGACGGCGGCGCCTCCACCGGGGTGCGGGTGCGCCAGGTGGTGGAAGACCCGTCGCCCATGAAACTCAAGTACGACCCCAAGAATCCGCTGGCCGACGAGAAGGGCTATGTGACCATGCCCAACGTTAATGTGGTCGATGAAATGGTCAACATGCTGTCGGCCTCGCGTTCCTACCAGACCAATGTGGAAACCATGAACGCGGCCAAGACC
>JAZJZQ010000293.1:0-3836 GCA_040389625.1 Pseudomonadota bacterium | reverse complement strand
TCGAGCAGGGCATCGAGCTGCCCTACCAGGTGGCCACCAGCAGCGGCGCCACCTCCATCGTGTTCCGCAAGGCCAACCTGCGGCTGGAAGTGACGCCCCAGATCACCCCCGACGGCAACGTGGTGGTGGACGTGGACGTCAACAAGGACAGCGTGGGCCAGGAAACGCGGGCCGGCTTCGCCATCGACACCAAGCACGTCAAGACCCAGGTCATGGTCGAGAACGGCGGCACGGTGGTGCTGGGCGGCATCTACCAGCAGGTCGAGCGCAAGGAAGTGAGCAAGATCCCGTTCCTGGGCGACGTGCCGGTGCTCGGTTATCTGTTCCGCACCACGGGCCGTACCAACGACAAGACGGAATTGCTGGTATTTATCACGCCAAAGATTGTCGCTGACCGGCTCTCGACGCGATAATGACAAGATTGTGTGGCAAACAAGGGTAATACGATGATCACTAAGGAAAGAAGCGTCATGAAAAAAATCACCGGATGGCTGGCGCTGCTTGCCTGTTCGACCCTGCTGGCCGCCTGCGGCGGCGGCGGCGGTTCGCCTGGCACCAACAGCAACGGCGTGGCCCCGTCCAAGGCGGCCACCGTGCTGCTGATCGCCAGCGCCAGTACCATCGACTCGTCCGGCGTCGATGGCACGGAAGTGACGCTGACGGCCATCGTCAAGGATGCCAACAGCAATGTGCTGCCGGGCGAGACGGTCAGCTTCACTGCCGATTCGGGCAACATCACCAACACCGTGCGCCAGACCAATACCAGCGGCGCCGTGGTGGAAAAACTCAATACCAAGGGCAATCCGACGCCGCGCACCATCACCATCACGGCCAGCGCCGGCAACGCCACCTCGGCCCCCATCAAGGTGGTGGTGGTGCCTGCCACCCCGACCCTGGTGCTGACCACCGATTCGGGCGTGCTGCAGTCGGCCGGCGCCTCCGGCAACGAGGTCAACCTGGTGGCCCTGGTCAAGGATGCCAACAATTCCGTCGTGCCGGGGGTGAAGGTGGACCTGTCGGCCGACTCGGGCAGCCTGTCGCTGACCAACCGCATCACGGACGCCAACGGCAAGGTGACGGAGAAGCTCAGCACGGGCGGCGACCCGACCTCGCGCACCATCACCGTCACGGCCACGGCGCCCGGCGCCCATGCCGTCACGGCTGTCGTCAACGTGGTCGGCAACAAACTCGTCATCAATAACAGCAGCACGGTACGGGTCGGCGCCAGCACCGACGTCACCGTCAAGCTGGTCGATTCGGCCGGCAACGCGCTGACCGGGCGCGCCGTCAGCTACAGCTCCGGCGCCAATGCGCTGACCGTCAAGGGCGGCGGCGCCGCCGTCACCAACACGGCCGGCCAGCTGGTGCTGAGCTACTCGGCCTTGACCCCGGGGCCCGACACCATCGTCGTCAAGGCCATGGGCGAGACGGCCACGTCGGCCATCACCGTCAGCTCGTCGAACTTCAATGTGACGGCCGTGGACGGCAGCAACAATGTCGTCTCCGTGGCCAACATCAACACCTGCCAGCCGGTGAGCATCCATTACGACGTCGCTGGGGTGAACCAGTCGGGCCCCGTGGCACTGAGCACGTCGCGCGGCAGCGTCTACGGCGATCCGGGCTGCACTGCCATACTGAACGCGCCGCTGATCCTGGTCGACGGCAATGTGAAGGGCTATGTGAAAGCGGCCAGCCCCGGCGTAGCCACGCTGACGGCCAACGCCGGTGGCTTGACGGTGCAGGGTACCGTGGAGTTCCTGGCGCCCCTGACGGCCAGCGGCACCATCAGCGTCCAGGCCGATCCGGCCGTGGTGGGCGCCAACCTGCCGGGCAGCACCGTCCAGCAGACCACGCTGCGCGCCATCGTGCGCGACGGTAGCACGGAAAATAACCTGGTCAAGAACGCCCAGGTGGCCTTCTCCATCGTGACCGACCCCAGCGGCGGCAGCCTGACCCAGCCGTCCGTCGTCACCACGGGCAGCGACGGTTCCGCGTCCGTCAGCTATATCGCCGGCACGGCGGACACCAAGCTCGACGGTGTGACCGTCAAGGCCCAGCTGCAGGGTGCCTCGACGGCCAGCGCCACGGTCAACCTGACGGTGGCCAAGAAGTCGCTGTTCATCAGCGCCGGCACCGGCGCCACCGTCGGTACGCCCACGTTTGCCACTTATCAGGTCGACTACGCCGTGTTCGTGACGGACGCCTCGGGCAACGCCGTGCCAGGCGTGAACATTACCGGCTCGGTACGTCCGCGCTACTACTACAAGGGGCAGCTGTATTTCCTGGGCATCCAGGGTCCCTGGGCCATCAGCACCGACGCCGACAAGATCCCGACCGCTTGCCTGAACGAAGACACCAACAGCAATGGCATCATGGAGGCCGGTGAAGACATCAACGGCAATGGCCGTCTCGATCCCGGCATTCCCATCACGGTGACCTCCAACGGTACCACCGACGCCAACGGCCAGGCCGTCGTGTCGCTGATCTACCCGCGCGACCGTGCCAACTGGCTGGCCATCGACCTGACCATCCGTGGCCAGGTGTCCGGTACCGAAGCGCGTTATGTGGGCTATACCCGCCTGCCCGGCTTGGCGGCCGACTTTGCCTCGCTCGCCACGTCGCCTCCCGGCCGCGTCAGTCCGTACGGCACTGCCACCGATTGCAGCAATCCAAACTAAGCTCGGAAGTCAATGCAAAATGTGTTTTTAGTGGGGCTGATGGGTGCCGGCAAGACGACGATAGGCCGCATCCTCGCCCGCAAGCTGGGCTTGAAGTTCATCGATTCGGACCACGAGATCGAGGCCCGCACCGGCGCCTCCATCCCGTGGATCTTCGAGATCGAGGGCGAACAGAGTTTCCGCCGGCGCGAGGCGGACGTGATCCGCGAGCTGACCGCCCAGCAGGGCATCGTGCTGGCCACGGGCGGCGGCGCCATCCTCAATCCGGACAGCCGCGCCTACCTGCAGGCGCGCGGCACCGTGATCTACCTGCGCGCCAGCGTCAACAGCATCCTGGCCCGCACCGCCCACGACAAGAACCGGCCCCTGCTGCAAACGGCCGATCCGCGCAAAAAGCTGGAAGAATTGATGGCCTTGCGCGACCCGCTGTACCAGGAAGTGGCGCACGTGGTGATCGATACGGGCCGACCTAACGTACAATCGATGGTTCAGACCATTTTGACCCATCTGGACAGCCTGGCATGCCAGGCTGCGCCGGACTGCGTCACACAAGCCGAGCCATCGATGAGCGAACAAACCACCATCCTGTTAAACGTAGACCTGGGCGAGCGCAGCTACCCCATTGCAATCGGTCCCCAATTGCTGCACGACGGCGCCCTGCTGGCGCGCCACGTGGGCGGCCGCAAGGTGGCCATCGTCACCAACACCACCGTCGCGCCGCTGTACCTGGCGCGGCTGGAAGAGGGCTTGCGCGCGGCCGGCAAGGACGTGCTGTCCATCGTGCTGCCGGACGGCGAGGAGCACAAGAACTGGGCCAGCCTGATGCAGATCTTCGACACCCTGCTGGCCAACAAGGCCGACCGCAAGACCACGCTGGTCGCCCTGGGCGGCGGCGTGATCGGTGACCTGACCGGCTACGCGGCGGCCAGCTACATGCGCGGCATCGACTTCATCCAGGTGCCCACCACCTTGCTGGCCCAGGTCGATTCGTCCGTGGGCGGCAAGACGGGTATCAACCACCCCATGGGCAAGAACATGATCGGTGCGTTCTACCAGCCCCGTACCGTGATCGCCGACACCAGCACGCTGGAAACGCTGCCCGCGCGCGAACTGTCGGCCGGCCTGGCCGAAGTGATCAAGCACGGCGCCATCATCGAC
>JAZJZQ010000292.1:0-3921 GCA_040389625.1 Pseudomonadota bacterium | reverse complement strand
AGTCGAACGAGACACGTTGCCGGAGGGAGGCGCCGGCGCCTACCCCACCGTCCATGGCGCCGGCTTGCCGCGCAGTATCGCCGCCGACGATGTGACCAGCCCAGCCGCCGTCCGTCCGCCCGTCCCTCCTGCTCGCTCGGCATCACACGGCCGGCGTGACCGCCCGCCCACTGGATGCCCGCCGTGGCCGCACAATCAGCACCACCACCAGCGCCGCCGCCAATGCCAACATGACGGCGCCGCCGGTCAGCGCAGCGCCGATACGATGCGCCAGCGCGTCCCTGGCGTCCTGCGCCACCGGCGCGGCCGATGCGTAGACCACGGCCAGTACACCCAGCCCCATCGACCCGCCAAGCTGGTGCGCCACGTTGACCAGCCCCGAGGCGGCACCCGCGTCTTCCGCAGCCACGCCGGCAATACCTGCGATCGTGAGCGTACTCAGTACGCCGCCCTGGCCCACGCCGATCAGCATCATCGGCAGCATCACGCCCGTCACATAGTGCGTAGCTGCGCCCGCGCCGCTCAGCAAGACCATGCCCACCAGCGCCATCCCCATGCCGGCTGCCAGCAGCCGGCCATTGCCGAAGCGCGCCGTCAGCCGCGGCACGGCCAGTGCCGTGGCGAAGTTCACCAACGTCATCGGCAGGAAGGCGAAGCCGGCCGCGAAGGCGCTGTAGCCCAACACCTCCTGCAGCAACCGGGTGGTGAAGAACCAGAATCCCACCATGGCGCCCAGGAACAGCATGCGGGCCGCATAGGCGCCGCTGCGCTCGCGGTTCGCGAACAGCCGCAGGGGCAGGATGGGCTGGCGGGCGCGCCCCTCGATCAGCACAAAGGCCGTCAGCAGCGCCAGCCCGATGGCGATGGCGGCCGCCGTGCGCGGATCGCGCCAGCCCGCCGCCGCCGCGTGGACGATGCCGTACACCAGCGCCCCCATGCCGGCCGTGGAGCTGAACGCGCCGGCCAGGTCGAACCGGCCGGGACGGCGCGCCGTCTCGGCCAGATAACGCCGCGCGCCCAGCATCAGCGCCCATCCGATCGGCAGATTGATGAAGAAACCGATGCGCCACGACAGCGCGTCCGCCAGCACGCCACCCAGCACCAGACCGATGCTGGCACCCACGCCGGCGACGGCGCCGTACAAGCCCACGGCCCGCGTGCGCTCCGGCCCTTCCGCAAAGCTGGTCGACAGCAGCGCCAGCGTGGACGGCGCCAGCACGGCCGCCCCCGCGCCCTGCACGGCGCGCGCCGCGATCAGCCATGCGGCCGACGGCGCGATGCCGATGGCGAGCGAAGCGGCCGTGAACAGCCCCAGTCCCGCGATGAACATGCGGCGCCGGCCGAGGATGTCGCCGGCGCGCGCGCCCAGCAGCAGCAAGCTGCCGAAGATCAGCGTGTAGCTGCTCTGCACCCAGGTCAGGCCCGCGGCGGAGAAGGCCAGGTCGGCCCGTATCTTCGGCAGTGCCGTGATGACGATGGAGGCGTCCAGCACGATCATCAGGTAGCTGACGAGAATGATCGCCAGCACGGCCAGGCGCTGGCGGGCGGCAGCGGTGGCTTGGGCGCCGTTGCGAATGATGTCCATGGTGAGCTGTCCCTGCTTGACGAGTAGTGTGGGCCACCGGTGCGGTGGCCACGGAGCTACTGTAGCGGCAAAGGACTACTGTGATTAGACGCTATAATCGGCATGAACCTATGAACAGAATTCATCAATGGTGCGGGAAAATTACAATGACCTGATGGCCTTCCTCTGCGTCGCGCGCGAGGGCAGCTTCACGCGGGCGGCGGCGCAGCTGGGCGTTTCGCAGTCGGCGCTGAGCCACACGATACGGGCGCTGGAAGCCCGGCTGGGCGTGCGCCTGCTGACCCGCACCACGCGCAGCGTCGCCCCCACGCCGGCCGGCGAACGCCTGATGGCGACGCTGGCGCCCTGCTTCGATGACATCGAGGCGGAACTGGCCGCGCTCAGCGCGCTGCGCGACAAGCCGGCCGGCACCATCCGCATCTCGGCCGCCGATCATGCGGCCAACACCGTGCTGTGGCCGCGGCTGGCCAACTTCCTGCCGGACTATCCCGACATCAGGGTCGAGCTGATCGTCAATTACGGCCTGATCGACATCGTGGCCGAGCGCTACGACGCCGGCGTGCGCCTGGGCGACCAGGTCGCCAAGGACATGATCGCCGTGCGCATCGCGCCGGACTTGCGCATGGCCGTCGTTGGCGCGCCGGCCTATTTCGCCCGGCGGCCGCCGCCCGCCACGCCCCAAGACCTGGCGGCGCACGACTGCATCAACCTGCGCCTGCCCACCTACGGCGGCCTGTATGCATGGGAGTTCGAGAAGAATGGCCACCCGCTCAATGTGCGGGTGGAAGGCCAGCTGGTGTTCAACAGCAGCCCGCCTATTTTGCGGGCCGCGCTGGCCGGCTTCGGCCTTGGCTGCCTGCCGGAGGACATGGTGCAGGAGCACGTGGCGGCGGGACGCCTGGTGCGGGTGCTGGACGACTGGTGCCAGCCCTTCCCCGGCTACCACCTGTACTACCCCAGCCGGCGCCAGTCCGCGCCCGCTTTTGCCCTGCTGGTGGAAGCCTTGCGCTATCGGCCGTAACCCGGCGCGCCTACGCCTGCGCCGCCAGCCCCAGCGCCTTGCGGATCTCGCCGCAGACGATGGGCCAGCACGGCGAGCCGGCCGACACTTCGTCGAAATGGCTGCCGCCGGGCAGCACGATCACTTGCGCCGCGTCGCCGGCCGCCTGGGCGCGGCGGGCGTAATCCTCCCCGGCCCGCAATGGCGAGATGGTGTCGAACTCGCCGTGGATCAGCACCGTGCGCACGCCGCACGGCAGCAGCTCGGCCGGCGAGGTATCGGAAAACACGTCGGGCCGCGCCGCGCTGGGCTGGCCGGCCAGTTGCGCCGTATCGCGCTCGCAACTGCATAGAATCAGGGCGGCCTCGTTGCGCAAATCGGCCAGTCCGCCCAGGCTGATGACGACCGGCACCGGCAGCGGATCGGCCAGGTACAAGGGACTGCTGCGCGGCAGGCGCGCGCGGGCCGCGGCCCATTGCGCCAGGTGGCCGCCGGCCGAATGGCCCACCAGCACCACCCGCGCCAGATCGAGCCGCTGCGGCGCGGCCAGCGCGCGCAGCCCATCGAGCGCCTGCGCCACGTCCTGGTACATGCCGGGATAGCCACCGCCCGGCTGGTCGTGGCAGCGGTATTCGATGCTCCACACGGCCATGCCCTGGCGCGCCAGGTCGGTCGCCAGGTTGCGCATCTGCGTGATGCCGCCGTATTGCGCCGTCCAGCAACCGCCATGGATCAGCGCCACCACGGGGAACGGGCCGTCACCGGACGGCAGGAACAGCTCCGCGAACTGGGACGGCGCGCTGCCATAGTCCACGCGCAGGTCGGGGGCCCGGCCATTCAGGGCCATGTAGTCGTCCAGGGTCATGGGCGCCGTGCCCGCGCCGCCGACCGCAGGGCTTGTGGCCGCGGTCATCAGACGCTTGCTCATCTTTTTCAACATGCTTTCATCCTCTCGACTTAGGGTGGCAGAAACCGGATACGGTGACCGGCATGCTACACGCAAATCGGAAGATGGTGGAGCCGCCCCGGCAAGCGGGACGGCTCCGGAACGGCGGGCGCCGGATAGGCCCCCACCCTCCCCGCCGCGCTCAGAACTTGTAGTTGGCGCGGGCGTAGTAGTAACCGCCGTTGATGCCGAACGGCGAGAACGAGGGGTAGACCGTCACGGCCCCGTTATCCAGACCGGCGCGCTGCTCGGCCAGCAATCTGGCGTTCATCTGGTTCGGATACTGGTTGAACAGGTTGTTGGCGCCCACGGCCAGGCTCCAGGCGCTGTTCACACGGTAGCCCAGTTCCAGGTCGGTGATGGCCTTGCGGGCGATGGCGGTGGTGTAGT
>JAZJZQ010000291.1:0-3025 GCA_040389625.1 Pseudomonadota bacterium | reverse complement strand
CGGCCTGTCACGCCGGGGGTCGCGGGTTCGAGTCCCGTCCGCTCCGCCAACATCCCTTAAGGGCCCGCTATGTCGGGCCCTTATTCATTTCCGGCGCCGGTAGTGCGCTGCCGTTTGTTCCCGTCGATATTCAACTATTTCGTTTATACCGTTGAGCGCCTGATCCGGCCGGGCCGTCTGCGCGCCTGGGCAGTGCGGCAAGACGGCGATCCCGATGCCGCGGCACCGCACCAGGCGGCGCCGCGGCCGGCGCTATCTGCTCTCCAGTATCAGGCCGCGGCGGCCAGCGGCGCCACGTCCGCGCTGTCGTCCGAACGGATCAGGTGATCGAAGGCCGACAGGGCGGCCTTGGCCCCTTCGCCGACGGCGATCACGATCTGCTTGAACGGCACCGTGGTCACGTCGCCGGCCGCGAACACGCCCGGTACGGAGGTCTGGCCACGGGCGTCGACTTCGATTTCACCGTGACGCGACAAGGCCACCGTGTCCTTCAGCCATTCCGTGTTGGGTACCAGGCCGATCTGCACGAACACCCCTTCCAGTTCCACCCGCTGGCCGGCGCCGGACACGCGGTCCGTGTAGCTGAGCGCGTTGACCTTCTGGCCGTCGCCATGGATTTCCGTGGTCTGGGCCGACACGATCACCGTCACGTTGGCCAGGCTGCGCAGCTTGCGCTGCAACACGGCGTCGGCCCGCAGCTCGGCGCCAAATTCCAGCAGCGTCACGTGCGACACGATGCCGGCCAGGTCGATGGCCGCTTCCACCCCGGAGTTGCCGCCGCCGATCACGGCCACGCGCTTGCCCTTGAACAGGGGGCCGTCGCAGTGCGGACAGTAGGCCACGCCATGGTTGCGGTATTGCTGCTCGCCCGGCACGTTCACTTCGCGCCAGCGCGCGCCCGTGGCCACGATCACCGACTTGCTCTTCAGGGTGGCGCCGCTTGCCGTCTGTACCTCGATCAGCTTGCCCGGCACCAGCTTGGTGGCGCGCTGGGTGTTCATGATGTCCACCTCGTAGTGCTTGACGTGCTGTTCCAGCGCGACGGCGAACTTGGGCCCTTCCGTTTCCTTGATCGAGACGAAGTTCTCGATCGACAGCGTGTCGAGCACCTGGCCGCCGAAGCGGTCCGACAGCACGCCCGTCTTGATGCCCTTGCGGGCCGCGTAGATGGCGGCCGCCGCGCCGGCCGGACCGCCGCCGACGATCAGCACGTCGAACACGTCCTTCTTGCTCAGCTCGGCCGCCTGGCGGGCGCCGGCGTTCTTGTCCAGTTTGGCGAGGATTTCCTCCACGCTGGTGCGGCCCTGGCCGAAGTGCTCGCCGTTCAGGAACATCATGGGCACGGCCATGATCTGGCGCGCTTCCACTTCCTGCGGGAACACGCCGCCGTCGATCGAGGTGACCTTGATGCGGGGGTTGATGACCGACATCGCGTTCAGCGCCTGCACCACTTCCGGGCAATTGTGGCAGGACAGCGAAATGAAGGTCTCGAAGTTGTAATCGCCTTCCAGCTGGCGCACCTGCTCGATCACGGCGTCGTCCAGGCGGATGGTGTGGCCGCCCACCTGCAGCAGGGCCAGCACCAGCGAAGTGAATTCATGGCCCATGGGCACGCCGGCGAAACGTACGCCGATGTCGGTGCCGGGGCGGTTGATGCTGAACGAAGGCTTGCGCTCGTTGTCGTCGCGTCGTTCGACCAGCGTGATCTTGTCGCTCAGCGACACGATGTCCTGCAGCAGCAGCTGCATCTCGCGCGCGGCGGGGCTGTCATCAAGCGATGCGACCAGTTCGATCGGCTGCACCACCTTTTCCAAATAGGCTTTCAACTGCGATTTCAGGTCTGCATCTAACATGATTTTTTCTTCCTTGCGTATTCTTGAGGCGTATGCCGGGCCGGACGCCCGGACCGGCATCGCGGTACTACAGTGTGTGAACCAGCAGGTTCAACTTAGATCTTGCCAACCAGGTCCAGCGAAGGCTTCAGGGTCGCTGCGCCTTCGGTCCACTTGGCCGGGCACACTTCGCCTGGGTGGGAAGCGACATACTGGGCTGCCTTGACCTTGCGCAGCAGTTCGGTGGCGTCGCGGCCGATGCCGTTGTCGTGCACTTCCAGCACCTTGATCTGGCCTTCAGGATTGATCACGAAGGTGCCGCGCAGGGCCAGGCCTTCTTCTTCGATCATCACTTCGAAATTGCGGGCCAGCAGGCCGGTCGGGTCGCCCACCAGTGGGTATTGCACTTTCTTGATGGCGTCCGAGGTGTCGTGCCAGGCTTTGTGGGCGAAGTGGGTGTCGGTCGAGATGCCGTACACTTCCACGCCCAGCTTGGAGAATTCAGCGTAGTTGTTGGCCAGGTCTTCCAGTTCGGTCGGGCAAACGAAGGTGAAGTCGGCTGGGTAGAACACGAATACCGACCACTTGCCTTTCAGGGACGCTTCCGTCAGGTCAACGAATTTGCCGTTGTGGTAAGCGGTAGCCTTGAATGGTTTTACTTGGGTGTTGATCAGAGACATTGTGGTTTCCTCGTGGGGTTGTGAATCATTGAGACGTCAGTGTAAAGTCTTTTCGTCCATATGCAAAATTGATTGTCGCAATAGATTCAATATAGTTTGACTATCACGCAAGCATATAGAAACGTTATTATCCCCGTTCCGCGCCAGGACGGCGCGGCCGGCTGCAAAGTGCGCGGGGTGGGCGATACACCGGGCGATGATGGCCCGCCGGAACGATGACGACCAGCGCCGGCGGCGGTGGCCAGCGGAGCGTTCAGCTGCCCAGCGCCCTGTTCACGCGCCACGCCAGCGGCAACGTGAACAGCAGGATCGCCGCCAATCCGATCAGCGCGATGGGCACGCCGGCCACGTCACCGAGCCGGCCGAACAGCACCGGCGACAGCGCCCCGCCGCCGATGGTGCCCGTGTAGAACAGCGCGAATGCCTGCTCGCGCTTGCCGGCGGCGGCCAGTTCCGGCACCGCGCCGTACAGCACGGACGAGGTGCCGTTCAGCGCCAGCCCCAGCAGCGGCA